>NZ_JCAFUK010000003.1:0-305331 GCF_059371235.1 Stenotrophomonas sp. YJH_SMC_29 | reverse complement strand
GCGGTTCAGGGAGAATCCGGCGTGGGGACCCAAGCTACTTCTCGGTCGCAAGACCTGGATCCACACGGTCGCCCACGCCGGGCTCTCGGCACCCAAGGTGCCAGATCGGCAAGAGATAAGATCCACGCCATGCGTGGATGCGTTGCAGGCAAGCGTCCTAAAGCGCCAGCACCCGCCGGTAACTCAACGGCCCGCGTCCATCGCGCAGGCCCAACCGCAGTTCCAGCCCAGTGGCCGGCAGCACCTCGCCCTCGCTCGGCAGGATCGCCCAGCCTGCGCCCGGCTGCCACGCCCGTACCTCGAACTGCTGCACCTCATGCGCCACCGCAATGCCCGTTGACGGCTCCGGCGCCGGCAGGGGATACCGGTCCGTCGCCGCACCACTGGCCCGCCACAGCGTGCTGCCCTGGCGCCACCAGCGTACCCGCTGCCAACGCAGCCCGTCGCTGCCGACACTGCGGGTGATCTCCAGCGCGAAGCTTCCATCCGGATGCCGCTCGCTTGCGAGCGAAGGAAGCAGCAACCGCTGCGGCTGATCGGCCGGGCGCACCGCGCCATTCATCAGCGCGTCGTCTGCGCGCATTTCGATATCACGCTGGAACTGTTGCAGAACGCGCAGCGCCGCCGTGGTTTCGGCATCGGCCCGGCGCAGGCGCTGGTCGCTGCTGGCCACACTGTCCAGCGCACGCCAGCAGATCAGCGCCAGCACGCCCATGAGGGTGATCGCGATCATCACCTCGATCAGGGTGAAGCCTGCTGCCGCTCGCTTCATTGCACTGCCGCCCACGGCAGCTGCAGCCGCGCCAGCGACTGCCGCGGTGCATCTTCGGCCACCACGTTGATTTCCAGTTGCGGCTGTCCGTCACTCCCCGTGCCGATATGCTGCAGCACCAGGAAACGGCTGCGCCCCTGCACGCAGCGCTGCCGTGCATCGGGCGCTGCCTGTCCGCCCAGGCGCAGCTCCTGCCAGCGGTCCTGCGCACACAACAGCGCCAGGCGACGGTCGCGCAGGCGCGACTGATCATCGGTGGCCACTGCCACCGACCGCATCACCGCAGCCAGCGCAATCGATACGATCGCCAGTGCGATCAGCACTTCGATCAGCGTGAATCCGCGCGTTCCCCGCCTCACTGCTCGACCTGCAACTGTCCGCTGCCATCATCCCGAAGACGCAGCTGGCGGCCCTGCAACGACAGCGTCAGTTCCCACGCCACGCCGATCCACTCCGGGCTCAGTTCAATCGGCGTGGCCGGTTGCACTGCCAGGCCTGCGGGCCGCCACCGCTGCGGGCGCAGCAGGTCGTCGCGCTGCACGTCTACCCAGCGGGCGCCCTCGCGACGGCTGAACCAGTAGCCGGTGGCGTCGGCCTGCCAGCGCAGCGGACGGCCGTCGATGCGCGCCTCGTCGCGCGCTACCTGCAGGCGCTGCGCCAGCTGCTCGGCTTCCTGTCGCAGCTGGCGACCCGGATCAAGCAGGCTGCCCAGGCCCAGGCCGATGCCCGCCGTGCAGATGCCGATGATCACCAGCACCACCATCAGTTCCAGCAGGGTGAAACCCCGCGGCATGTGCTGCATCGACGTCGCCTCCTGTCCGGGTCGATACCAGCCAGCGTAGGCACGCATGATGAAACAAAAGCGTCAGCGGCAGCTGCTAGCGTAAGCGGACACGAACGTGGCGACGGTGCGGAACATGGAAGGCGGGCGCTGGGATCGCAATCGCATACTCACGTTGCTGGCGGCAACCCTGCTGCTGGCGGTGGTGGCCTATTGGGGTGTGACCCTGTCTGCGGTGGCGCCCACGGCGGCGGCCAGCGAAACGCACGCAGAGGCCACTGCAAGGCCCCTGTTCGATGCGGTGGCCAGCCTGCCGCTGGTGCGGTTGCTGTCCCCCGGTGCGGTGCAGACCGAGGTGGTCGTGCTGGGCGTTATGGCCGGCGACCACGCGCCGCTGGCGCTGCTTTCCGTGGATGGCCGTCCTGCCGAAGCCTACGCGCCGGGCCAGCGGTTGGGGCCCTGCACGGTTCTCGCCAGCATCAGCGCCAACGCGGTGGAACTGAACCAGGCGGGGCGGTCGCGCCGCCTGCCGGTTCCCGAGCTGCCGCCGGTTCCAAGCGATGGCATCGTGCCGGCCGCCCCATAAAGCCCAGCCTACGCTCGGCTGCGTCTGGACGGACAGTCGAGCATGGCTCGACTCTACAAGATCCTGCCGAGCGTGGGCTCGGCGAAGGCCTGGCAGGCTCAGCGCGCAGGTCGCTGCGGCACCACCGAGCGCCCGAAGGCATCGCCCATGCGCTGGCGCGTGCCTTCCAGGTTGTACTGCATCCGCTCGTTGCCGGGCTGTCGCATCAGTCGCTCCGCCTCCGGCAGTGCCGATGGCTTCGTTGCTTTCGGTGCCGGTGCAAGCTTGCGCTGCAGGCAGTCCCAGGCCCGAATACGCTCACCATTGACCTGCACGTCGATGCAGGGCGCAGCATCGTCCTGCTTCTTCGCGACGGCGTCAGCGCGCACTGGTGGCAGTGCCAGCAGCAGGGCAAGGGCGAGGGCAGCGCGCAGGCCCACCATCGGCGATTCACGCATCTCGAATCTCCCGCAGAAATCGATGTTCTGCCATGAAGACGTGTGGCGAATGCAGGGTCCGCCTGCGGGCATCGCGGCGCTGTCAAAAGATGACAGGGCTGTCACAAAACTGTTGGCGGCTTTGACGCGACGTGCACGTCCTGTTGGTAGACCCACGCGCCGCTCCCTGGCCATTCCCTTCGATACGACGCGATGCCTTCGATGACTCCTGTTCCGTGCCGAGCCGCCCGCCTTCCGCTGCGCCTGCATCCACTGGTGCTGGCCCTAGCCGCGATGCCGCTGCCATTGTTCGCGCAGGAGGCGGCGCCTGCGCCCAGCGTGAACATCAACGAATACATCGTGCGCGGCAATACCGTGCTCGATCCCCGGGGCATTGAGCGCGCGGTGGAACCGTTCCTCGGCCCGGGCAAGACCCTGGCCGATGTCGAGAAGGCGCGCGATGCGGTCCATGCGCTCTATCAGCAGGCGGGCTATCAGTCGGTCTACGTCGAGCTTCCCGAGCAGCAGGTCAGTGGCGGCGTGGTGCTGCTGAAGGTGCAGCAGACGCCGATCGGCCAGCTGCGCGTGGTCGGCACCCGCAACGAATCGCCCGGACGCATCCGCGAACGCGTGCCGGCGCTGGCCGAGGGCAAGGTACCTGATTTCGACCAGGCGCAGAAGGAGCTGACGGCACTGAATGAAGGCGGACGTCGCCAGGTGATGCCATTGGTGCGCGAGGGCCAGGTGCCGGGCACGATGGATGTGGACCTGCAGGTCGAGGAGAAGTCGCCGTGGCGCGCCAGTGCGGCGCTCAACAACGACCACAGCGCCGACACCGAGAAACTGCGCCTGAGTGCGTCGCTGGCCTACGACAACCTGTGGAAGCGGGGGCACAGCGCCAACATCGGCGTGTACCTGGCGCCGGAAGACACGAAGCAGGCCAAGGTCTTTTCCGCCTCGTACACGATGCCGTTCGAAGGTACGCCGTGGAGCCTGGAAGCCTCCGGCTACACATCCGACAGCCGCGTGTTGAATGCAGGCGGGCAGGTCGGCACCGGCACCGGCACCAATGTGATCGGCAACGGCCATTCGATCGGCCTCAAGCTCAACTATCGCCTGGCCGGCAGCAGCCAATGGTGGCGCCAGCTCAGCCTCGGTGTGGATTTCAAGGACACCGAGGAAGACACCCAGATGGGCAAGGACAGCCTGAAGACGCCGCTGAAGTACGCGCCGATCACCCTGGCCTTCGTCGGCGTGCGCCAGGACGAGCACGATCAGCTGAGCATCAACACCCAGCTGGTGGCCGGTACCCGCCGCCTGTTCGGTTACGGCAGCGACGCCACTGCGTTCGGGCAGAAGCGCTATTGGGCCGACCCGAGTTTCGTGGCCTTCAAGGCCGACGTGGCCAACACGCATACCTTCGGCAGCGACTGGCAGTGGTATGCGCGCGGCTCGCTGCAGGTGACCGATGCGCCGCTGGTGTCGGCCGAGCAGTTCGCCGCAGGTGGCATGTACACCGTGCGCGGCTACCTGTCGGCCGAGGCGATCGGCGATTACGGCGGCCTGGCCAGCCTGGAATGGCGCACCCCGGCGTGGTCGCTGTGGAGCGGCACCGACCTGCGTGTCTACAGCTTTGCCGATGCGGCCTACCTGCGCCTGCGCCAGCCGCTGCCCGAGCAGCGGGACAAGTACAACCTGGCCTCGGTCGGCCTGGGCGCGCAGCTGCGCCTGGGTGACCACCTGCAACTGCGCCTGGACTACGCCTGGCCCTATGCCGATGGCCCGGTCACGCGCAAGGACGACCCGCGCCTGCACTTCAACCTCAGCACCAGCTACTGACCCTTTCCTCGAACATGCGTTCTCCGGAGACCCCTCGCATGGACCGTTTGCTTTCCCGAGTGTTGCTGCTGCTGGCCGCGCTGGTCGCGTTGCCTGCGGCTGCGGCCGATGCCAATTGGTGGCAGGCCGAATGGAAGTACCGCAAGCCGATCACCATCGACGCCGGACCGCAGGGCGCGGGCCTGGCCGGTGACCCGGGACGCACGCCGCTGCTGCTGCGCCTGCATACCGGAAACTTCGGCTTCGACGGTACCCAGGACGCGGGCAACGACCTGCGCTTCGTCTCGGGTGATGGCCGTACCGTGCTGGCCCACCAGGTCGAACAGTTCGATCCCACGCTCGGGCTGGCCCTGGTCTGGGTGGACGTGCCAGCAGTCAGTGCCGCCGCGCCGCAGACGATCTGGATGTACTACGGCAATGAAAAGGCCCCGGCCAGCGGTAACGGCCAGCAGGTGTTCGATCCGGACTACACGCTGGTCTATCACTTTGCCGAGGCCAATGCGCCGGCACGCGACACCACCGCCTATGGCAACAACGCCGGTGCCGTGGTGCCGCCCTCGGAAGGCGCGGTGATCGGCCGCGGCGTGCAGCTGGGCGCCGGCCCGCTGCCGCTGCCGGCCAGCGCATCGCTGGCGCAGGAGGCGGGCGCGCCGCTCACCGTTTCGGCCTGGATCAAGCCGGGCAGCAACACGGCGGCCCAGGCGATCTACGCGCGTCGCGACGGTGCGTCCGAACTGGTACTGGGCATCGAGAACCGCGTGCCGTTCGTGCAGCTCAATGGCCAGCGCAGCACCCCGGCGCAGCCGATTCCGGAAGGGCAGTGGGCGCATGTGGCGCTGACTGCGGAGAAGGGCGCGTTGCAGCTGTACCTCAATGGTCGCGTGGTCGCCCAGCTGAGCGGTGCGCTGCCGGCGCTGGCCACCGCGCCGGTGGTCGGCGCCGACGTGCCGGGCGCGGCGCAGCCGCTGGCCAGCTTCGAAGGTGCCCTGGACGAGTTGCGCATTTCGCGGGTAGCACGCCCGGCGGCACTGCTGCTGGCCGACGCGACTGCCCAAGGGGCCGACTCGCGCCTGATCAGCTACGGCGCCGACGAACAGTCGGCCGGGCAGAGCCACTTCGCCTTCATTCTCAAGGCGATGCCGTTCGATGCCTGGGTGGTGGTCGCCATCCTTGGCCTGATGATGCTGCTGTCGTGGGCGATCATGATCGCCAAGAGCCGCCACTTCGGCCGTACCAGCAAGGCCAATGCGGTGTTCACCGAGAGCTTCGGCAAGCTGTCCGGCGTACCGCTGCGCACCCTGTCCGACATGGACCGCCAGGGCAAGGCGCCGACCGCCATGCACGATGGCTCGCTGTGGCGCATCTACCGGGTGGCCATCGATGAAATGCAGCAGCGCCACCAGCGCGATGGCAACAGCGGTTACCTCAGTGGTGCCACCATCGCGGCGATCCGCGCCTCGATGGATGCAGTGATGGTGCGCGAGCAGGAGGCGATGGCGCGGCGCATGAACTGGCTGTCGACCACCATCGAAGGCGCGCCCTACGTGGGCCTGTTCGGCACCGTGATCGGCATCATGCTGGTGTTCGTGGTGGCCGCGATGGCGGGCGCGGTGGACATCAACTCGGTGGCACCGGGCATGGCCGCGGCGCTGCTGTGTACCGCAGCCGGTCTGGGCGTCGCGATCCCGGCGCTGTTCGGCTACAACTACCTGGGCGCGCGTGCCGAAGCGATCGGTGCGGACATGGCGGTGTTCATCGACGAGTTCGCCGCGCGCCTGGCCGAAGAGCAGGACGGGCGCGGCCCGGCTGCGGTCCAGGGCTGAGGGGCGCACCATGGGCCAGAAGGCGAAGTTCGGCATCAAGAAGCGCGAGAAGGGCATCAACGTGACGCCCTTCGTCGACGTGCTGCTGGTGGTGCTGGTGATCTTCATCCTGACCAGCAACGCCTCCATCCCCGGCATCGAGGTCAACCTGCCCAAGGCCAGCAACAGCGTCGCGCTGGAGAAGCCGAAGACCAAGGCGATCACCATCGACCCCAGCGGCCAGGTGTTCCTCGATGCCTACCCGGTAACGATGGCCGAGCTGGAAGACCGCCTGCGCACCGAGCGCGCGACCACGCCGGATTTCCCGGTGATCGTGCGCGGTGACGCGCAGGTGCAGTACGCCCGCGTGGTCGAGGTGCTGGACCTGCTGCGGCGCCTGGAGCTGGCCCAAGTGGGCCTGGTCACCGGCAAGGCGCAGGGCTGAGGCATGACGGCCCATCAACCCCCTCGGCCGGAGCCCGGCATGCGCGGTCGCCCGTTGCTGGTGACCGTCGCGCTGGTGCTGGCCGCGTTGCTGGTGCTCGGCGTCGCGCTGTGGTGGCTGCTGTTCAAGGACACCGCCAGCACCCGGCGGCCGGTGCTGCAGCCGCCGATGCTGGCGTTGCCGCCACCGCCTCCGCCGCCCCCGCCGCCACCGGAAAAACCGCCAGAGCCGGAAACGCCGCCGGAAGAGACGATGCCCGAACCGGAGCCGCTGGATCAGCCGACGCCGGCCGAAGAGCCGACGCCGACGCCGGACAACGCCGATCCGGTGACGATGGATGCCGATGCGCAGGCCGGTGGTGACAACTTCGGCATCCAGTCCGGCAGCGGTGGCGGTTCGTCCGGCGTCGGTCGTGGCGGTGCCGGCAATGCCACCTATGGGCGCTACCTGGGCTACCTGATGCAGCAGGCGATCTCGCGCGACGACAAGGTCAGGCGCCTGGCGTTCCAGCTGCAGGTGAACGTGTGGCTGGCCAGTGATGGCCGCCTGGAAAAGGTCGAGCTGGTGCGTGGCAGCGGCAACGAAGAGGCCGACGCGGCCGTGCTCGATGCACTGCGCCGCATCGGCAAGGTCGACCAGGCACCGCCGCCGTCGCTCGATTTCCCCGCCCGCGTCCTGATCCAGGGCCGCCGGCCCGGGGCCTGATTCCCGACCTCCCCGATTTCCCTTCTTTCGATGAGAACCGTGATGAACGACCACGTCCGCGCACGATCCGATTCCCGCCACCCGCGGCCGGCCCGACGGGCGCTGCTGTGCTGTGCCGTGCTGCTCAGCCTGGCCGCCCCGGCCGGTGCGATGGCCGCCGAAACGACCATGGTCAAGCTGATCAAGGGCCTGATCGCCAGCGGTGCGCTGAAGCCCGAAGACGGCCAGGCCCTGCTGGTCCAGGCCGAGGCCGAAGCAGCGGCTGCACAGCGCACCGCAGCCACCGCACCCGCCACTGCCAGCGGTGGTGTGGCCCTGGAGGCCGGTGACGTGCGCGTGCCGTACGTGCCGCAGAGCGTGCGCGACGGCATCCGTGACGAAGTGCGCCAGGACGTGATGGCGCAGGCCAGGTCCGAGGGCTGGGCGGCACCGAACGAAGTGGCCGAGTGGACCAAGCGCATCAAGGTCACCGGTGACATGCGCGTGCGCAGCGAGTCGCGCTTCTTCTCCGAACGCAACAGCGACATCGTGAGCAACTGGTCGTCAATCAATTCCGGCAACGGCTTCGACACCAATACCAACACCAACCTGCAGCTGCCACCGCTGCTGAACACCCGCCAGGACCGCCGCAACCTGTGGCGCATCCGCGCGCGCCTGGGCATCGAGGCGACCATCGGCCAGCACACCACGGCCGGCGTGCGCCTGGCCAGCGGCAGCAGCAATGGCCCAGTGTCGACCACCGAACAGCTGGGTGGCGGCCTGAGCAAGAAGGACGTGTGGCTGGACCAGGCCTGGCTGGCCTACAGCCCGGCCGACTGGGTGACGGTGCGCGGTGGCCGCTTCGGCAACCCGTTCTGGACCAGCGATACGCTGTTCTCCAACGACCTGAACTTCGACGGCCTGGCCGCCAACCTGCAGTACGACGTCGACGGTGGCGATCTCGGCCTGTTCGGCAACCTGGCGGTGGTGCCGCTGGAGTACACCTCCGACAGCTCGCCCAGCCAGAGCCGGGTCAAGACGCCGAACGAGAACAAGTGGCTGTCCGGTGCGCAGGTCGGCGTGAACTGGCGCTTCAATGACGAGAATGCGTTGCGCGCTGCATTGGGCTACTACGACTTCAAGAACATCAGCGGCCGCCTGTCCTCGCCGTGCGCGCTGTATGCGGGCGCAGTGGGCTGTGACACCGACTGGTCGCGCCCGGCGTTCATGCAGAAGGGCAACACCCTGATGCTGATCCGCGACATCGCGCGCAATCCGCTGGATCCGGCCAACACCCCGACCCCGCAGTACGTGGGCCTGGCCTCGGCGTTCCGCCTGGCCACGCTGAACCTGCGCTGGGACACACAGCTGGCCCAGGGCATCGGTCTCCGCCTGGAGGGCGATTACATCCGCAACCTGGCCTACGACAAGCAGGCCATGTTCAACCGCGCCAACAATGGCATCGTCAACAACTACGGTGCCGGCGGTACCGCCAGCATCGATACCTTCCGCAGCGGCGACACGGCATGGATGGTGCAGGCCACCTTCGGTGCCACCGAGCTGAAGGAGAAGGGCCAGTGGCAGGCACTGCTGGGCTACAAGCGGATCGAGGCCGATGCGCTGCCCGATGCCTACAACGATCCGAACTTCCACCTCGGCGGCACCAATGCGCGCGGCTACTACGTAGGCGGTGCCTACGCGCTGGACGCGCGCAGCTGGATCAGCGGTAAGTGGATGGCGGCCAAGGAGGTGACCGGCGCGCCGCTGTCGATCGACGTGTTCCAGCTGGAGTTCAATACCGGCTTCTGAGTGGTGGCGTGATGCGGTTCACGTGGCGCGTGGCGGGGGCACGGCGATGCACCCGTCTAGGGAGAGGAGACCACGCGTTGTTCAAAAGGAGGAGTGGATGAGCCGTCGCAAGCTGTTCGAGAGTCCCGAACCGTCCAGCCAGATGCTCGGCGCTGGGCCGGCCTATGTTTCCGTGGAGGGCCTGCGCCAGCACCTGGCCGAGTTCCTGCTGTATGCGGGCCGGCCGGTGGTGATCATGCGCGGGCGCAGCGAAGTGGGCTATTTTCTGCCGGCACGCTGCTGGCGCCAGCGCGACGATGATCCGCTGGCGGCCGCCGCTGCCGACCAGCTGCTGGATGCGGCCGGGTTCGAGGCCGAGGACATCCAGCAGGTGGAGCAGGAGTTCAACGCGATGCGCCAGCGCACCGTGCTGCATTCACGGCGCTGAAGCTTCCGTAGAGCCGGGCCCATGCCCGGCTTTCCGGCGCGCTGCGCGCGACATTGGCAACGGCTCCTGCCGTTGCCCTTGGCTCCACAGTAGATCCACGCCATGCGTGGATGGGGTTACGCTGCAGCCCCACGCTCACTGGTGATGCGCGCACCTTCGCGCATCACCAGGGTGACCGGGGTCTTTTCCACTACCTCCAGCAATCGCTGCCACTGCGCATCGCTCAGCTCGGCACTGGCATGCAGCACGCGGTGCACGTGGAGGCGTCCGTCCTCGTCACGTTCCGAGCGCAGCTCGGCATGGAACTCGCCCAGGTCCCAGCCCTTGCGCTGCGCGTACATGCGCAGGGTGATGGCGGTGCACGCCGCCAGCGAGGCCAGGTACAGGTCGAACGGCGCGAAGCCCTTGCCCTGGCCGCCCAACGCGGCGGGCTCGTCCGCATCCACATCGAAGCTGCCATTGCTGATGTGGTGCAGGTAATTGTCGGCGGTCGAAACAATGCGTGCGTAGGCCATCAGGTTCTCCATCGGTCTGTAGCGTCGAGCCGTGCCCGACGCGTTGGACTGTACCGTCTTGCGCGCTCAGCTGCGCTGCGAATCCAGCGGCTCGTGGTTTTTCTGCACGTCCTGCGCCTTCAGGTAGCTTTCGATCAGCAGCTGGTAGTTCGGGAAGATCTTCGTGTAGACCTCGGCCCACTGCTGGGCATCGTCGCGGTTCCAGCTGCGCTGGATCTCCGAGGCCACCGCGGCGGTGTCCATCGGCACCACGCCGGCCTGCACCACGCGGGCCAGGGTGATCTCCTCGGCCATCTTCGAATAGGTGCCCGAGGCATCGATGACCGCGAACACCTGGTAGCCATCGGCAACGGCGGCAATGGACGGGAAGGCCATGCACACGCTGGTGATGGTGCCGGCAATGATCAGCTGCCTGCGGCCGGTGGCCTTCACCGCAGCGACGAACTCGGGATTGTCCCAGGCGTTGATCTCGCCCTTGCGCGCCACGTACTGCGCATGCGGGGCCGCGTCATGGATCTCCGGGATCAGCGGGCCGTTTGGGCCCTGCGGAACAGAGGCCGTGGTGATCACCGGCATCTTTGCCAGCGTGGCCATCGTGGCCAGCGCGGTGGCGTGGGCGCGCACGGTGGTGAACGGCATGTCACCGATGGTCTGGAACAGGCCGCTCTGATGGTCGATCAGCAGCATTGCGGCGTTGTCCGGATCGATCACCGGGCGGGCACCGTTGAAGTTGGCGGGGGTACTCATGGTCAGTCTCCTGGAAAGGGTGGGCGATGGCCCGGAGGATGCGGCGGGCCATCGTCCGCCGCGTTGAAACGATCAGTGCGCGATCTGGCCGAAGCGGCCGCTGTTGAAGTCGTTGACCGCCTGCGCGATCTCGGCCTGGCTGTTCATCACGAACGGGCCGTAGCCGACCACCGGCTCGTCGATTGGTTCACCGCTGAGCAGCAGCACGGTGGCGTCGCTGTCGGCGTCGACGAACACGTCCTCGCCGCTGCGGTCGAAGGTGACCAGCTGCGCCTCGCCGACCGGCTGGCCGCCGTTGATCCGCACCGTGCCCTTCAGCACCACCAGCGCCAGCGTGCGGCCCTCGGCCACCGGCAGGTCGGCGTGCTGGCCCTGCCGCAGGCGGATGTCCCAGACATCCATCGGCGTGTGGGTGCGCGCCGGGCCGGCATGACCGTCGAAGCGGCCGGCGATGACACGCACGCGGCCGGCGCCATCGGGCAGATCCACCGAGGGAATCTGTGCGTCGAGCAGGGTCTGGTAGCCCGGTGCGCCCATCTTGTCGCGTGCCGGCAGGTTCACCCACAGCTGGACCATGTCCAGCGTGCCGCCGCGCCTGCTGAACGCCGGCGTGTGGAATTCCTCGTGGAGGATGCCGGAGGCCGCCGTCATCCACTGCACGTCACCCGGGCCGATGGTGCCGCCAGCGCCGGTCGAATCGCGGTGGGCGACCTCACCTTCATAGACGATGGTGACGGTCTCGAATCCGCGGTGCGGATGCTGGCCGACGCCACGCGGGGTATCGCTGGGGGCGAAGGTGTAGGGGCCGGCGTAGTCCAGCAGCAGGAACGGGCTCAGGTGCTGGCCGTGGGTGTTGTAGGAAAACATCGAGCGGGCGGGGAATCCGTCGCCCACCCAGTGCGGGCGGGGGGCGCTGTAGGTACCGGTGACACGCTTCATGGCGATCTCCTGGCCGGGGCTGCCGGCCGCTGTTGTTCGTTGCGAAGACGATATCGGTGCAACAATGGGCCCGGTAGGCGTCAATAGTTGCCGACATAGTCCTATACGGTGAACAATGGCAGCAGGCCGTCCGCCGCAGGAGATCGCCTCGTGTTCATCGCAGATATCCGCCGTTGTGACCTCAACGACCTGTTCTACTTCGCCATGGTGGTCGAGCACGGCGGCTTCTCGCAGGCCGGCCGGGCGCTGGCCATGCCGAAGTCGAAACTGAGCCGGCGCATCGCGCTGCTGGAGGAACGGCTGGGCGTGCGCCTGATCCAGCGTTCGACCCGGCGCTTTTCGGTCACCGAGGTCGGCCAGGACTATTACCGCCACTGCAAGGCCATGCTGGTCGAGGCCGAAGCGGCCGAAGAAGCCATTGCGATGTCACGCGCCGAGCCGCGTGGCACGATCCGCCTGGCGTGCCCGATCGCGATCCTGCATGCGCGCATCGGCACGATGCTGGCCGATTTCCTTGCCCTGCACCCGCAGGTGACGGTGCAGCTGGACGCCACCAACCGGCGCGTGGACGTGGTGGGCGAGGGCGTGGACGTGGCGATCCGGGTGCGGCCGTCACCCTTGGAGGACAGTGACCTGGTGGTGCGCGTGCTGGCGCGCCGGGCCTGGTGCACCAGTGCCAGCCCGGCGCTGCTGCAGCGGCTGGGCACGCCGCAGGTGCCGGCCGACCTGGCGATGATGCCGACCGTCGATCTGGCATCGCCCAGCCAGCAGCATGCCTGGGAATACACCGGGCCGGGCGAGGTGCTGGCCAGCGTGCACCATCGCCCGCGGCTGGTCAGCGATGACATGATCGCGCTGCGCACCGCCGCCGTGGCCGGGGTGGGCGTGCTGATGCTGCCGCGGATGATGATCAGCGACGAGCTGGCCAGCGGCGCGCTGGTGCCGGTGCTGCCGGAATGGGTGCCCAGGCACGGCATCGTGCACGCGGTGTTCCCGTCGCGACGCGGTCTGTTGCCTGCGGTGCGTGCGCTGATCGATTACCTCGCCGAACGCTTCGAGGCGCTGGAGGAACCGTAGATCCTCTCCACGCCGTGCGTGGATGGTGCTTTCGTGGCGCGGCTTGCCGCCTGCGGCCGCGCAGCCCACAATCCACGTCCGGACCGCCGCCATCACGCCCATCATTCCCCGGTCCGGCCTTGGCACCTATGTCTCCCAATGCCCTGGCGCTGGTCGAGCTGCTGATCCGCGAGCGCCGTGCGTTGTCCCGCTTCATCGCGCGCTACCTCGACCCGGCCAGCACCGAGGACACCCTGCAGAACCTGTACCTGAAGGCCAGCAGCGTGCCCGGCGATCCGCCCATCCTGGAGCCGCGCGGCTATCTGTACCGGATGGCCTACCACCACGCGCTCAACCGCAGCCAGGCCGACGCCCGCGAGCGCCGGGCCATGGCCGAGTACGCCGTCGACATGGCCGAGGCCCGTGGTGATGGCGAGGCGCAGGCGCTGGACCAGGCGCAGCTGCGCGAGATCACCCAGACCATCCTGGCCCTGCCGGCCCAGGTGCGCGAGTGCTTCGTGCTCAACCGCTACCTGGGCCTGAGCGAGCGCGAAATCGCGGCGCGCCTGGGAATCTCCAAGAGCCTGGTCGGCAAGCAGGTGCTGCGCGCAGCGCTGCTGATCCAGCAACAGCAGCGGGGAATGGGCCGATGAGCGGCGATTGCCGTGGGCAGATCGTGCCCGCCGTTGTCACAACAGGAAAGCGCACCCGTTCGCGGTGCGGCAGGCCACAACCATGACCACGTCCGAACCCTCGCCGCGGCAGGCTAGGCAGGCGTTGCGCTGGGTGATACGGTGCAGTGCAGGCCCGCTGCCGGAACGCCAGCAACGCAGCCTGCAGCGCTGGCTGCAGGCTGCCCCCCGCCACGCACTGGCGTGGCGCCAGCAACAGGCCTTCTGGCTGCGGCTGGACGCTGCCGGGCCCGAGGTGCTGGCCGCGCTGCCCGAACTGACCACCGATCGCCAAGAGCTGCGTCCGATCGCACCGCGCCGCCGGCTGCCGTGGCGGCTGGCCAGCGCAGCGGTGATGGTGCTGATGGTCGCGGCCGCTCCCCACGCGGTGCTGCTCGCGCGCAGCGACCTGCGCAGCAGCACTGCGCCGCGCGTGGTGCAGCTGGACGACGGCAGCACGGCGGTGCTCGATGCCGGCACCGCGCTGGCACTCGCGTTCGATGGCTCGCAGCGGCGCGTGCGCCTGCTGCGCGGGCAGGCCTGGTTCCAGGTCGCGCACGAGCAGCGGCCGTTCCAGGTCGAAGCCGGCGGTGGCCAGATCCGCGATATCGGTACGGCGTTCAGCGTGTCGATGCGGGACGCCACGATCACCACCGAAGTCAGCGAGGGCATCGTCGATGTGCGCCCGGGCGATGGCAGCGTGCAGCGCCTGCGCGCCGGGCAGGCACGCGCGTTCCGTGACGGGCGCTGGCTGCAGCCGCTGCGGCAGGCCGCGCCGGAGACGATGGCGCCGTGGCGTCGCGGTGAGGTGGTCATCGACGATCTGCCCACGGCGCAGGCCATCACCGACCTCGGCCGCTACCGCCGTGCCCCGGTCTGGGTGCTGGGCGGCCAGAGCGCCCGCGTGCGGGTCAGTGGTCTGTTCCATCTTCAGCAGCCGGACACGGCCATCGACGCCGTGGCCGCGCAGGCGGGACTGCGCGTGCAGCGCTTGCCCGGCGGTGCGTTGCTGGTGTGGTGAAGCACTCGCGGAGCACGCATGAACCGGTCGCATGAAAAAAACATGAAAAAACCGTGGGCAGTCGCCATACCCGGCTGTCTATAGAGGTATAGCCAGAGCGAAACAGCGTTTCTTCTCAAGCCAGACGCACCACCGGCACGGGACGTGCCCGTGGTCCCGCCCCGCTTGAGGAGTTCCTGTCCATGCCGTCCACGGCATCTGCCTGTCATCGCCGCGCCACTGTCCTGGCCTTGGC
The DNA here is from genome assembly GCF_059371235.1 of Stenotrophomonas sp. YJH_SMC_29. Lineage (NCBI taxonomy): Bacteria > Pseudomonadati > Pseudomonadota > Gammaproteobacteria > Lysobacterales > Lysobacteraceae > Stenotrophomonas > Stenotrophomonas sp. YJH_SMC_29. The sequence continues at coordinate 290,586 of NZ_JCAFUK010000003.1, read as the reverse complement.
CATCTCCACCGCACTGCTGCCGATGGCCTGGGTGCCGAGCGCGCAGGCGCAAGCGGCGGTGGCCGCACCGCTGCGCAGCTACGCCATCCCGGAACAACCGCTGGCCGATGCCGTGCGCAGCTTTGGCCGCCAGGCCGATGTGCAGGTGGTATTCCGTAGTGACCTGGTGGAAGGGCGTCGTTCCAGCGCGGTGAACGGCGAGTACAGCCAGATGCAGGCCCTGCAGCAGCTGCTGCGCGGCAGTGGCGTGCGCGCTCAGCGCGGCCTGGACGGCACCTGGAGCCTGCGCGCCGCAGCGGCGGCGGACGGTGATGGGGAAGGGGTGCGGGTGACCGAGACACTGGATGTGGCCGGTCGCCTGCAGTCGGACGGGGGTGAGGCCCGCGATCGGCGCGGCTACGACGATGTGTTCGCGCTGGACATGACCACGGCGTATTCGGGGCGCGACCGGGTGGAGCGCTACCGCGGCGCCAATCCGGCCGACGTGGTCAAGGATCTGGTCGGTGTGTTCAGCGGCGATGCGCGCAACAGCGGCGCGCTGGACATCAACATCCGCGGCATCCAGGGGCCGGGGCGGGTGCCGGTCAGCATCGACGGTGGCGAGCAGGCGCTCACGGTCTGGCGCGGCTACAACGGCGTCAGCAACCGCAACTACATCGATCCCAACCTGATAGGTGGCATCCAGGTCATCAAGGGGCCAGGGCTGGTGCGCGATGTGCACAGCGGGATCGGTGGCGCGCTGGTGATCAAGACCATCGACGTCGATGACATCGTGGAAGCAGGTGAGCGCTTCGGCGGGGAGCTGAAGATCGACGGCAGCAGCAATGCGGTGGCGCCACGCCTGCCGCGGCTGCATACCGGCGAGGACTACCGCACGGTGCCCGGGTTCCCGCAGGGCTCGCCCTCGGCGCCGTATGCCGACAGCACGCTGCTGGTGCCGGTGAAGTCGCGCGGTTCTGAAACCAATGTGTTCGCCGGGGAAGACCAGGCCTGGCGGCTGGCGCTGGGCCTGCGCGGCGAGCATGTCGACGTGATGGCGGCCTATGCCTGGCGCAAGCGCGGCAATTACTTCTCCGGCACCCGCGGCGCGGCCTACTACGACCAGGACCCGCGCGAGCAGTTCGAGTACAAGGGCCTGGACTACATCACCACGCTGGCGCGCTATTTCAAGCCCGGCGACGAGGTGCCCAACACCTCCAATGAGCAGGAATCGTGGCTGCTGAAAGCAACCTGGCAGATCAACGATGACCAGCAGCTGCGTGCCACCTGGCGGCGTACGCTCTCCCACTACGGCGAGATCATGCCCTCGCGCATCCTGTCTGCGCCCGACTACGGCCGCATCCAGTGGCCGCTGAGCCGCGTCGATGCCGATGCCTGGAACCTGGAATACCACTGGCAGCCCGCCGGCAGCCGCTGGCTGGACCTGCGTGCCAACCTGTGGCGCACCGAAACCACCAGCGATACCTACACCGCCGGCGGCTTCCCCAATTTTGCCAGCAACCCCGACTGGAACCCCGGCAGCAGCCCGATCCTGCGCAATACCGCGCTGGCCAATGCCCGCAACGACCGCACCGGCCTGACCCTGAGCAACCGCTTCGCGCTGCATTCGACCCTGGACCTGACCATGGGCGGCAACTGGCAGTTCGAGAAACTGCGCTCGGCGGACCCGTACTTCGGGGTCAGCGATGGCTGGCGCATGTACCCGCGCGCCGGGCGCCGCCAGGAAGGCGAGGGCTATCTGGTGCTGGACTGGCGGCCGGTGGATTTCCTCTCGCTGAGCGCCGGCGTGCGCTACGCGCGCTATTGGGCCTTCGATGATTTCCTGCAGGAACACCCGGAGCTGATGACCACCTCGGTGTTCCCCAAGGAGGCCCGCTACCGGGTCAACGAACTGCCTGAGCGCCCGGCCAGCCTGCAGGGCGAGATCGACGCCATCGAGTCGCAGCGCGCGTTCTGGGACAGCATCGGCATGGGCTTCATCGTCGATGATCTGCTCAAGGGCCTGCTGAGCAGGTACGAGACGCCGGTGGCGGTGGAGCACAGCATTCCCTGGCTGCCGGATGCGGACGGCAACTACCGCCGTGCCAGCAACCCCTGCTTGAATGGCGAGGTGGCGGCCATTCCCGGGCTGTTGCCGGTGCAGGGCGCGCAGATCCTGTGCAGCATCCAGAGCGGGCGGCCGCAGACGGTATCCGGGCGCAATGAGCGCAGGCGCGACCATGCCTGGTTGCCGACTTTCTCGGCCACCGCGCATTTCTCGCCCAATGCGCGTGCCTATGTGCGTTACAGCGAGGCGGTGCGTTTCCCCAGCATGTTCGAGAGCACCATCGCGTTCTCCAGCAGCCTGAACCCGCTGTACCCGCTCAAGCCCGAACACGCCTACAACTACGAAGTGGGCTACGTGCACAACCTGTCGGCGCTGTTCGGCAACACCGCCGATGCCGACGTGAAGCTGGCCTACTACGTGCACAAGACCCGCAACGTGATCGAGCGCGACGGCAACTTCCTGTTCGACAACCTGGACAAGCAGCGCATCCGCGGCGTGGAGCTGCAGGCGCGCTTCGACAACCGCCGCATCTTCATCGACCTGGGCATCAGCCGCACGCTGGAAAACGAGGTATGCGACGAAAGCATGGCGGTGCAGCTCGATGCACTGGCCGGCAAGGTGCCCGACTGCGTGCAGGACGGCTTCGTCAGTGGCTACCTGCTGACCCAGGCCATTCCCCGGTTGTCGGTGAACGGGTCGCTGGGCACCCGGCTGTTCGATGAGCGCCTGGAACTGGGCAGCCGCATCGTGCATTACCAGCGCCACCAGAACCCGGACCTGCAGGCCTATCGTGACCGCCTGTATGGCGGCAGTGGTGGCCTGATCTGGCAGAACGTGCCGTTCACCTGGGGAAACATCACCACCGTCGACGCCTACGCGCGCTGGCGCATCAACGACCACGCCAGCGTCGAGCTGGTCGGGACCAATCTCGGCAACCGCTACTACGTCGACCCGGCCACGCGCTCCACGCTGCCGGCGCCGGGGCGCACGCTGAAGCTCGGTGTCACTGCGCGCTTCTGATCACCTGTTCTGTTGTTGTACCCGTTGTTCCCTCAACCCAAGGAGTAGTTCCATGAAGATGATCTCCCGTTCCGTACTGGCCATGGCCGCCACCTTCGCCCTGGCCGGTGCCGCCCAGGCGGCCGACATCGTCGGTGCGGCCAGCCCGGCCACCGATTCGCAGCTGTACGTCAAGGTCGGTGCCTCCGAAGTCAACGGCGGACCGCACAGCGCAGGCAAGGCCGGCATCGGCGTCGGCACCGTCTCCAACGCCAAGCCGGTCGATTTCCAGGGCCTGTCCGCGTACTCGGCGCCCAGCACCGTGGGCAACGTGACCGTGCGTACGCTGGCCATGCCGATCACCGGCACGCCGGGCAACCATGCCGGCATGGGCCACTTCAACTTCGTCAAGGTGGGCAGCGGCGATGTGTGGTTCGGTGAATGGTCCAAGGATGGCGCCGCGGGTGGCTTCAACAACCGCCAGGTGTACTTCGCCGGCGACCGCGCAGGCACCACGTTGCCCAGCGGCACCGCCACCTACGCGGTGGCCGGCCTGAACAAGTTCAACGGCAGCAACCTGCTCAGCGGCACCTTCGCGGCGGACTTCGGCACCGGCAAGCTGACCGGCGGCCTGGCCGGTGGTGGCCAGACCCTGGCGATCAGCGCCAACATCAACAGCGCCGATGCGTCCTTCGCCGGCACCGCCGTGGCCAACGGTTCGGTCACCGGCAACAGCCAGGGCCAGTTCTTCGGCGCCAACGCCGCCACCCTGGCCGGTATCGCCACGTTCGCCGGCAACAGCCAGTACGACACCGCCTTCGGCGGCAGCAAGAACTGATTGCCACGCCCCTGACGGGGCAGGGCAGGGACAAGCCGCGATCCGCCAGTCCCTGCTTCGGCCCGCTGCATGCACCACGGATCGACCATGCGCCACCCCCTGCTTCCCGTGTTCCTGCTGCTGGCTGCCGCCGACGTGCGCGCCCAGCAGGACGACCTCCGCCGCGTGCTCGAACAGGGCAGCGAACTGCGCCACCAGCAGCAGGACCAGCAGCGCCTGCAGCAGGCCGAATCGCAACGGCCGACGCTCACCCTCGATGGCCAGACCGTGCGGGTGGAGCGCACCGTCGATGATCTCGGGCAGGCGCTGTACCTGTCGTTGCAGCACCAGCAGTGGCAGGCCGCCGCGGCATTCCTGGCCGAGTACATCGAGCTTCCCGGGCACGATCCGCTGCTGCGCCACTATGCGCAGGGTGCGTTGGCCCGCGTCGCCGGTGATCATTCGCGCGCCGCACAGGCGTACGAAGCACTGCTGGCCGCGCAGCCGGACTTCCTGCCCGCCCGCCTTGAACTGGCGCGTGTCTATGCCGAAGACCAGCGTGATCGCGATGCGGTGGCATTGTTCGGTGCAATCAAGGCCGGTATCGACAGCAACGATCCGGCCACCGCAGGTGTGCGCGCACGCGTGGACAGCTATCTGGACGCGTTGCAGGCACGCAGGCGCTGGAAGGGTTCGGTCGCCGCCGGGCCTGCATGGAGCGACAACATCAACCGCAGTTCGGCCAGCCGCACCTGCCTGTTCGGTGTCGGCGACACCTGCCTGATCGAACGCACGCTGCCCGAAGCGCAGCGCGCCACCGGCCTGGACTACGACGCCAACCTGGAACGGCGCTGGGCGCTGGCCGGCCATCATGGGCTGTACGTGCGCGGGCTGGCGTTCGGCCAGGCCTGGCGTGGCTACAGCGCATACAACGAGCTCAACGCCAGCGTGCAGGCCGGCTACAGCTGGCGCAGTGCACGGCACACCCTGCAGCTGGCGCCGAGCTATGACTACCAGGCGCTGGGCAACCATGCCCTGCAGGGCGGCAGTGGCGTGCACGGCGAATGGCAGTACGCGCTGGACGCGCGCAGCCTGCTCAAGCTGGAGGCCGACTGGAAACGCCAGCGCTACCGGCGGCCGGGCCTGGCCGACAACTACGATGGCGAACTGGCGGCGCTGTATGCCACCGGGTTCCGCGCGCTCAACCCGCGCTGGACCCTGTTCGCGGGCGTGGACCTGACCGACAGCAGCGCTGCCGACCCGGCCAACGGCTACCGCCAGCGCGGCGTGCGGCTGGGCGCGGCCCGTCAGTGGCGGGGTACCACGGCCACGGTGTTCATCTCCCTGCGCCACCGCGATTACGCGGCCTGGAGCCCATTGCTGGAGGCGCGCCGGCAGGACGAAGAACAGACCCTGATCGCCATCGTGCGCAGCGAGCGGCTGGCGGTGGCCGGGCTGGTCCCCAGCCTCAGCCTGCGCTATGCCCGCATCGACAGCAACGTCGGCTGGCTGTACAGCCACGACCGCAGCCTGCTCAGCCTGAAATGGGAGCGCGCGTTCTGAAGACGCCGTCGCAAGGCCGGAGTGAACAGGTCGTGGCCGCGATCTTCATCGATCATCACGCGCCCTTGTAGCCCGATTCGCGCATCCTGCAGGCGTTGCGGCAGAGGTACGCCGCGTGTATCGAGGAGCGCGGGTCGTGCTGGAAGCGGGCAACAAGCCAGAGGGCCTGAAAGGGCTGCGAGTGCTGGTGGCGGAAGATGAATTCGCCATCGCGATGTTCCTGGTGGACTATCTGGAACTGAAAGGAGCGCAGGTGGTGGGACCGGCCGGTGACCTGCAGGCGCTGGGGCGTCTGGTCGATGAGCACCCCATCGATGTCGCCCTGCTGGACATCAACCTGGGGGGAGAACTGGTCTACCCCTTGGCCGATCGCCTGGCGGAAGCCGGCACGCCGTTCATGTTGACCTCCGGCTACGATGACAACCTGCCCAGCCGCTTCGCTGGCGCGCCCCGCTGTACCAAGCCCTATCACATCGAGGCGCTGGTGCAGCAGCTGGCACGGCTGGTGGCACGCCCGCAGGCGGCTGCGGGTATCGCCTGATTGCGCGGCATGTCACGCCGCATCGAGGGTCTGCAGGCCGTTGAGCGCCCGGCGGGCATGCCGCCGTCGCTGCAGGCGCATGCGCGCCATGACGGCATGGCCGCCCGAATTGCCCGCCACGACTGGTCAGGCACGCCACTGGGGGCGATCGAGCAATGGCCGCCGCACCTGCGCGCCACCGTCGACCTGATGCTGGCCCACGGCTTCCCGATGATCGTGCTGTGGGGCGAGCAGCTGGTGCAGCTCTACAACGATGGCTATGCCGAGATCCTCGCCGACAAGCATCCGGGCGGGCTTGGCCAGCCCACGCGCGAGTGCTGGCCCGAGGTCTGGCACATCAACGGCCCGATCTACCAGCGGGTGTGGCAGGGCGAGACCATCACCTATGAGGACAAGCTCTATCCGCTGGCGCGGCGGGGACGGCTGGAGGATGTCTGGTTTACCATCACCTACAGCCCCATCCGCGGTGAGGAAGGGCGCATCAACGGCGTGCTGGTGACCATGTTCGAGACAACGGCGGCGCATGTCGCGCAGGCCGCCCGTGAACGCGAGGAGCAGAAGCGCCGGGAGAGCGACCGCCGCCTGGCGCTGGCGTTCAAGGTGCTGCCGGTGGGGGTCTGCATTGTCGACGCCGAAGGCCGCCTGCAACTGTCCAACGACCGGATGCGGACCTATCTGCCCACCGGCAAGGTGCCGTACACCGATCACGCCAACCACTACCGCTGGCAGGGATGGCACCCCGACGGCTCGCGCATCGAGCCCCATGATTTCGCCATCGCCCGCGCCCTGCGGGGGGAGACGGTGGTCCCTGGCCTGGAGTTCCAGTTCATCCATGACGACGGGCGCGCCCGCTGGACACGCGTCGCCGCTGCGCCGCTGCGCGATGCAGACGGCGAGGTGACCGGGGTGTTCGCCATTGCGGTGGATATCGACGACCTCAAGCGCGCCACCGAGCGCCAGGCGGTGCTGCTGGCGGAGCTGCAGCACCGGGTCCGCAACATCATGTCCACCATCCATGCCCTTGCCTGGCGGACGCGCAGCACCGTGGCCAGCGTGGACGAGTACGCCGAGCGGCTGTGCGGGCGGTTGATGTCGCTGGCGCGCACCCAGAGCCTGCTGACCCGCGGCGGCAATGCCGGGGTCTGCCTGCGCGGGATGATCGAAGAGGAAGTGTCGGCGCAGATGCCGGGCACGGGCCTGTGCGAGCTGCACGGTGAAGACGTGCTGCTGCCACCGAAAGCGGCCGAGGTCCTGTCGTTGGCGATCCATGAGCTGGCGAGCAACGCGCTGCGCTATGGCGCGGCCGCGCGCGAGGCGGGGCGGATCGAGGTGTCCTGGCATCTGCAGGTGCAGGACGCCGAACCGTGGCTGGGCCTGCACTGGTGCGAGCGCCATGCCGACGTGGAGGGCTGGGAAATGCCACGCCAGCGCGGCCTGGGCCGGGCGCTGATCGAGCAGCGCGTGCCGTACGAGCTGGCCGGCAGCGGCGAGCTGCGCTTTGGCTCGCAGGGGCTCGATGCCTGGATCCGCTTCCCGCTGCGCGAGCGCGACAGCCTGCTGCAGACCGATGCCCCGGAGGCGGGATCATCGGGCTGAAAGGGGATTTATCCCCAATTTGGCCAAATTGGGTATAGTGGGGGCGTCCACCCCGCCTGGAGCGATGCCATGACCCTGCCACTGGACCTGCCTGGCCTTGAGAAGGCCCCGGCCTCGTCGGTGAAGACCCGAGGCTGGCCGAGCCTGATGCGCACCGTGCGCGAGAAGCAGGCGCTGGTCATCACCAACCACAATCACCCGGAAGCGGTGATCGTGGACATCCGCACCTACCAGGAACTGCTGGCCAAGGCCGCCGGCGGTGATGCCGGCGAGCGCAACGAAGAACTGCAGCGCCTGCGTAGCGAGTTCGACCAGACCCTGGCCGGCCTGCAGCAGGGGGCGGGGCTGGCCAAGGTGCTGGGACAGCCGATCCGGCGCGGCGGCAAGGTCACCCTCGGCCGTCCGCTCTGATCGATGGGACGCATCCTGGCGCTGGCCGGCGTCAATGGCGCCGGCAAAAGTTCGTTGCTGGGTACCTGGCTGAACGCCGAAGGGCTGGGCTGGTTCAACCCGGATTCCTTCACCCGCCGCCTCGTCAATGCCGGCTGGCCGCTGCCGGAGGCGAACGCCGAGGCCTGGCAGGAAGGCACCCGCCGCCTGCGCCAGGCCATGGCCGATGGCACCGACTTCGCCTTCGAGACCACGCTGGGGGGCAACACCATCCCGCGCCTGCTGCGCGAGGCGTGCGACCACCACCAGGTAGCCATCTGGTTCTGTGGCCTGGCCAACGTCGAGCTGCATGTCGCCCGCGTTGCCGCGCGGGTCGCCGCCGGTGGCCATGACATTCCAGTGGAGAAGATCCACGCGCGCTTCGATTCGGCGCGCGCGAACCTGCTGGAGCTGCTGCCGCACCTGGCCGAGCTGCATGTCTACGACAACAGCGCGCCGGCCGATGCCGACGGCTGCGTGGTGCCGCTGCCGGTACTGGCCATGGCCGCGGGTGAACTGCAGTACCCGATTGCGGTAGCCGACCTGCTGCACACGCCCGGCTGGGCCAAGCCCATCGTGATGCGCGCGATGGCGTTGAACACCCGGGGTGATTGATGTCGCACGTGGCGTCGCGCCGGGCCCATGCCCGGCGGATCCCCGAAAGGCAGCCGAGCGCGGGCTCGGCTGTACAGCGCGGGTCCCGCCGAGCCTCAGGCCGGCTTCACCTGCTCGGCCTCTGAAGCCTCCGGCAGCGGCGGCAGGGTCGGGTCCACCGTCACCGGCACATCGCTCTTCAACAGCGCAGCCGCTTCCCGTTCGCTGCCGACCGCCGGCGGTGAACCGCGCAGCGGCAGGCCGGCGGTTTCCTTCACGAACAGCATGGTCACCAGCCCGATCACCGCCGCGCCCATCAGGTAATAGGCCGGCACCAGCGGGTCGCCGGTGCGTTCCACCAGCCACGCGGTCACCAGCGGCGTGGTGCCACCGAACAGCGACACCGACACGTTGAAGGCGATCGACAGCGCGCTGTAGCGCACCGGGGTGTAGAACAGCGCCGGCAGCGTGGACGGCATCGAGCTGGTGAAGCACACCAGCGCCAGCCCCAGCAGCATCAGGCCGAGGAAGATCAGCCCGTCGCTGCCGCTGCCGACCAGCAGCAGGCACGGAATGGCCAGCACCAGCAGCGCGATGCACGCACCGATGATCATCGGGCGCCGGCCCAGCCGGTCACTGAACAACCCGCCGACGATGTTCAGCGGCATCATCACCAGCATCACGATGATGATCAGCAGCAGGCCCTTGCTCTCGGCGTAGCCCATGGTGACGCTGAGGTAGCTGGGCATGTAGGTCAGCAGCATGTAGTCGGTGACGTTGAACACCAGCACCAGGCCCATGCACACCAGCAGCTGGCGGCCATGCACCTGGAACAGAGCACCCAGCCCCGGCCGCTCGTGCTCACGCTTCTCGGCTTCCTCGGCGAAGGCGCGGAACGCCGGGGTTTCCTCCAGCTTCATGCGCATGTACAGGCCGAGCAGGCCCAGCGGGCCGGCCACCAGGAACGGAATGCGCCAGCCCCAGTCCAGCATCTGCCCGCTGCTCAGCAGCATGTGCAGCGCGGTGACGGTACCGGCGCCAGCGATGTAGCCGCCCAGCGTGCCGAACTCCAGCCAGCTGCCCATCAGGCCGCGGTTGCGGTCGGTGGAATACTCGGCGATGAAGGTGGCCGCGCCGCCGTACTCGCCGCCGGTGGAGAAGCCCTGCACCACGCGCGCCAGCAGCAACAGCACCGGCGCCCAGATGCCGATGCGCTCGTAGGCGGGAATCAGGCCGATCGAAAAGGTGCCCAGCGCCATCAGGATCATGGTGAAAGCCAGCACTTTCTGGCGGCCGTAACGATCACCCAGCGGGCCGAACACCAGGCCGCCCAGCGGCCGCACCAGGAACGCCACGGTGAAGGTGGCGAACGCGGCGATCACCTGCGCGGTGGGATTGCTGGACGGGAAGAACACCTGGCCGATGGTGACGGCCAGGTAGCCGTAGACACCGAAGTCGAACCACTCCATGGCATTGCCGAGTGCGGCCGCGCCGACGGCGCGCTTGAGCATGGGCTTGTCGACGACGGTGATCTCATCGACCTTCAGGTGGCGGCGGCGCTTGAACCAGCCGAAATGGGCATGTGCATCGGGGGTGTCCTGCATGAGGGCTCCCTTGTGGACAGAAGAGGGGAAATGAGCGGTGAGGTAGGTCCCGGAAATCGGAAACGGCGATGCAGGCGCAGGTGGCGCAGGGGCATCGGTGAGTGGCGTGAGGGGGCCGGGGAATGTGTGCTGGCACGACGCCACGCGCACGGCAACGCACCGCCGCAACGGCGGAAACGCAGCGACGGGATCACAGCGGTCGCGCAGTCAGCGGCCGGCGGTCACAGCAGCGTGGGGCGTGCAGGCCGAGGGCCTGCGGGCGTCATCCGCCAGGATCCAGCGCGAGGCGGTGGAACGGCAGGGCGGGAGCGATCGTGGCAAGCGAAGCGCCGGTCGGCAGTGCTTCCCACGTAACAGGTGCGCCCGTCACGTAGTGGGTCGTGTCGGTCGTGTCGATCATCCATTCATCATAACGGCATCGGCGTGAGCGTGCGGCGAAGCAGACTGATCTGCACGCTGTGTTCCATGGCGCCTGTTCATCCGCGCAGCGTGCAATGACATGCGTTGAACGAACTCTGGCCGCAGCGCTCACGCCACGCTGTCTACGGTAGCGCTGAACGCAATCGAGAAGGAGCATCGCATGACCCGTCGCATTCCCGAAGGCACGCTGATCATCGTCGCCGATGGTGGTTCGGCCCGCGTGTTCACCAACGTCGGCAGCGAACATCAGCTGGCGTTGAAGCAGGAAGGTGAGCTGCGCCTGCAGGACATCAGCGAGCAGGGCGTCTCTGGTCAGGGCCCGGCCGGCGCGGTGCCGAAGGACATGTCCATTTCGCAGCTCAACGAGGCGACGTTCGCCAAGCAGGTGGCCGAGCAGTTGAACGAAGATGCGCTCAACAACCGCTATGCACACCTGGTGCTGGTGGCAGACCCGACCACGCTGGGCCGCATCCGCCCGCTGCTGCACAAGGAGGTCCAGGCCCGCCTGCTGGGCGATATTGCCAAGGACCTGACCAATGCTCCGTTGGCGGATATCCAGAAAGCGTTGGCGGCGTAACCGGCATGCCGTTCATGCGTGACTACCCGGCGGTCGAGCCCGCTGGCGCGGACGTGGAGGCTCAGGCGGGCTGGCAGCTGCTGGAGTTTGGTGCACCCTGGTGTGGCCATTGCCAGGCCGCCCAGCCCGCACTCCAGGCATTCGTGGATGCCCACGATCTGGTGCATTGGAAGATCGAGGATGGCAAGGGAAAGCCGCTGGGGCGTGCGTTCAAGGTAAAACTGTGGCCCACCGTGGTGCTGCTGCATGACGGCCAGGAAGTGGCGCGCGTGGTGAGGCCGGTCGACAGCGCCGACCTCGCCACCTTGCAGGGCGCATTGCCCGATTGAAGGCAGCAATCGCTGCGTGCGGTGCGCACGGCGCCGAGCAGGCTCGGCTGCAGGGCGACCTAGTGATAGGTCACCTTTTCCGCTTCCGCACGCAGCTTCTGCAGCAACGACCGGCCATGCTGGCTCAACATGACCATCGCATTGGCGATCTCTCTGGCGTTGTAGCCCATCGGCGCGGGAGGTTTCGGTTCGGGGCCGTACTGCTCGCCGATGAGGATGGCCATGCCTTCGGCACTGTTGAGGGCATGTTCGATGCGCTGGAACAGCGACTCCATGGCCGGACTGAGTGGACGTTGGGTCATGCGGAAACTCCTTGGGTGCGAGGGCCACCGCAAGGGTGGCGGGCGATGCGTGCTTGGAACTCCCGGAAGGAACAGAGAAAACCGGAGGGCCTGACGGCCACACGCAGCGCCCGCCGCAGGTACGACGAGCTATCTCTGTCCTTCTTTTCGGGGGTTCCAATCCCGGCAGCGGTATGTACGCTGCGGCGCCATCCTGGGCAGATCGAGGCGCTGCGTACCAATTGATGGTTCGTCTCGCTTTCTCCCGCTCCGAAGGCGCGGTCTTTCAGAAGTGCATGTGTGGACATCCATTGCCGTATTGGCACCGATCGGGAAGCGGGAGACCGGAAGGCTATGAGGCGGCTCGTCGTCCGGCCATGCAATTACGTGCAGATCATCGTGCCGGTTCCGGCGGCCGCAGTGCAGCATGCGACAGGGCCGGGCCGGTGCTAGGATCGGACCACCACCTGAATCGATCCAAATGCCGATGCCCATGCTGGACCGTCGCCTCCTGATCGCTGTCGCCGCCACGGCGATGTTCGCTTCCGGCTTGGCCAGTGCGGCCCCAGCCAGAACCGTCGCCGACAAGGCATACGCCTCGGTCGACCCGTTCATCGGCACCGGCGGAGAAGGCCATACCTACCCGGGGGCGACGGTGCCGTTCGGCATGGTCCAGCTCAGCCCGGACACGCGCATCCAGCCGCGCGAAAAGGCCTATGGGTGGGCAGCGGGCTATCGCTATGACGACAGCAGCATCGTCGGTTTCTCGCACACGCATTTTTCCGGCACCGGTCATTCGGACCTGGGCGACATCCTGCTGATGCCGTTCACCGGCAACCCCGGGCTGGAGCGGGGTGATCCGGAGAAGCCGCGCAGCGGCTACGCCTCACGTTTCCGCCACGCTGACGAGAAGGCCGAGCCGGGCTACTACGCGGTCACCCTGGACGACTACAAGGTGCGTGCCGAGCTGACCACCAGTACCCGCGTGGGCGTGCATCGCTATGCCTTCCCCAAGGGCACCGACGCCAAGGTGCTGCTGGACATGCGTACCAGCATGTACGACTACCCGGGCAAGGTGCTGTGGTCGCGGGTGCGGGTGCGCGCCGATGGCACCGTGACCGGCTTCCGCGAAACCCGTGGCTGGGCACCGGGCCGCCAGCTGTATTTCGCGATGCGTTTCTCGCGGCCGCTGGCCGGCCATGAGCTGCACAACACCGAGCAGGACATCGTCTACAAGGGCTTCCCGCCGCCGGGCGAGAAGGACCCGGCCCAGCGCGCCCAGATCGAAGGCCGGCAGCTGGTCGGCACCTTCAACTTCGGCAAGCTGGATGCACCGCTGGTGGTGAAGGTAGCCATCTCGCCGGTCAGTGAGGCCGGTGCCATCGCCAACCTCGACGCGGAAGTGGCCGACTTCGATTTCGACCGGGTGCGTGCGCAGGCGAAGCAGGACTGGACGCAGGCGCTGTCGGTACTCGATATCGATGCCCCCGAGCATGCGCGGCGCAGTGCCTATACCGCGCTGTACCACACGATGCTGGGGCCGACGCTGTTCATGGACGCCGATGGCCAGTACCGCGGTTCGGACAACGCGGTGCACAAGGCTGACGGCTTCACGCACTATTCGACGTTCTCGCTGTGGGACACCTACCGCGCGCTGCACCCGCTGCTGACGCTGGTGCAGCCGGAGAAGCGCAACAGCGACTTCGTCAATTCGATGCTGGCGCATCATGAGCACAGTCCCTACGGCATGCTCCCGGTGTGGTCGTTCCATGGCCTGGAAGACTGGTGCATGATCGGCTACCACGCCGTGCCGGTGATCGCCGATGCCTACGTGAAGGGCATTCGTGGTTTCGACGCCGACAAGGCGCTGAAGGCGATGGTCGAGACCGCCAATTACGGCCCGTACGATGGCATCGCGCAGTACCGTGAGCTGGGCTATGTGCCGATCGACGAGGAAGGCGAAGCGGCCAGCAAGACGCTGGAGTACGCCTTTGATGACTGGACCATCGCACGCATGGCGCAGGCGATGGGCAAGGCCGATATCGCGGCCACCTTCGACAAGCGCGCGGGTAACTGGCGCAACGCGTTCGACAAGGACACCGGCTTCATGCGCGCGCGCAAGCGCGATGGCAGCTTCCGTACGCCGTTCGACCCCAGCGCCAGCGGCTACGGCACCGACTACACCGAGGGCAACGCCTGGCAGTACTCGTGGTACGTGCCGCAGGACGTCGCCGGCCTGGCGGCGGCGCACGGGGGCAGCGACAAACTGCTCGCGCGCCTGGACGAGGTGTTCAACGCCAAGGTGGATCCATCGATCTTCGAGCACATGGAAGACATCACCGGCCTGATCGGCTGGTATGCGCACGGCAACGAGCCGAGCCACCACGTGGCCTACCTGTATTCGTATGCGGGCCAACCGTGGCGCACCCAGGCGCGGTTGAAGCAGATCATGGACACCCAGTATGCAGACCGCCCCGATGGCCTGGCCGGCAACGATGACGTCGGCCAGATGTCGGCCTGGTACGTGTTCACCGCGCTGGGCTTCTACCCGGTGGCGCCGGGCTCGGGCGAGTACATCCTGGGCCGTCCGTTCCTGCCCAGGACCGCGATGCGTCTGCCGAACGGCAAGACGTTCACCATCGTGGCCGAGGGCCTGGATGACAAGCACACGTACGTTGGCAGCGTCAGCCTCAACGGCAAGCCGCTGCAGCGCACCTTCCTGCGCCATGACGAAATCCTGGCGGGCGGCGAACTGCACTTCCGCATGCAGGCCGAGCCGAACAAGGACTGGCCGGGGCAGGGCGCGCAGGCGCCGTATTCGATGAGCCGCTGATGCGGAGCGGCGCCGCATTGCCGCCGTCATTGCCCCGCACCTGGTAGGTGCCAACCTAGGTTGGCACGCACGACGTCAACGCGAACGGAACCGCACCCCCACCCGCGCGCCACCGAGCGGCGCCGTTTCGATCTTCAACATCGCACCATGCCGCTGCGCGATCTCGGCCACGATCGCCAGCCCCAGCCCACAGCCTTCGCCCTCGCTGCTGGCCCGGTAGAAGCGTTCCGTGACGCGCGCGCGTTCGGCTTCGGCGATACCGGCGCCGTCGTCGTCCACCCACACCTGCACGCCGTCGGTCTCCTGCCGAACGCCGAGGGTGATCACACCGGGCGCCGCGCCGTAGCGCAGCGCGTTGTCCAGCAGGTTGCCCAGCGCCTCGCGCAGCAGCTGCGGATCACCTTGCACCTGCACACCGTCGTCGGGTCCGTCGTAACCCAGGTCCACGTCGGCCGCCAACGCACGGTCGGCGTAGCGCTCGACCACGCCCCGCGACAGCGCGGCCAGGTCCAGCGGCTGCAGCGGCAGTACGCTGCCATGGGGATCCTCCGAACGGCTGAGCATCAGCAGTTGGTTGACCAGGTGCTGCAGCCGCGCCAGCCCGGCCAGCGTGCCGGACAGCGCCAGCTGCTGGGCCTGCGGATCCTGTTGCCGCAATGAACTCTCCAGCTCCACCTGCATCGCCGCCAGCGGCGTGCGCAGCTGGTGCGCGGCGTTGCTGACGAAGCGCCGTTGCGCGGCCTGCATGGCGTCCAGTCGCTGCAGCAGGGCGTTGTAGGCCTCCACCGCCGGCCACAGTTCGCGCGGCGCCTCCTGCGCCGGCTCCAGTGGCGCCAGCGGGTCGGGGCGTGGGCTTGCCAACCGCCGTGCCACCTGGTTGGCGTGGCGTGCAGCCGCGCCGGTACCGGACCAGGCCAGCCACGCAGCCAGCGCCAGGATCGCGGCCTGGAACGGGATGCTGGTCAGCAGCAGCTTGCGCTCCAGGCGATGGCGCTTGCGCAGCGTCTCGGCCACGCGCAGGCGGATATCGTGGCCCGGCCCGGCGCTGACCACGACTTCGACCATGCGCACCGGCTGCCCACGCAGGCGCGCGTCGTAGTAGACGGCATCGTCGCCGCCGGCAGCGATCGCGGGGCGGGGCAGCGCTTCGGGCAGGTCGCCATACAGGCGCCCGCCCGCGGCGTCGACCACTTCGCCATGCACTTCGTCAGCGGTATCCCAGGTGAACATGCGCGACACCGCAGGCGTGATCTCGATCGAGGCACGCCCGTCCTGCACCTTCACCAGCTCGGACAACGACATCGCCGAGTCCAGCAGCCAGCGGTCATAGACCTGGCCGGCGTAGAAGCGGGCCAGCGCGAATGAACCGACCGCGCTGCACAGCAGCAACACCAGCAGGGGCAGCCACAGGCGACGCAGCAGCAGGCCCCGCAGGCTGTGCACGCGCTCAGTCACCCCCGGCCTCCAGCCGATACCCCAGGCCACGCAACATGCGGATGCCGACGCCGGCGCGTGCCTGCTCCAGCTTGCGGCGCAGGCGGCTGACATGCACTTCGATCACCGACAGGTTGGCCTCGTGGTCCCAGCTGTACAGCGCGTCGAACAGGCGCTGCTTGGTGACGGTGCGGCCGGGATGCTGCATCAATGCCTCGACCAGCGACAGCTCGCGCGCGGTCAGTTCGATGCGCTGGCCTTCCACTTGCACTTCATTGCGGATGCTGTCGAAGCACAACCGGCCCAGCCGCTTCTGTGCCGGTGCGTCGCTGCGGCGGCGTGACAGCGCACGCAGGCGCGCCTCCAGCTCACCGAGTGCAAATGGCTTGGCCAGGTAATCGTCGCCACCCCGGTCGAGGCCGAGGATGCGGTCCTCCACACCGTCGCGCGCCGTGAGGATCAGCACCGGCAGGGTGACGCCGTCATTGCGCAGGCGCGAGAGCAGGTCGAGGCCGTCGACATCGGGCAATGAAAGGTCGAGCACCATCACGTCATACGGCGCGCTGGCCAGTGCAGCCGGCGCGTGCAGGCCGCGCGAAAGGTGGTCGCACAGATGGCCGGCGCCCTGCAGGGCGCGGATCAGTCCATCGGCCAGAGCGGCGTCGTCTTCGATCAGCAGGATTCGCATTGCAAGCTTCGTGCAAGGTTGGGGCAAGTTTGGCGCAAGTGCGTCACCTTACCGTGACGCGCATGAATTTCTCCCCTCGTCTTGCGGCCGCGCTGGCCGCTCTGCTGTGCGCACCCGTGGCTTCAGCGTTGTCGCTGGCGGAAGCGCAGCGCGCCATGGAGGCGTACAACCCGGACCTGCGCGCGATGGCATTGGAACTGCGCGGGGTGCAGGGCGATGCGCAGACCGCCGCGTTGCGGCCAGCGGCCGAGCTGTCGATCGGCAGCAGCAAGATCAGCCCGAAGCACGGCATCGGCCCGGGGCGCTGGCAGGACAAGCGGATGGACAGCACGCTGGGCCTGGGTTTCACCTGGGAACGCGGCGGCAAGCGTGCGCTGCGCATCCGCCAGGCTGACGCGTTGCTGCAGGTGGCCGGGCTGGAGATGCTCGACACGCGACGCCGCCAGCAGGTGGCGCTGCATGAAGCCTATTTCGGACTGAAGGGCGCACAGGAGCGGGTGCGGATCGCCGAGGCCAACCGGCAGAACTCGACCGAGCAGCTAGCCGCCGCTGACAAGCAGGTCGCCACCGGGGCGATGGCACCGGTGGATCGTGCGCGACTGGCGGTGGACGACCTCGCGGTGGCCGATGCGGCGCGCGAGGCCGCGCTGGACCTGCGCGACGCGCGGCATGCATTGGCCCTGCTGCTTGGCCGTGACGACAGCCATGACCTCAGCGCCGATGATCCATGGCCCGATCCAGGCAACATCGCCGATACACGCGCGTTCGACCCGCAGCGGCGCGCCGACCTGCGCGCGGCGCGTTCACGCCTGGTCGCCGCCGACGCCGGTGTGGCCCTGGCGCGCAGCGAGCGCCACCGCGACATCCAGCTGGGAGTGGAGGCCGAGCGCGAGCCGACCGACATCAGCGGTGTCACCTGGGGCGTATCGCTGACGATTCCGCTCGGCGGCCCGTCACGTGCACGCGGCGCGATCCAGCGCGCCGAAGCCGAGCGTGACAGTGCGGCGCTGGAACTGCAGGTACTGCAGCGCGAAGCGCGCGCTGAACTGGACCAGCTGCAGGCCAGCGCGCGGTCGGCCGCGCAGCGTCGCAGCGACTACGAAGGGCTGCAGTCCGATGCCGCACGCAAGGCGGTGCAGGGCATCGAACTGGCCTACCGCCGCGGCGCCGCCAGCCTGACCGATCTGCTTGACGCGCGCCGCAGCTGGCGCGAGTTCGAAGCCGCGTTGATCGAGGCGCGTGCCGACCATGCCATTGCCCTGGCGCGCTGGGAAGCGGCCACATCCGTTGCAGAAGGAGAGTCTCGATGAAGTTCACCGTCGCTTGCCGCCCGCAGGCGCGACATGCCGTGCTGCCCGCCTTGCTGGCGCTGGCCCTGCTGGGCGGCTGCGGCCGCGAACCGGCGTCGTACACCGAGGACGCGCCACAGGTCAGCGCCGGCCAGATCCAGTTTCCCGCCAGCAGCCGCCAGCTGGATGTACTGCGCAGCGAGGCGGTGACCGCGGTCGCCAGCGCCAACCTGCAGCTGCCGGGCCGCGTGGTCTGGGACGAGACCCGCTCCAGTGCGCTGCGCACCCCGCTGGCAGGGCAGGTCGCGCGCATCGAGGCACAACCTGGGCAGAAGGTGAAGGCAGGCCAGGTGATCGCCTGGATCACCTCGCCCGAATTCGGCCAGGCCCAGGCTGATGGTGTGCGTGGTCGCGCGCAGCTGCAGCAGGCCCGCAGGGAACTGGACCGCACCCGCGAGCTGCACGCAGCGGGTGTGGCGTCCGGCCGAGAACTGGACGAAGCCGAGGCCAACTTCGCCGCCAGCCAGGCCGATCACGCGCGCGCGACCGCCTTCGCCAAGGCGTATGGCAATGGCCAGCACGTGGACCAGCGCCTGCCGCTGCGCACGCCGATCGATGGCGTGCTGGTGGAGCGGCGGATGAGCCCGGGCATGGCGGTCAGCCCCGACAGCGAGCAGCCGCTGGCGGTGATCGGCGATCCGGACCGCCTGTGGCTGCTGCTGGATGTTCCCGAGCGCCTGGCCGGACGCCTGAAGGCGGGCATGCAGGTGAGTGTGCCCGGCGCCGATGGCCAACCGTTGCAGGCGACCCTGCAGCACGTGGATGACTTCGTCGACAGCGAGCGCCGCGTGGTGCAGGCGCGCGCCGAGCTGGACAACCGTGCACGCGGTTTCAAGGCGGGCCAGTACGTGCGTGCGCAGGTGGCAGTGCCGGCCGAGGGCGGTGTCTCGCTGCCCGATGCCGCGGTGCTGCTGATCGACGGCAAGCAGGTGGTGTTCGTGGAGGAGGCCAAGGGCCGCTTCGCGCGCCACGCCGTGCATGCCGAGGAACTGGGCGATGGCCGCCTGTGGGTGCGTGAGGGCCTGGCCCAGGGCGCCAGGGTGGTGGTTGAAGGCGGGCTGCTGCTGCAGCAGCTGGTGGACAGCGCGCCGGCCGCTGCCGGCACCGGCACGGGGCACGCTGCGCCATGATTGATCGCCTGATTGCGTACTGCCTGCGCCAGCCATTGATGGTGATGCTGGCACTGCTGCTGTTCATCGGCGCGGGTATCGCCGCGTTCCGCGTGCTGCCGGTGGAAGCCTTTCCGGATGTGTCCGACACCCAGGTGACGGTGGTATCGCTGCATCCGGGCCGCGCCGCTGAAGAGGTGGAACGCGAGGTGACGATGCCGCTGGAAGTGGCGCTGTCCGGCCTCCCGCATTCGGTGCGGGTGTTCTCGCATACGCAGTTCGGCCTGTCGATGATCATCCTGACCTTCGACGACAAGGCCGATGACTACTTCGCGCGCCAGCAGGTGCTGGAGCGCCTGCAGGGGGTGGAGCTGCCGGAAGGGGTGACGCCGGAACTGGAGGCGATGAGTTCGGCGGTGGGTGAGATCTACCGGTACGTGCTGAAGGGCCCGCACATGACGCCGACCCAGCTGCGCACCGTGCAGGAATGGACGATGGAGCGCAGCCTGCGCACCGTGCCGGGCGTGGCCGATGTGATCAGCTTCGGCGGCTTCGCGCGGACCTTCCAGGTCAAGCCGGACCTGGACAAGCTGCGTGACCGCGGCATCAGCCTGGGTGAATTCGCCGAGGCGCTGGAGAAGGGCAGCGCGAACGCCGGCGGCGGCTACGTGGAACGCGGCCAGCAGCAGTTCCTGATCCGCGGCGTGGGCCTGATGCGTTCGCCGGCCGACATCGGCAACGTGGTGGTGGCGCAGCGCGGGGGCACGCCGATCCTGGTGCGCGACCTGGCCAGCGTCGCCGACACCGGCCTGCCCCGGCAGGGCCTGGTCGGCCAGGACGACAACGACGATGCGGTGTTCGGCATGGTGCTGATGCGCAAGGGCGAGAATCCCTCCGACGTGCTCGACGCGCTGCATGCGCGCATCGCCGAGATCGAGGCGAACCAGCTGCCGGCCGGGGTCAGCATCGAGCCGTTCTATGACCGCTCGTGGCTGGTCTCGACCACGCTGAAAACCGTCTTCAGCAACCTGCTGGAAGGCGCGGTGCTGGTGTTCCTGGTGCTGTGGCTGTTCCTGTACAACGCCCGTGCCGCGCTGATCGTGGCGGCGATGATGCCGCTGGCGCTGCTGTCGACCTTCCTCGGCCTGCATCTGTGGGGCGTGCCGGCCAACCTGCTGTCGTTGGGTGCGATGGACTTCGGCATCATCATCGACGGCGCGGTGATCGTGACCGAGCACATCGTCTCGCGATTGTCGAAGCTGCCACCCACGGCCGACCGGAAGACACGGTTCTCGACCATTCTTTCGGCAGCGTCGGAAGTGGGCCGGCCGACGTTCTTCTCGATGCTGATCATCATCGCCGCGCATATCCCGATCTTCACCCTGCAGCGCCAGGAAGGCCGCATGTTCGCGCCGATGGCGTACTCGGTGACCTCGGCATTGATCGGTGCGTTGATCCTGGCGCTGACCGTGGTGCCGCTGTTCTGCTACTGGTGGCTGCGGCGCGATCGCATGCGCGACGGCAATCCGCTGATGGACCGCCTGACCGGCTGGTACCGGCCGGTCCTGGAGCGCGCACTGGCCCGCCCGCGTGCGGTGGTCCTGACCGCGGTTGCGCTGCTGGTCGGCACGCTGGCACTGGGCACGCGGCTGGGTTCGGAGTTCCTGCCCGAGCTGGACGAAGGGTCGATCTGGCTGACCGCCACGCTCGACCCGAGCACCAGCCTGGCCGAGGCGCAGCAGCAGTCGCGGCGCATCCGTGAGCTGGTCGGCACCTTTCCTCAGGTATCGACGGTGGTGGCCAAGCTGGGGCGCCCGGAAGACGGTTCCGATGCCAAGGGTGCCAACCAGATCGAGGCGCTGGTAGCGTTGAAGCCGGAGAAGGAGTGGCCGAAGGGCGTGGACAAGCGGCAGCTGGTCAGTGATCTGCAGCGTACGCTGGAGCAGCGCATTCCGGGCCCTGAGTTCTCGATCTCGCAGCCGGTGCGCGACAACATCCTGGAGAGCATCTCGCAGATCAAGGGCCAGGTGGTGATCAAGGTCAGCGGTTCCGACCTGGACGTGCTGAACCAGCAGGCGCAGGCGATCCTCGGCCAGGTGCGTAGCGTAGAGGGCGTGGAGAGCGCCTTCATTGACCGCGACGGCTCATTGCCGCAACTGCAGATCGAGATCGATCGCGACCGCGCCGCGCGCTACGGCCTGAACGTGCGCGACATCGACGAGGTGATCGAGACCGCACTGGGCGGGCGCCAGGTCGGCGAACTGTGGGAAGGTGACCGCAGGTTCCCGATCACGCTGCGCCTGGACGACGCCGACCGCGACCTGCAGCGCTTGCGCACCGTGCCGGTCGGCATCGGCGATGGCCACACGGTGACGCTGTCCGACGTGGCCGACTTCCGCATGGCCAGCGGCGCGATCAACATCTCGCGCGAGAACGCGCAGCGGGTGAAGGCGGTGAGCATCTTCATCGCCGGGCGTGACATGGGCAGCGTGGTGGCTGACATGCGCAAGCGCGTGGAGGCCAGCGTACAGTTGCCGGAGGGCTACCAGCTGGAGTGGTCCGGCGAGTTCGAGAACCAGCAGCGGGCGATGAAGCGGCTGGGCTGGGTGATTCCGCTGTCGGTGCTGATCATCTTCGTGCTGCTGTTCGATGCCTTCAAGGACATCAGTAGCGCCGCGCTGATCCTGGCCAACGTGCCACTGGCGATGATCGGCGGCATCCTGGCCCTGTGGCTGACCGGCATTCCGCTTTCAGTGTCGGCGGCGATCGGCTTCATTGCATTGTTCGGGCAAGCAGTGCTGAACGGCGTGGTGATGCTCAGTCGCTTCGCCCAGCTGCGCGAGCAGGGCATGGACCTGCTGCAGTCAGTGGTACAAGGCTCGCTGCAGCGCCTGCGCACGGTGCTGATGACCGCGCTGCTGGCGATGTTCGGCCTGCTGCCGATGGCGACCTCGCACGCGATCGGTGCCGAAACCCAGAAGCCGCTGGCGGTGGTGGTGATCGGTGGCCTGCTGTCGGCGATGCTGCTGACCCTGCTGGTGCTGCCCACGTTGTACTACTGGGTGCATCGCCGCCGCGAGGCACGTATTGCCTGACCCTGCTGTGGAGCCGAGCCCACGCTCGGCTCTACAGGGGCTTCGCGTCCTGCGTGGATTCGATCAACCGCCACGGGTTCCCAGGTAGATCCACGCCAGGCGTGGATGCCGCTCGCGCGATCTACACCATCCCGCCGTTGGCGCGCAGCACCTGGCCGTTGATCCATCCGCCATCGGCACCCGCCAGGAACCCCACCGCGCCGGCGATGTCGTCCGGCGTACCCAGCCGCTCCAGGGGGTTCATCTTCGCCAGCCGCTCGATCAGCTCCGGCGACTTGCCGTTCAGGAACAGATCGGTGGCGGTCGGGCCCGGCGCCACCGCGTTCACGGTGATGTTGCGCCCGCGCAGCTCCTTGCCCAGGATCGCGCCCATCGTCTCCACCGCCGCCTTGCTGGCCGCATACACGCTGTAGTTCTCCAGCCTGATGCCAACCACGCTGGTGGACAGGGTGATCAGCCGGCCACCGTCGCGCACCCGTCGCGCGCTTTCGCGCAGCACGTTGAAGGCGCCCTTGAGGTTGATGCCGATCACCCGATCGAACAGGGCGTCGTCGCAATCGGCCAGTGGGGCCAGCTGCAGCACCCCCGCGCTGTTGACCACCACGTCGATGCCGCCGAAGCGGGCTTCGATGGCATCGAACAGCTGCCGCACCGCCTGCGGATCGGACACATCGGCCTGCAGCGCGATGGCCTGCGCGCCGGCGGCGTTCAGTTCGGCGGCCAAGGCTTCGGCGTCGTCGCGGCGACCCGCATAGTTGATCGCGACCGCGTGGCCATCGGCGGCCAGCCGACGCGAGATGGCGGCACCGATGCCACGCGATCCGCCGGTGACCAGGGCGACAGAGCGGGCGGGGGAGAGGGTCATGGTGGCTTCCACGGGGACGCGCCGGAGCGACGCAGGACCATCTTCGCGCCATCGCACGTTCGGATAATCCTGCATAATCCGCCAACAT
Source organism: Stenotrophomonas sp. YJH_SMC_29 (assembly GCF_059371235.1). Taxonomy (NCBI): domain Bacteria; kingdom Pseudomonadati; phylum Pseudomonadota; class Gammaproteobacteria; order Lysobacterales; family Lysobacteraceae; genus Stenotrophomonas; species Stenotrophomonas sp. YJH_SMC_29. The sequence goes on along the minus strand of NZ_JCAFUK010000003.1, from coordinate 267,328 downwards.
CATCCGGATAGCCGAACAATGGACCGCTTCACGGCCATGCGCGCCTTCGTCCGTATCGTCGAGCGCCGCAGCTTCACCCGCGCCTCCGAGGACCTCGGGCTGCCGCGCGCCACGGTGACCGACGCGATCAAGGCGCTGGAACAGCGGCTGGGCGTGCGCCTGCTGCACCGGACCACGCGGCTGGTGGTGCCGACGCTGGAAGGTGAAGCCTTCTACGGGCGATGCCTGCGCCTGATCGCCGACATGGACGATGCCGAGGCCGCGTTCCGGGATGCGCCGCCACGCGGCCCGTTGCGTATCGAAGTGCATGGCACGCTGGGCCGGCACCTGCTGTTCCCGCATCTGCCGGAATTCCTGCAGCGCTACCCGGAGATCGAACTGGAGGTCAGCGAAGGCGACCGCTATGTCGACCTGCTGCGCGAAGGCGTGGATGCGGCGCTGCGGGTGGGGACGCTGGCCGACAGCGATCTGGCGGCGCGCCGGTTGACGATGCTGCGCGAGGTCACCGTGGCCGCGCCAGGTTACCTGCAGGACAAGGGTGTGCCCGGCAGCATCGCGTCCCTGCGGGAAGGGCATGAAATGGTCGGCTATCGCTCCAGCGCCACCGGCCAGCTGATTCCCCTGGAGTTCCAGCAGGCCGGGCAGGTGCACTACGTGCCGCTGCCTGCACGGGTGCGTGTCTCCGGTGCGGATGCGTTCCTCGGCGCCGCGCTGGCGGGCCTGGGCATCATCCAGGCGCCCCGCTACCGGATGGACCCGTACATCGCGCGCGGGCAGCTGGTCGAGCTGTTGCCGGAGGCGCCGCCGACGCCGAGCCCGTTGAGCCTGATCTACCCGCGCAACCGCACGCCATCGCCACGGTTGCGGGTCTTCATCGACTGGGTGGTCGGGGTGTTCGAGCAGACCGGGGTTGCCGGCCAGCGGCCGGCACTACCGAAGCAGCACGCGAAGCCGTCCGACCGCACGCGGTAGTGCCGGCCGCTGGCCGGCATCACAGCGCGTGCAGCGGCCCCTGCATGCGATGGAAACTGCCATCGGTGGCGGTGAACCAGGCCAGCGAACGACCGCCGACGAAGTCATCGACATGCACGACCGTTGCGCCATCGGCTTCCTGCCACGAAATGGCATAGACCCCTTCGCTGACCTGCTGCCACTGGCAGGCGGCTTCGCCCTGCGCACCGGCATAGGCGCCGGAGACGATGGCGTACTGCACGTGGCGGCCATCGGCGCTGTAGACGTTGTCGGCGGCCAGGCCGTCATAGCGGACGCGGAAGCGACGGCCGGCGAACAACGGCAGGGCGGAGGCGGCGCTCATCGGATCGCCACCGGGTTGATGTTGACCTGGGTCGAGCCGACATACAGCGGCTGGCCGAGCACGAACAGGAATTCCCAGGCCTTGTCGCGCACCAGCGCACGGCTGTCGATCAGCTCCAGGTTGTAGATGCCGCGCTTGGCCAGCATGTACTGGTTGATCGGGAACTCCTCGGGACCGTGCGGGTTCGGGTAGACCTCCGAGGCCCAGGTGTCGCCACCGAAGGCGACGATGCCCTGGTCGGCCAGCCACTTCGCGGCCTCCATGCCGATACCCGGTTCCACTTCCAGGAACTGTTTGTCGTCCTTTCCGATCAGTTCCAGCCAGCCGGTGTTGAACAGCACCACGTCGCCCTTGCGCAGGCTCAGTCCCTGCTTCTTCAGCACGGCCTGGATGTCGGCCACGGTGAACTCGGTGCCGCCGGGCACGATCGCCTTGCCGTAGTACGCGGTCATGTCCAGCACGACGCCGCGGGTGACCATCGGCGGCACCTTCTCGACGCCGAGTTTGCGCACCCCGTCGACGGTGACGAAGTCGGCGGCCTTGTTGCCGTTGTAGTAGACGTTGTCGATGCCGATATGGCCGATGCCGTTGAGCTGGGTGCCAACGCCGGTCCACGCGTTCACCAGTTCATCGTTGAAGGTGAACCTGTTGGGGCCCAGCGACCTGCCGGCCTGCTGGCCGACCTGCACGTTGTACAGGCGGAAGCTGCGGTGGCGGAACGCGGGCAGGTTCTTGTCCACCGGCACCGCCAGCGGATAGGTCTTGCCGGTCCTGACCAGCGAGACCGCGCGCTTGACCACGTCCGCGGTCAGCAGGTTGGCCGCGCCGATCTCATCGTTGGCGCCATAGGCAGAGGGATACCAGTCCTCGGCGGTGGCCTGGAAAGACAGCGGCAGGGTAGCCAACGCAAGCGCGGCCAGGGTCTTCATCTTCATGGCAAAGCTCCGGTAACGGTCAGGCCGCCGCGGCGGCGCCGGCATGGGCCGGGAAGTGCGGCAGCACGTACTCGGCGATTTCGTGGAAGGTCTCGGCCAACGGCCGTTCGTTGCGGCGGAACTGCAGGCCGATGTGGTCAACGCCGGCGGCCTGCAGGGCATTCAGTTCGGACAGCAGGGCGTTGCGGCCGCCGCGCAGGCCGAAGCGCCAGCGCTGCACCGGGGCATCAGCATCGGCCAGCAGATCCAGGTGGATGAAGCTGGCATAGGGCTTGTTGCCGGCCACGGCGCGCCAGGCCGCCACGCGTTGCGCATGGTCCTGCGGCGTGCCCGGGTAGGCCAGGCAACCGTCCATGTGCTGGCCGATCCACGCCGGTTGCTGCTGGGCCAGGCCGGCCACGAACAACGGCAGGGCCGGGCCATCCGTGGGCAACACATCCAGGCCCTGCGGCAGGTTCGCGGCGGCGCCTTCGCGCAGCAGTGCGATCTGCTCGCGGAAGCGGCTGCCGCGGCTGTCGAAGTCGCGGCCGAACAGCGGGTACTCCACCGGGCGGTCGCCACTGGCCACACCCAGCAGCAGGCGGTCACCACTCAGCCGCTGCACGCTGCGCGCCGACTTCAGGGTCAGCAACGGCTCACGGATCGGCAGCACCACCGCACCGGTGCCCAGCAGGATGTCATTGGTGATGCCGGCCAGGTAGCCGAGGTAACTGAATACCTCGAACACCTGCGCCGCATCGCCGAAGGCCGGGTCGTACACCGGCACGTCGCGTACCCACAGCGCACGGAAGCCGAGGCGGTCGGCCAACCGTGCCAGTTCCGCATGGCGCTGCAGGTCCGGTTCGCCGGGCCGGCGTCGCGCGGCGCGTCGTGCCTGCTCGCCCAGTGGCGTCCAGTCATTGTCCAGCGGTGCTTCGATGCCGATGCTGAAACCACCGGCCTGCAGCCGCGCCAACGCACTGCCCATGGCGAGGCTCCTCAGTCCCAGGCCGGGGCCAGGCCCGGCGGATCGACTTCGCGGCCGTTGCGGTCAAGCGCGGCGATCGCGGCCATGTCGTCGGCATCCAGGCGCAGGTCTTGTGCGAGCAGGTTGCTGGCCAGGTTCTCGCGCTTGGTCGAGGACGGGATGACCGCATAGCCCAGGTGCAGTGCCCACGCCAGCGCGACCTGGGCCACGGTGGCCTGGTGCTTGTCGGCGATGCCGGCCAGCACCGGGTCCTTCAGCACCTTGCCGTAGGCCAGGGTCATGTAGGAGGTGACGGCGATGCCCTGTTCCTGCAGGAAGGCGGTCAGTGCCGGGTTCTGCAGGTAGGGGCTCAGTTCGATCTGGTTGGTGGCGATCTCGTCGGCGCCGACCACCTCGATGGCCTGCCGGGTCAGCGCGATGTTGAAGTTGGACACACCGATCTGGCGGGTCAGGCCCAGGCGCTTGGCTTCGGCCAGCGCGGTCATGTACTCGCGCAGTTCAACGCCATTGCCCGGCGCCGGCCAGTGGATCAGCAGCAGGTCGACGTAGTCGGTGCGCAGCTTGGCCAGGCTGTCGCGCAGGCTCGGGATCAGCTTGTCGGCGGCGTAGTTGTCGACCCAGATCTTGGTGGTCAGGAACAGCGGGTCGCGCGGAACGCCGGATTCGGCGATGGCCTGGCCGACCTCGGCTTCGTTGCCGTAGATCTGCGCCGTGTCGATGGCCCGGTAGCCGACGTCGAGGGCGTTGCGCACCGAGTCGATGACGGTCTGGCCGGTCAGGCGGAAAGTGCCGACGCCAAAGGAAGGAACGCTCATGATGGACTCCAGGGACTTGGTTGAGAGCCGGCGGGCTCGTGACAGGGCGAAGTGTGGGCGCTTTACATTTGTTGATTAAGCCGTGTATACGGGAAATGCTTTTGCGGCGAGGTAAATAATGAAAACCACCCTGGATGAGCTGAAGGCCTTCGTGGCGGTGGTCGATGGCGGCTCGATCACGGCGGCGGCCGAGGCGCTGGAGCTGACCATCTCGGCCACCAGCCGCACCCTGGCGCGGCTGGAAGACAAGCTGCAGACCACCCTGCTGCGGCGGACCACGCGGCGGCTGGAACTGACCGAAGAGGGCGCGGCGTTCCTGGAGTACGCGCGCACGATCCTGGCCACGGTGGACGAGGCCGAGGAGCAGATGGCGGCGCGGCGGCTGCAGCCGGTCGGGCGCCTGCGCGTGGACGCGGCCACGCCGTTCATGCTGCACGTGATCGTGCCGCTGCTGGAGGGCTTCCGCGAGCGCTACCCGCAGGTGGAGCTGGAGCTGAACTCCAACGAGGGCATCACCGACCTGATCGAAAAGCGCACCGACGTGGCGTTCCGCATCGGCGTGCTGCGCGATTCCACCCTGCATGCGCGGCCGATCGGCCACAGCCGCATCCGCGTCGTCGCCAGTCCCGAGTACCTGCGACGGCATGGCACGCCGACACGCGTGGAGCAGCTGCGCAAGCACGATCTGCTGGGTTTTACCCAGCCCAGTTCATTGAACGAGTGGCCGCTGCACGATGCCGATGGCGGGCCTTTCGTGATCGAGCCGGCGATCGCTTCATCCAGTGGCGAGACGCTGCGGCAGATGGCGGTGGCCGGGCTCGGCATTGCGTGCCTCTCGGACTTTCTGACCCGCCAGGACCGGCGCGAGGGCCGACTGGTGCAGCTGTTCGGCAAACAGACGCAGGACGTGCGGCAGCCGATCAATGCGGTGTACTACCGCAACACCGCGCTGGCCGCGCGCATCACCTGTTTCGTGGACCACGTGACGCAGACGCTGGGGCAGCGCCCGTTCGACGAATAAGGGACGGTAGAGCCGGCCGCTGGCCGGCTGGCGGGACCTCGGGGTTGCCGGCCAGCGGCCGGCACTACCCACGCGTATCAGCTGTTGCATGGTCCATACACGGAGGGGTAGAACCGGCCGCTGCGTATCACCTGTTGGGTGGCCCATGCACGGAGGGGTAGAGCCGGCCGCTGGCCGGCTGGCGGGACCCCGAGGTTGCCGGCCAGCGGCCGGCACTACCGACTGCATATCACCTGTTGGGTGGCCCATGCACGGACAGGTAGAGCCGGCCGCTGGCCGGCTGGCGGGACCCCGGGGTTGCCGGCCAGCGGCCGGCACTGCCGCCTGCGTATCAGCTGTTGGGTGGCCCATGCACGGACAGGTAGAGCCGGCCGCTGGCCGGCTGCCGGGACCCCGGGGTTGCCGGCCAGCGGCCGGCACTACCCACGCCTATCAGCTGTTGGTTGGCCCATGCACGGAGGGCTAGAGCCGGCCGCTGGCCGGCTGAAGGGACCCCGGGGTTGCCGGCCAGCGGCCGGCACTACCGACTGCGTATCAGCTGTTGGGTGCGGCCGCTGGCCGGCGTTATCGCTTGTGCAGCGTGCGCCGGTTCGCGATGTGCGCGCATGCCAGCAGCGCACCGCCCATGGCCGTCGCTACGCCGTGCCAGAGCAGCGATTCCTTCAGCGGCAGGGACAGCGAGGCTGACAGCAGCAGGACGGCGCCGATGCACGCCCACCACAGGGGCTGCCAGCGTCCATGCCGGTGCACCCCAGCGGTCGTACTGGCCAGGGCCAGCGACGAGGCCAGCAGCGCGAACAGCCATTCCCAGCGCGACATCACCAGCAGCAACGTCATCGCCCCGTGGCCGGGGTGCTGGAACGAGCGCAGCGCCATCATTGCGGCCGGCACGAAGGCCAGCAGCAGCGGCAGGGCGATGCAGTGGGCGCCGCAGGCCAGCGACAGCCAGGCGCCGGCAAGATCGAAGCGGGGGTGCCAGCGTGCCGAAGTTGGCGACTGGGCCAAGGCCCTTGCGGGCGTCGTGGGGATGTGGTCCATAATGTTACATAGTAACAATTGGAGCCTTCCCCATGAAGCGTCTTGCTGCTCTTTCCCTGCTGCTGGCCGTCAGCGCCGCGCAGGCCCATGACGTCCGCCAGCTGGGGGCGCACGTGCACGGCCAGGCCACGGTCGATCTTGCGCTTGACCAGCAATCCCTCGACGTCAGCCTTCAGGCCCCCGGCATCGGCATCCTCGATTTCGAGCGGCCGCCGGCCAATGCAGCCGAGCAGGCTGCGCTGGCGCGTGCGACTGCGCTGCTGCAGGGCGGTAGCTGGGTCACCTTGCCCACCGCCGCGGGCTGCCGCCTTTCAGGCAACGATGCCAGGGCCGAGGGCTTCGACGCGACCGCCGTCGCGCCGCCGCCAGGTCAGCACCGGCACGCGGGGTTCAACGCAACGCTGCAGTACCACTGTGCAAAGCCCGCCGAGTTGCGCGCCATCGTGGTGCGCCTGCCCGTGCTGTTCCCGGGCCTGCATGAAGTGATCGTCAACAGCGCCACTGCCCACGGCCAGAGCCGCAGCGTGCTGACCCCGGACAACCTGCGCGTGGTGCTGGCGCCGTGAGCCTGCGGACGATGATCGCGCTGGAGGGCGTGCAGTTCGGCTACGGCGCGCGGCGGGTGCTGGATGTGCCGCGGCTGTGGATCGAGCAGGGCAGCAGCGTGTTGCTGCGGGGAATCAGCGGTGGCGGCAAAAGCACCCTGCTGGGCCTGCTGGCCGGTGTGCTGCTGCCTGGAGAAGGCCGTGTCGAGGTGGCAGGCCACGCACTGCAGGACATGCGCGGCGCGGCGCGGGATCGATTCCGCGCTGACCACCTGGGCGTGATCTTCCAGCAGTTCAACCTGCTGCCGTTCCTCAGCGTGCGCGACAACATCGCGCTGGGCCTGCGTTTCTCCCGCCTGCGCAGCGCGCGCATCAGCGGGCCGTTGAATGCCGAGATCGCGCGACTGCTGCAGGCCCTGCAGCTGGACCCGGCGCTGATGCAGCGGCGCGCGGGTACGCTGAGTGTCGGCCAGCAGCAACGCGTGGCAGCGGCACGCGCGCTGATCGGTCGCCCGGCATTGCTGCTGGCCGATGAGCCGACCTCGGCGCTCGACCGGGAGGCGGCGACCGCCTTCCTGCAGCTGATGTCTGCGCAGTGCCAGGCGGCCGGCACCACGGTGCTGGTGGTCAGCCATGACGACAGCCTGCAGCCGTTGTTCGACCGCACGATTGCCTTGTCGGAGATCAACCAGGCAGGTGCCGGCCATGCTTGAGCTTGCCTGGGCCAGCCTGCGCAGCCGCGCGTTGAGCGTGGGCCTGACCATGCTGGTCATCACCCTCAGCATGGTCCTGTTGCTGGGTGTCGAACGCGTACGCACGCAGGCGCACGAAGGTTTCGCCAGCACGGTGTCGGGCACCGACCTGATTGTCGGTGCGCGTTCGGGGCCGGTGAACCTGCTGCTGTACTCGGTGTTCCATATCGGCGACCCGACCAACAACGTGTCCTGGCAGTCCTACCAGGAGCTGTCGGCGCTGCCGCAGGTGAAGTGGTCAGTGCCGTTGTCGCTGGGCGATTCGTGGCGCGGTTACCGCGTGGTCGGTACCAGCGGTGGCTACTTCGAGCACTATCGCTACGGCGCAGGGCATGCGCTGGCGTTCGCGAACGGAAGGCGGTTCGATGATCTGTATGACGTGGTGATCGGTGCCGAGGTGGCGCAGGCACAGAAGGTCGGCCTGGGCGATGCGATCGTGCTGGCGCACGGCACCGGTGCGGTCACCCTGGCCACGCATGCCGACAAGCCGTTCCGTGTTGCCGGCATCCTGCAGCGCACCGGCACGCCGGTCGATTCGTCGCTGCTGGTCTCGCTGGCGGCCATCGAGGCGATCCATGTCGACTGGCGATCGGGCGTGCAGCTGCGCAGCCAGCGCGTCAGCGCCGAGCAGGCGCGTCATCTGGATCTGACCCCGACCAGCATCACCGCCTTCATGCTCGGCCTGAACTCGCGCATCGCCACGTTCTCGGTGCAGCGCAGGATCAACGAGTATCCGGACGAGGCGATGCTGGCGATCCTGCCCGGCGTGACGCTGCAGCAGCTGTGGCAGTCGCTGGGCACCGCCGAGCGTGCGCTGCAGCTGATCAGCGCGATGGTGGTGCTGCTGGGCATGGTCTCGCTGGTGGCGCTGCTGGTCTCGACCCTGCAGGAGCGGCGGCGCGAGATGGCGATCCTGCGTGCCACCGGGGCGCGGCCGGGCTACATCGCCGGCCTGCTGGTGGTGGAAGCGGTGGCGACCAGTGCGCTGGCCTGTGTGCTGGCCCTGTCACTGCTGGTGGTCGCCAGCCTTGCAGGGCGCGGCTGGGTATTGGCCAACTTTGGCCTGTCGATCACCCATGTCTGGCCGGACGGTCGCGAGCTGGCCTGGGTGGCAGGCGTGCTGGCGATCAGTGCGGTCGCCGGGCTGGTGCCGGCATTGCTGGCCTACCGGCGCACGCTGGCCGATGGCCTGTCACCGGGAGGCTGAGCATGCGCTGGATGCGGCCATTGCCGATGGTGCTGGCGCTGGCCGCCTGCGAGCGGCCGGTGGATTCCGGTGTGCAGGCCTTGCCACCTTCGCCGGTTGTCGACCGCGCTGACGCTGCGGACGCGGCAGAGCAGGAGCTGGACTGGTTGCAGATGATGCCCAAGGACGAACTGGCCGCGCTGGAGCGGGGCGAGGGCCCGGAGGTCGAGCACAGCGGCAACCGGCGCATGCCGCAGTTCGGGACGTTCCGTACCGTGGCTGCTGTGCTGCAGCGACCGGTACGCCTGCCGGGCTACGTGGTACCGCTGGCCAACGCGCAGGACGGGCGGCTGACCGAATTCCTGTTCGTGCCGTATTACGGCGCTTGCATCCACGTGCCACCGCCGCCGCCGAACCAGATCGTGCACGTGGTGCTGCCGCAGTCGATCGAGATGCCGGACATGTACTCGCCATTCTTCCTGGCCGGCACCCTGCGTGCCGAACGGCTGGATGATGATCTGGCCGGTTCTGCTTACACCATGCGCGATGCCCAGCTGAGGCCCTATGAACCGTAGCGCTGTGTTGCTGCTTGGATGCGTCTGGTTGGCAGGCTGCACGTCACCGGGCGCCGATGCCGTGGCGGTCACGCCGCAGGACAAACCCGCGCCCTCCGCCACGGCCGAAAGCCCCATCGACCGTTGGGATGCGTTGCGGCCCGACGAGGTCACCTATCAGCGCCCGCCGCCGCAGATCGGCCTGTCGCGCGGTGGCATGGACGGCGTGGGGGGGCTGATCGACGACACCGGCTCCGGCACGCCGCCGGGGCAGCAGATCGACCATTCCAGCCCGGATCGCGCCAGGCAGTTCGGCTCTTCGCGCGTGGTCGATGCTGTCGACGGTCGCGCGGTGGATCTGGATGGCTACGTGGTACCGCTCGGCACCGACGATGCCGGCCTGGTCGATGAACTGCTGTTCGTGCCGTTCTATGGGGCCTGCATCCACGTGCCGCCACCGCCGCCGAACCAGATCATCCACGTGACCCTGGCCACGCCGATCGCGCTGGGTGATCTGTGGGATCCGTACCGGCTCGTCGGCCGCCTGCAGGTGAAGCGTTTCGACGCGGACATCGCCAGCGCGTCCTACGATGCTGCGGCGGCCACGCTGACGGCGATCCGCAACTGATGCGCCGGTGCTGGATCCTGGTTGCCGCGGCGCTGCTGGGCGCAATCGTGCTCCTGGCGTTGTGGCAGCGGCAGCGCGCACCCACCGCGCCGCCGGCGGTCGCGTTTCCGGCAACGGCCACCGACGCCAGCCAGCGCATCGAACAGCGCCTGCGCGACGATCACGCGTTCCGCAACGACGTGCTGTTCCTGCTCGCTGCAACCGTGCGCGACCGCTGCCAGCCTGCGCAGGCGGGGCTGCTGGCGCGCATGGCCAATCGTGCATCGCTACCGGTGCTGGCGTCGGTGAGTGCGGTGACCCAGCAGGAGCCATCGCTGGACCGGCCGATCTACCAGTACATCCAGCACCGCGCCGACGCGACCCAGTGCGGCCAGCCGCTGCAGATGCCGCTGGCCGGTGGGCGCAGCATGGCGGTGGACATCGAACAGTACGCGCGCACGTTCCCGGACAGCTACTTCGACCCGCAGCGCAGCAGCGAGCCGCGGGATTTCGGTGGACTGCCGTTGCAGCAGCGCGCCGGCAACGCCTGCAACAGCGTGGTGTATTCGGTGCTGCCGCTGGGGGGCACCGACTGGCGGTGCAGCAGCCTGCGCGCGAATGCCCGTGCGCGGGTGCGCGGCCTGTGCGAGGACGAGCTGCGGCGCCAGCATGGGGGCATCGGCGGCGAACTGGACGCCGCCGTGGGGCAGGGCATGCAGAACGCGGTGGTGTCGGCGATTGCCGCGCTGCCGGAGGACTGCCGGTAAACGTTCATCAGTAGAGCCCGTTTCAGTAGAGCCAGGCCATGCCTGGCTGGCGGCGCAGTCGAGCAAGCCCGCCTCTACAAAAGCTGAATCGGTGGGCTTTGATGACCATAACTGTACAGGATATCCGGTATAGTTATGGCCGTACTCCACCCCCACCAGGTTCTCCCATGGCTTTGTCCCAGCCCTTGGCCGGCGCTCCGGCCCTGTCGCGTGCCCGCCACTGGGCACTGCTGTTCACCGTCGCCGCCGGCCTGCTGCTGGTCACGCTCGACAACTCCGTGCTCTACACCGCACTGCCCACCCTGACCGAGGAACTCTCGGCCAGTGCCGGCCAGGCGCTGTGGATCATCAACGCCTATCCGCTGGTGATGGCCGGCCTGCTGCTGGGCGCGGGCACGCTGGGCGACCGCATCGGTCACCGCCGCATGTTCCTGATCGGCCTGGTGGTGTTCGGCGTCGCCTCGCTGGCAGCAGCGTTCGCCGACACCGCAGCGCAGCTGATTGCCGCACGCGCGTTGCTGGCGGTCGGCGCGGCCGCGATGATGCCGGCCACGTTGGCGCTGATCGGCCTGAGCTTCCACGAAGCGCGCGAACGCAACATCGCCATCGCCATCTGGGGTTCGGTGGCCATCGTCGGTGCGGCGCTCGGCCCGATCATTGGCGGCTGGCTGCTGCAGCACTTCTGGTGGGGCTCGGTGTTCCTGGTCAACGTGCCGGTGGTGGTGATGGCGTTGGTGGCCACGCTGCTGCTGGCGCCGGAAGGACAGCGCGACCGCTCGCGGCCATGGGACCTGGTGTCCTCAGTTCTGGCATTGGCTGCGCTGTCCGGCCTGGTGCTGGCAATCAAGTCGCTGATTGCTACGCCGCCGTCGTATGCGCTGGGTGCAGGCGCGCTGCTGCTGGCCGTCATCACTGGTGCGGCGTTCGCGCGCCGCCAGCAGCTGCTGCGGTACCCGCTGCTGGACGTCGCGATCTTCCGCAATCCGGCGTTCCTGGCCGGCACGCTGTCGGCAGTGTTCACCCTGTTTGCGATGGCCGGCCTGCAGCTGGTCACCACCCAGCGCTTCCAACTGGTGGCGGGCTTCACGCCGCTGCAGGCGGGCCTGCTGGTGTCGGTGGCAGCGCTGGGCAGCCTGCCCAGTGCGCTGCTGGGCGGCAGCATCCTGCATCGGGTCGGCCTGCGCCCATTGATCTGCGGCGGACTGGCTGCGGGCGCGCTCGGCGTCGGTGTGGTGGCGTTCGGCTTCCCGCACGGCCTCGGTTGGGTGATCGCCGGCATGGCGATCACCGGCTTCGGCATGGGCGCGGCCATCTCCGTGGCGTCCACGGCCATCCTCAACAATGTGCCGGCGCACCGGGCGGGCATGGCCTCGTCGGTGGAAGAGGTGTCCTACGAGTTCGGTGGCCTGCTGGCGGTGGCGATGCTGGGCAGCCTGAGCGCGGCGATGTACGGCGTGTTCCTGCCGGTTTCGGCTGACATGCCGGCGCTGGCGCGTGAAGGCTTCACCCAGGCGTTGCACGCGGCGCGCGAAGGCGGGCAGGGCGAGTGGTTCGCGCTGGCCACAGCCGCGTATGACCGTGGCTACCAGATCGTGCTGCTGGTGATCACCGCGGCGCTGGCGCTGGGTGCGACGATCATCGCGGGCCTGCTGCGTGGCCGGGCCGGCAGCCGCGAGGGCGCCGCCGATCGCGTAAAATGACGCCATGAGAACCAGCAAGCGGGAGCGCATCCTCGACGCCGCCGTCAACGTGATCAATCGTGACGGCGTGCGAGCGGTGACCTTCGAGTCGGTGGCGACCGAGGCCAAATTGACCCGCGGCGGCCTGCTGTACCACTTTCCGTCGCGCGAGGCGCTGCTCCGCGGCATCGACGAACACCTGGTGCAGGCCTGGGAAGCATCGATGGAAGCGTTGCTGGGCAAGCGTGCAGATGAGGCATCGGCGCTGGAGCGCTACCAGACCTTCGTGCGCGTGTCGGCGCAGAGCGCCACCCGTGCCGAACTGATGTTCATGCTGGAATCGGGCGACCCCGATGCCGAGGAGCGCCCGTGGGGGCCGGTAGTGCGACGCTGGGCGCCGTCCGCACCCGAAGCCGGCAGCGACGACGCGACAGCGCTCGACAATTTCGTGGCGCGGCTGGCTGCCGATGGCCTGTGGATCTACGAGGCGATGTACGAAGGCCAGCTGGATGAAGGCGTACGCGCGCGAGTCGCCGAGCGCATCGCCGGGCTGCTGGCGAAGCCTGACGGAACACCCAGTTGAGCGGCCCGCCGGCGCGCAGACATCGCCCGTGGTAGAGCCGACCGCGGGTCGGCTGCCCTCCGGCCAGGCCACGGAAATGCCGCTTCGATCGCCCGTGGTAGAGCCGACCGCTGGTCGGCTGCCCTTCGGTCAGGCCAGGAAAATTCCGCGCGTCGCGCGATAGTCGACCAGCGGTAGATTCTACCCCTCATCCCTTTACCCGGCCTGCGAGGCGCTCGCGGCCAACCACGCCCGCGGCGATGCCCCCAGCCGCTTGCGGAACGCCTTCGACAGCGACGCGGTATCGGCAAACCCCACGTCGATCGCCACCTGCTTGACCGCCACACCTGCGCGCAGCTGCGTACAGGCCAGGCTGAGCCGCCAGTCCAGCAGGTAGCTGGCCGGCGTCGCCTGCATCACCTCCTTGAATACTGCCGCGAACGCGCTGCGCGACAGGCCGGCGGTCGACGCCATGCGCGGTAGCGTCCACTCCTCCTGCGGCGCCTGGTGCATCGCCACCAGCGTGCGTGCCAGTCGTGCATCGGACAGCCCGCGCATCAGTCCGTGGCTGACGCCTGCCGCCTCCGGATGATCGACCACCCAGCGCAGGACCTGGATCAGCGCCACCTCGAACAGGCGGTTGGTCAGCAGCCGGGAGCCGCAGCGCCGGCGATCGGCCTCGGCGAACAGCAGGCGCAGGGTGTCGTCCAGTTCGCCGATCGCCGCCAGTGGCACCACCATCACCGCTGGCAGCGACTGCACGATCGGATTGCGCGCGCCGCCGTCGAAGTCCAGCGTGGCGCAGGTGAAATCCGGGCCATCCAGCGGTGCATTGAAGAACACATGATGCAGCGGCTGCGGATACAGCAGCAGGCTGGGCGCGTCGATCTTCAGCCGAGGCAGCGTCGTATCGCCCTCGCGATGGCGAACCTCCATTTCGCCCTGGCGCAGGATGTGCAGGAACGCACGACCGGGCTGCGGCTCGAACACATGGCGCCCGCACAGTGGGCCGCTGTGGAACAGCGCGGCCTGCACGCGGAAGCGTTCCAGCAGGGTGGAGAGGCGATCGGGCGTGGCGACGTCAGTGGGCGCAGTCATGGACGATAGGGCAACAGGTGTGGCGAATAGCGCAGGATGCGTCCAGCGAGTCTACCTAGGATGAGCGGGTCGTCCAATTCCGGGCGCGTTTCCAAGGAGATCCACCATGTCCCGTGTCCCCCTGATCGATGCCGCCAACACCACCGCCGACCGCCAGGCCCTGCTGGGCCAGGTCCACGCCGCCTTCGGCGCCACCCCGGCCATGTTCCGCGCCGTGGCCAACTCGCCGGCCGCCCTGCACAGCATGTGGGGTTCGTTCGGCGCGCTGGGCGGTGGTCGCCTGTCGCCCCTGCTGGGCGAGCAGATCGCCGTGGCCATCGCCAACCGCAATGCCTGCGCGTACTGCCTGGCCGCGCACACCGCACTGGGCCGCAAGGCCGGCGCCAGCAGTGAGCAGATGGCCGCCGCGCAGACCGGACAGTCCAGTGACCCGGCGACCGCCGCTGCACTGGGATTCGCGCTGAAGGTGGTCGAGCAGCGTGCGCAGATTGCCGACGGCGATGTTCAGGCGCTGCGGGTGGCCGGCTTCGACGATGAGCAGATCGTCGAGATCCTCGCGCATGTGGCGCTCAACCTGTTCACCAATTACGTCAATGTGGCGTTCGACGTGCCGGTGGACTTCCCGAAGGTGGCGCTGCGCTGAGCGGTGAGCGGCCGGGCGGCATGCGCCCGGTCGCACTCAGGTGTCCCGGAGCCCGTCCGCCCGCAGCCGATCGGGATGGGTGTACACATTGAATCCGCTCTCCCGCGCGAACCCGATCAGGCACAGCCCGGCGCTGCGGGCCAGGTCGATCGCCAGCGCGGTGGGTGCCGATACCGCAGCCAGCACGCTGGCGCCGGCGCGCACCGCCTTGCTGACCATTTCGTAGCTGGCCCGGCTGGAGATCACCAGCAGGCCGCCGTCGATGGCGTGTTCGTTGTGGTGCAGGGCGCCGATCAGCTTGTCCAGTGCATTGTGGCGGCCGACGTCCTCGCGTACCCAGCCGATCCGCCCGCTGGCATCGGCCCAGGCCGCGGCGTGGATCGAGCCGCTTGCCGCATTCATCGGCTGGTGCTGCGCCAGGGTGGCCAACGCCCGCTGCAGGGCGGCGGCGGCATAGCTGCGGCGCTCGCGGATCTGCGGCAGGGGGCGCAGCACCTCCTCCAGCTGGCGCGTGCCACACATGCCACAGCCGCCTCGGCCGGGCAGCAGGCGCCCCTTGTCCGAGTCGAGGCTTGCGCCGGGTGCATCCTCGGCCACGGTCATCTGCAGCTCGATGCCTTCCAGCTGGGGACGGATATCGATCGACAGCAGCTGCGAGGGCGTATGGATCAGGCCTTCACTGAGCGAAAAACCGAGCGCGAAGTCCTCCAGGTCGCACGGTGTGGCCATCATCACGGCAAAGGCGGCATCGTTGTAGCGCAGCGCCACCGGCACTTCCTCGGCCACGACGTCGACCTGCTGCTGTTGCGTGCCGCCGCGCCAGCGCTGCAAGGGGCGTTGGGCAGTGCCGGCCGGTGGGATGTGGGGTGGGATCGAATCAGGCATGCAGCGCGTCCGGACGAGGGAGAACCGCGAGGCGGGCCACCGCCTGCGGTTCCGAGGATAGCGCAGTGGCTGCGCGCAGACGCGGCTGTAACTGTTGCCATGCCAGGGTGTGCCGAATCCGCCGGCACCCTCTGGCGAAGCGTGACCGGGCGTGCTTGACTGTGCAGCTGGTCGTGCCACTGGATGCACCGCCGGACCGCGTTGTGCCGTTCGTTGCTGCGTTCCTCCCGTCAGGTCCCCGATCATGTCCGAGCAGAAGCCGCCGCGTTACAAGCCCTACGACCAGCCGGCCGGAGGCTGGGGTGCCGCCGGTGCCACGGCCAAGGTGCTGCTGCAGCAGAGCGTGATCGGCAAGGGCTCGAAGGCGCTGCTGGCGATGAACCAGCCCGGCGGCTTCAAGTGCCCGAGCTGCGCGTTCCCCGATGCCGACGAGCGCAAGAAGCTGGAGTTCTGCGAGAACGGCGCCAAGGCGCTGGCCTGGGAAGCCACCCAGTTCCGCGCCGGCCGCGAACTGTTCGCCCGGTACACCGTCACCGAGCTGATGGCACAGACCGACTACTGGCTGGAGATGCAGGGCCGGCTGACCGAGCCGATGCGCTACGACGCAGCCACCGATCACTACGTGCCGTGCAGCTGGGACGATGCGTTCGCACTGATCGGCCGCCACCTGCAGGCGCTGGACAGCCCGCACCAGGCCGAGTTCTACACCTCCGGGCGCACGCCCAACGAAGCGGCGTTCCTGTATTCGATCTTCGTGCGCGAGTTCGGCACCAATAATTTCCCGGACTGCTCGAACATGTGCCACGAGCCGACCAGCCGTGGCCTGCCGCCGGCCATCGGGGTGGGCAAGGGCACCATCGTGCTGCAGGACTTCGAACACGCCGAGGCGATCTTCGTGATCGGCCAGAATACCGGCACCAATTCACCGCGGATGATGAGCAACCTGGTCGAAGCGCGCAAACGCGGCATCCCGATCGTAGCGGTCAACCCGATGCCCGAGCGTGCGCTGATCCGCTTCGCCGAACCGCAGGACGTGGTGCAGATGGCCACGTTCGGTTCGACCGCGATCACCAGCGAGTTCGTGCACATCCGCATCGGCGGCGACCTGGCCCTGATCAAGGGCATGATGAAGGTGATGTTCGAGCGCGAGGCGCAGGGCGAGCGCGTGCTCGACCACGCGTTCCTGGCCGAACACACGGTGGGCCTGGAGGCGCTGCGCGAAGACGTGCTGGCGCAGGACTGGGACGAGATCGTGCAGGTGTCCGGTATATCGCAGGCGCAGATCCGCCGTTGCGCGGAAATCTACATCCGCTCCAACGCCACCGTGATCTGCTACGGCATGGGCCTGACCCAGCACCAGTACGGCTCGCGCCTGCTGCAGCAGGTGGCCAACCTGCTGATGCTGCGCGGCAACTTCGGCAAGCCCGGCGCCGGCATCGGGCCGATCCGTGGCCATTCCAATGTGCAGGGCGACCGCACCGTCGGCATCGACGAGAAGCCGAAGCCGGCCTATCTGGACCGCGTGCAGCAGGTGTTCGGCTTCGACCCGCCGCGCGAGCATGGCCACCATGTGGTCGAATCCATCGAGGCGATGCTGGACGGCAGCGCCAAAGTGTTCATCGGCCTGGGAGGCAACTTCATTCATGCCGTGCCCGATACGCCGCGTGCGTATGAGGCGATGCGCGGCCTGGAGCTCACCGTGGGCATTGCCACCAAGCTCAACCGCGGGCACCTGGTCCATGGCCGCGACGCGCTGATCCTGCCGGTGGTGGCGCGTTCGGAGCGCATCGTTACGCCGGCCGGCGAGCAGTTCGTCACCATCGAAGACGCGATGTCGAATGTCACCGCGTCGCGCGGGGTACTGGAGCCGGTCAGTGCCGATGTCTTGCCCGAGGTCGAGATCGTCTGCCGCATGGCACTGGCCACGCTGCCCGGCAGCAGGGTTGACTGGGCCGGCTGCATGCACGACTACGCGCCCATCCGCGAGCTGATTGCCGCGGTGTATCCGGAGATCTACACCGGCTTCAACGAGCGCATCCAGCAGCCGCAGGGCTTCCATCTGGACATCCCGCCGCGCCGCCGGGTGTGGCCCACGCCCAATGGCAAGGCCAACATCCTGGTGATGCCCGGGCTGGACGTGGACGATCCGGTGCACGACCCGGAGATGCTGCGGTTGGCCACGGTGCGCTCGCACGACCAGTACAACACCACCATCTACAGCTACAACGATCGCTATCGCGGTGTGTACAACGATCGCATGGTGTTGTTCATGAACATCGAGGACCGGCTGGCGCGCGGGCTGGAGAAGGAAGCGCGGGTCAGCCTGGAGACGATCAGCAGCGATGGCGTGCAGCGGCGCATCGAGGGCCTGACCGTGCTGGACTATCCGATGCCGCGCGGCGCGCTGGCCGGCTACTACCCCGAACTGAATCCATTGCTGCCGCTGGACTACTACGACCGGATCAGCGGCACGCCAGCGGCCAAGTCGATCCCGGTGCGGATGCGGCCGATGGCGGCGGCGATCGGTTGATGCGCGCATCGGCTATCATCGGCGGGTGAACCTGCCTGGCCTGCTGCTGCGATGGATGCTGCTTGTGGCCCTGGCGCTGAATGCGCCGGGGCTGGCCCTCGCTGCATCTTCGTACAACGGTCCCGCCAACCAGGATCACTGCGCCGCACCGCACTCGGCCGCGATGGCAGCCGTCGGCTGCTGCGATGATGCGGCCCCGCTGGCCTGCCAGAGCAGCGAGTGCGAATGCCCAGCGGCGTGTTTAGGCATGCTGGCAGCGTTGAACGGAACGCCCGCCTCGCCCTGGCGCGAGGCGCCTGTTCCGGCCAGTAGCCCGCAACGCGCGTCGCCATTGATGCCGGATCCGTTGCGTCCCCCCATCGCGTGAATTCCTGCAGGCCTCACGCGCCTGCCATGACTGTTCGACTTTTTCTCGACTCTGCCTGCGCCTTCGATGCGTGGGCGGCGGGCCGCGTTGCCCGCCTCTGCAAAGGAATCACTCAATGAACCGTACGCTCTCCCTCGGCCTGCTGCTGGGCACTGTGTTGGCCACGACCGCCTGCGCGCGTGCCGCCGAAGAATCCTCCGCGGCAGCGGTCGCCAGCGAGGCACCGACTCCGAGTCCGGCCAGCCTGGCCAAGGTCGATCCGGCCTTGCCGCTGGCCATCGTGCACAAGACCGCCAGCTGCGGTTGCTGCGGCATCTGGGTCGACCACCTGAAGTCGGCCGGCTTCCAGGTGGATGTCCGAGACACCGACGACATGAACCCGGTCAAGGTCCGCCTGGGCGTGCCGGTGGGCAAGGCCTCCTGTCATACCGCCGAGATCGGCGGCTACGTGGTGGAGGGCCACATCCCGGCCGAGGACATCAAGCGCCTGCTGGCCGAACGACCGGCGGCGCGCGGGCTGGTGCTGCCCGGCATGCCGGCCGGCTCGCCGGGTATGGAAATGCCCGATGGCTACGTCCAGCCGTACACGGTCGAACTGGTGCGCACCGATGGCACAACCGAGCCGTTTGCCCAGCACGGGCAGGGCGGCTGATGGACGGCGGGTGCCGGTCGTCCTGACCGGCACCTTTCGACGCGTCTGGTGTGGAGCCGTGCGTAGGCTCGGCTCTACGGGATCTACAGCATCAGCGGGCCCCGGTCGTTTCCTTGGCCAACTGCGCGTCGAACGCCTTCTCGGCCGCATCCGCGTAGGCCTTGCAGGTCAGGACGTTGGCCCCGGCCTCGGCACCGGCGGCATAGTTCCAGCGGCTGGCGCCCGGATGCGGGGTCAGCAGCAGGTCGCAGGGCAGGCCGCGCACCGTCGTGAAGCTGCGCCGGTAGTCCTCGACCAGGCGGGGATAGCGTGCGTTGTACTGCAGCTGGTAGCCCGGCGCACTCAGGCTGTCGGCGTAGGCGATGCGCACGGGCTTGCCATCGCGGGTATCGGTCCAGGTCCAGGCGGTGCTGCCGGGGGTGTGCCCTGGCATGAAGTGCGCGGTGAATGCCATGCCGCCTACCGTCACCCTCTCACCATCCATGATGATGCGGTCGGCACTGGCCGGCGGGTAGGTGATGTCATCACCGAAGTGCAGGTCGTTGCTGCCGCCGCGCGCCAGCAGCACGGCCGTTTCGGCGTTCGCGACCACCTGGGCACCGGTGCGGCGCTTGAGTTCCGCCACCGGCCCGGCGTGGTCGGCATGCGCATGGCTGAGCAGGATCAGCCGTAGATCCTGTGGTGCCACCCCGCGTGCCTTCATGTTGTCCAGCAGGTGACCGGCCATCTGCGGCATGCCGCCATCCAATAGCACTGCGCCCTCGGTGGTCTGCACCAGCAGTGCCGTCAGGTCCTCGGTGCCGATCTGCCAGGTGTGGTCGGCAATCTGCAGCGGTGCCATCGGCTGCAGCCACGAAGCGTCGACGGTGTAGGCCCGGAGCTGCGGCAGCGGTGCGTCGGCGGCAGCGACATCAAAGACGAGCGTGGCAGCCAGGGCGAGGGGAGTCAGGCAGAGGCGCATGGCGGAAAGTGTCTGGGGAGAGGCCGTTGAAGCTAGCATGCGCGTCGCGCCGGCCGTTTCGCGAATAATTCATGGCTGCAATAAGGTCCGCCGCGGCCTGCGCAGCATTGTTCGCCCGCCCTGGATTGTGAATCCATCTCCACGGGCTGGAGCGCAGAATCGGCCGCAGCTAGCCTGCCCACAGGCTCAAGGAGATGGACCATGCATGTGCTTATGGTGATGCTGGGCGGCGTACTGTTGTTGGGCGTATTCGCGCTGTTTGGCCGGCTTTGGAGCGTCGGCACATCGCAGCTGCCGACCGCGCTGCTGGCGTTCGTCGCCACGTGGCTGCTGGTCACGGTGGCCAACCTGTGGGTGGGCGTCAGCAAGGCAGGCTATGCCCTGCGAGAAGAGCTGCCGATCCTGTTGCTGGTCTTCACCGTGCCGGCGTTGCTGGCCGCCCTCCTGTACTGGCGCCTGGCGCGCTGAAGGACCGCCATGGGTCCCCGACTGCGACTGCCTGCGCTGCGCCACCGCGACGGCCACCATGCCCGCGTCACCTATGAAGAACTGTTCTTCGATCTGGTCTACGTGTTCGCGGTCACCCAGCTCAGCCACCATCTGCTGCACCACCTCGACCTGGCCGGCGTGCTGCAGACCCTGGTGCTGTGGTTCGCAGTGTGGCTGGGGTGGCAGTATGCGTGCTGGGTCAGCAACTGGTTCGATCCGGAGGCGCCGCGCATCCGTGGCCTGCTGTTTGCCACCATGCTGCTGGCGTTGCTGATGTCCTCCTCCATTCCCGAGGCGTTCGCCGATCGCGCGTGGGTGTTCGCCGGGGCATACGCCACGATGCAGGTGGGACGCACCAGCTTCGTACTGCTGGAGGTAGGCCGCGGCCACCCATTGGCAGCCAACTTCCGTCGCATGCTGGCCTGGGTCAGCGTGTCGGCGTGTTTCTGGCTGGCTGGCGCGGCCGCCGAGGGCAACATCCGCCTGGCGCTGTGGGCGCTGGCGGTGGCCTGCGAGTACATCTCGCCGATGTTCGGCTTCGCGTTCCCGGGCCTGGGGCGATCGCACACCCGTGAGTGGACCATCGAGGGCGGCCACCTGGCCGAACGCTGCCAGCTGTTCGTCATCGTCGCCCTGGGCGAGACGTTGCTGGCCACCGGCGGGGTGCTCAGCGAGGTCGAACACTGGAGCCCGGAGGTGGTGTCGGCGGTGCTGGCGACCTTCGCCGGAACACTGGCGATGTGGTGGCTGTACTTCGGCATCTCCAGTCGCGATGCCACCGCCGCGATCACCCGGTCCGACGACCCCGGCCGGATGGGGGCCAACTTCCACTACGTACACGCGCTGCTGATCGCCGGCATCATCGCCACCGCGGTGGGCAACGACCTGGTCATGGACCACCCGGGGGCAGGCACGACCTTGAGGTACGCCGCCATGATGGTGGCCGGTCCGCTGCTCTACCTGCTGGGCAGTGCCCTCTACAAGCGCGCGGTCTACGGCCGCGCGCCGCGCTCGCACCTGCTGGGCGCGCTGGTGCTGCTGGCGCTGGGACTGGCACTGCCCTGGACGCACCTGCTCGCCGCCGGCTGGCTGACCAGCCTGGTGCTGCTGGGCGTGGGCCTGCTGGACACGCGCCTGACCGGGCGCGCCCGGCAACGGCCGGGCTAGAAGCCGCCGCCGGTCCTGAAATCCCCGCCACCGCTGATGCCACCGCCACTGCTGAAGCCATCGCCACTGTCGGAACGGGCGCTGGAGCGGGAACTCGAACTGGAGCTGGAGCTGGAGCTGGAATCGAAACTGCTGGAGCTGCTCGATGCCCAGTTGAACAGGCCGCCCGAGGAAGCGCTGCTGCTGCTGCTGCTGCTGTTGCTGCCGCTGCGGGTCGTGCTGAAGAAGGACGCCGAAACTGCGGTAGCGGTGGCCCTGCGGTAGGTCGGGGCCTGGTAGGCCTGGCGTTCGGCGTCTGCTGCCGCCTGGTAGCTCCTGCGCGTCGCCTGCAGGTTGTCCAGGCGCTTCTTCAGTACGGCCATTTCGCGGGTGTGCTCTGCCACCAGGCCATCGATCTCGCCCAAGCGCTGGCGAGTGCCTTGGATGCGCTCAAGCACCGCATCGTCTTCGCCGGACGCCGTGGCTGCGACGCGCCGGTACAGTTCGTTCATGCCGGTGGCCGACAGCGTGCGTGCCAGCGCGGTGAGCAGGGCACTGCCCTCCGCGTCGGTCCAGCTGCGGAAGCCATCGATCTGTGCCTGCTTGGCGTCCACGGCCTGCCGATGCAGCTGCTCGTTCAGCAGTGCCTGTGCAACGGCGCCCTGTGCGGTCTGCAGCTGCTGCCTCAGCGGCTCGCCCCCGGCCTGGGCAAGCGCGGCGTCACGGGCCTGCTGCACTGGCTGGCGGGCAGTTTCGCTCGCGTCGCGGGCCTGTCCGGCATGCGCCTGCAGGTACGGCGGGAGTTCGAGCAGCGTGGCGTACTCGCGGCGGGCGCGCTCGAAGCCGCACAGCTCGGCCAGCCAGCCATCGACTGTGCGCACCAGTGGCCAGCTGCGGTAGGCCGTGCTGCCGAAGCCGCGCCGGTGCAGGTACATGAAGACCGGGTCGGCCTGATAGGCGCCGGCCTTGGCATCATGCTCCGCCTGTGCAGAGGCGGCCATGCGCTCGACGGTCTCGGCCCGCGCCTGTGCCAGCTGCAGTTCGTCCTGCAGGGCCTGGTAGGCGGGGTCCGCTTCCAGCGCAGCATCCACCTGGTCCTGCAGTGCCTGCAACTGCCCGCCGGCGGCGTCGCGTGCGGCCACGGCCGCCTGCGAGCGCTGCTGCAACGACTGTTCGATGTCCAGCAGCGCCTGTAGTTCGTCGGCCAGCACCGCTGCTTTGCGGTCACGGCGCTGCAGGTCGGCGCTGGACTGCTGCAGCAGGTCCCTGGCCATCGCCGGCGGCGAATCAATGGCCGCCTGGGCATGCAGCCGGGCCAGGGCATTGAAGCCCTCGCGGACCTGGCCGTGCAGCGCCTCCTGTTCCTTGATCAGTTCCCGGCACGCATCGCCACGCTCGGCCAGCGATGCCTGGACCTGGCGGATATCGGCCGCGACTTCGGCGATCGCGTCGTTCAAATCTCTCATGTCGGTTCCTTGTCCATCACCATTCGGTGATGTAGCCGCCGGTCGTGGGCATGCGGAAACGCGGCGACAGGCTGCCGCGTGGCTTGCTGCCGATCAGGTCGTCCTCGATGATGCCGTTGTCCTGCTTGTCGGCGGCGACCCGGTTATAGGTAGCCTGGGGAACGCGCACGGCGAACACCGAGACCCGTTCCTCCTTGCCGGTTTCCTCGTTGCGGATCGGCAGTTCGGCAGCGTTGCCGGCTTCGTCCAGCGCTTCGGCCACCAGATAGTAGTTGCGGCCACCGTTGGCCTTTTCGTTGTAGCGCCAGACACCGGTACGTTCGTCGTCACGGTTGACGATGCGGTAGACCAGGGTCTGTGACAGCAGCCCCACCAGCTGGCTGACGTTGTCCAGGGCCGGACCGGCCTCGGCCAGCGTCTCGACCCGGATCAGGCGCGCGGCCTGGTCCAGCGCTCGCTCGAAGCGCTTGCGGTCTTCGCCGGCGACGCCGGTGGCCAGGCCGTCGGCCTTGAGCCGGGCCAGCCGATCGTTGAGCGCGGCCAGCGTGTCGGCGCTGCTGATGAGGTCCTTCAGGGTCGACACCGCCTGGCCGGCCGCGGCCATGTCGCCTGCGCGCAGCGCGACATCACCGCCGGTGTAGGCGCGTGCGCGCACCTGCTCTGCATCCGGCGTGAGGCGTGCTGCCTTTGCGGCGGTGTTGGTGGTGTCCAGCAGCTCGCTGGCCTCCACGGCCTGGACGAGGATGTTCACCCGCTCGGTCAGCGCGGGCAGGGTGTCCCGGGCGTTGGCGAGCCGTTGCGCCGCAGCCAGCCGCTGCTGCTCCACCTGCGCGGCCGCGCGCTCGCCGGTGGCGCTGCCACCGCTGCTGAGCCGGGTGAGCTTGTCCTTGCGCACAAGGGTCGGCAGTGCCGCCATTGCGGCCGGGAGCTCGGCGAAGTGACGCTGTGCTTCGGCCAGCGCGGCCTGCGCACTTTCGGTCAGCGGCTGCAGGCGGTCGCCGCTGGCGCTGGCACGTGGCAGCAGGCCCTGCAGGGCCTGTTCCTGCGCGGCCAGCAGGGCGCGCGCTGCAACAGCCTCCTGTTGCTGTGCGGCGACCTTGTCGTTCAGCGCCTGCACGTTGTTCTGCACGTTGATGTCATGCACGAACGCGCCGAAGCTGCGTGCCATCACCAGCAGCGCCACCAGCACCAGCAGCGCCAGGACCACGGCCAGTGCCCACTTCAGCAGGCGCGCGCGGTCGATCCAGCGCCGCGCCAGCCACGCCTTCCAGCCACGCGGCGCAGTGTAGAGATAGCGCTGCTCACGCTGGGCCTGGATGCCGGCCTCGAGGATCTCGTCGGAGACCTCGATCCCCTGCGAGCGGTACAGCTCAAGCAGGCGCCGCTTCAAGGCCGCCTTGTCATGGCCGCTGTCGGCCAGCGCCTTCATTTCGGCATTGCGGTAACGCAGCTGGTCGACCACATCCATGGTCAGCAGTGCATCCTGCAGCTCCGCAGGGGCCATCGTCGCACTCACTTCAGCGCGGCTCCGGGCTCGGCGGCGCCTGCAGCAGGGCAGCGAAACGCTGCTTGCCCTGCTCGACATACTCGGCGATCTCGGCCGAATCGCGGGTGGCCTGGTTGCGCAGCTGCTCGATCTCCTGCAGCGAGGTTTCCTGGAAGCGCACCACTGCATCGACCAGCTTGCGCACCGAATCGACGCCGATGGTGGCGCCATAGCCGGCCTTCAGGCCCTCGTGCAGGACGTCGTCGCCGATGTTGGCCACCGCGTCCAGGCCCTTGGAGGTGCCCTCGGTCATCGCGTTGAGCGCCTGGGTGGACTCGTGCAGGCCCATCTGCGTAGTGAAGGCCAGGTTCAAGGCGGTGAAGCTGGTTTCATTGGTGGAGAAGAACACCACCGAGCGCTCGTTGACGCGGCGCTTGACCTCGTGCGACTGGTGCACGCGCAGCATGATCGCCTCGGACGTGGCGTAGTTCACCTGCAGGTTCTCGGCCAGGTCCTTGGCCAGCTGGTAGCGCGACTCTTCGGCCTGCTGGGTGCGCAGGGCCTCATCGCGGGCCATGACCAGGCGGCCGGTGTCGGCAGCATCGGCGCCCGGGTCGGCCGACTCCACGCGCTCCTGCGCCTGCTTCAACGCTTCGCGCGCATCGGCCAGCGCCTGCTCCTGCAGCTTCAACAGTTCATGCGCCTGGATTTCCGCATCCTTGATCGACAGGCGGAAGTCGCCGTACATCTCCAGCACGCGCGATTCGCGCTGCAACTGTTCGGCCGAATCGCGGCTGACCTCCAGGAAGGTGCGGCGGATCTTCTCGAACCGGCTCGGGATGTCGCCGCGGGTGACCTTCATCCACAGGTTCTGCAGGCGCTCGCCCATGTCGATCCTGCCGTCGCGCACCTGTTCGACCATGGCGCTGGCATCGTCGCGGATGCTGTCGAAGGCGCGGATGATCTCGGTGTAGCGGTCGGACACCTTGGCCGAGCTGATTTCGTCACGCATCACGGCGTTGAAATGACCGGACTGCTGCAGCACGCGGGCAATGGCCACCACCCGGCCCTGGTCGAGGCTCGACAACTGCGAGACCAGCGCGATGGCCGGTGCGTTGTTGTCCTGGGGAGCGGCCAAGCCCAGGCTCCGCAGCGTGGCCATGGCGCGGTCGAGGTACTTGATCGGTGCCGAAGCAGCCGGCGTGGCAAGGAGAGTGTTCTCGGGCATTTCGACGGCTCCGTTCAGGGCAAACGATGGGAAAACTGCCGCGCGGAACGGGCAGGGTGCTGCGAATCGAAGGGGAAGTTGAGCGCAAGCCGCGCGCTGCACGGCCGGCCGGGCCGCTCGCGGGCAGCGGGCCCGCTCTGGGCGAGGAGGGTGTCCTGTTCAAGCACGGTGCAATCCCTGCAGATCGCCCCATGGCGATTCCTGGCCCATTGTAGCGGCGGTGATGGGCAGGTGAAGCCCCACCGATGGCAGGGTGGAGTAGCGTTGGCACACCCGCCGAGCAGGCAAGCGAGGGCTTCGTGCAGAACCTACCGCAATGGTTGCTCTGGGCTGGACTGTCCGCCGTGTTCGCAGCGCTGACCGCGCTGTTTGCCAAGGTTGGCGTCAAGGGCGTCGACTCGGACCTGGCGATGGCCATCCGCACCCTGGTGGTGGCGGCGGTGATCCTGCCGCTGGTGGTGCTCACCGGCAAATGGTCCAACCCGCTGCTGCTGCCCGGGCGCACCCAGCTGTTCCTGGTGCTGTCGGCGCTGGCCACCGGCGCCTCGTGGCTGTTCTACTTCCGCGCGCTGCAGAGCGGCGAGCTGGCCAAGGTAGCGGTGGTGGACAAGTTCAGCGTGGTGCTGGTGATCGTGCTGGCCTACCTGTTGCTGGGCGAGCGGCCCAGCCTGCGGGAGTGGAGCGGCATCGGGCTGGTGGTGGCCGGGGTGATCGTGCTGGCGACGAAGAAGTAGCGGAATCCGACTGATCAGACAGGAGCGCGGGATGCAGGGTGAAGCACACGGTACGTTTGAAGTGGATCTGCGACCGGTCGGTGGCAACGACGGCCCGATTGCGGTGATGTCGATCGACAAGACTTTCGCCGGCGACCTGCAGGGCAGCAGTGTCGGCCAGATGCTGGCCTTCCGCACGCCGGTGCAGGGCTCGGCCGGCTACGTGGCGATGGAACGGGTGACGGCCACGCTGGCCGGGCGCCAGGGCGGCTTCACCCTGCAGCACACCGGGCTGATGACCCGCGGCATGCCGGAGCTGAGGGTGGTGGTCGTGCCCGATTCCGGCAGTGATGGCCTGCTGGGCCTGGCCGGCACGCTGGAGATCACCATCAGCGAGGGCCGCCACGCGTACCGGCTGCTGTATTCGCTGCCCGATCCGCAGTAGGTGGGGCGGCGCTCAGCCGGAACCGGCCTGCAGGCGGTCGTACATGCGCACCAGGTCGACCAGGGTGCGTGCGCCCATCTTGCGCATCACCTGCGCACGGCGGACCTTCACCGTGATCTCGCTGACCCCGAGGTCACCGGCGATCTGCTTGTTGAGCCGGCCGCGCACCACGCCATCGACCACCTCGCGCTCGCCAGCGTTCAGTGAATGCCAGCGCTGCTGCAGCGCGCCCAGCACGTCGCCTTCGCGGCGGCGCTGGCGGTCGATCTCGATGCCCTTGTGGATGGCGTCGAGCAGTTCCTGGTCACGGAAGGGCTTGGTCAGGAACTCGATGGCACCGTCCTTGATCGCGTTGACACCCATCGCGATGTCGCCGTGGCCGGTGATGAACACCACGGGCAACTGCAGGCCATGGCTGCCCATCGTGCGATGGAATTCGAGGCCGCTCTGCCCGGGCATCCGCACATCCAGCACCAGGCACGCCGGCGCGTCTTCCAGGTCGTGTTCGAGGAAGGCCTGGGTGGACGCGAACGCCCGCACCTGCAGGCCCATCGAGGCCAGCAGGTCTTCCAGCGCCGCGCGTACAGAGGGATCGTCGTCGACCACATAGACGATGGGTGCTGGATCGATGGCCGGGGCCGTGGGCTTACGCATGATGGACATCCGTGGCGACCGGCAGGTCGAAGACGAAGCAGGCACCGCCGCCTGCCGGACGTTCGGCACGGATCTGGCCGTCGTTGGCCTCGATCATCGAGCGGCTCAGGCTGAGGCCCAGCCCCAACCCGTGTGACTTGGTGGTCCAGAACGCGTCGAACACGCGCTCGGGATGCTCGGCGGGCAGGCCGACGCCACGATCGCGCACGCTGAGGCTGACCCGTTGGCCATCACGCCGGGTCAGCAGGGACAGGCGGCGATCAGCGGCAGGCACCGCTTCCATCGCGTCTACCGCATTGAGGATGAGGTTGCCGACCACCTGCTGCACCTGCACGCGGTCGGCATGCACCGGGGGCAGGTCGGGGTCCAGCAGCAGGGCTACGGCCACGCCATGCCGGTCCAGTTCGCTGCGCGACAGCGCCAGCATTTCCTCCACCGCCTGGTTCAGATCGAAGGCGCGTCGTTCCGGTGCCGCGCCCTGGGTCAGGCCGCGGATGCGGGCGATCACGTCACCGGCGCGATGCGCGTCGGCGAGGATGCGGGCTACGGTCTGCCGCGCCTTGTCCACGTTCGGTGGGTCCTGCGCGAGCCAGCGCTGGCAGGCCTCGGCGCTGCTGGCGATGGCCGCCAGCGGCTGGTTCACTTCATGCGCGATGGAGGTGGTCAGTTCGCCCACGGTGGACGCGCGCGCCACCCGCAACAGGCGGCCCTGCGCCTCCTGCACGGCGGCCTTGGCCGCTTCCATGTTCAGCGCGAGGTAGGTGGTGATGCCGATCACCAGCATGCCGATCACCGAGTTGACCAGGCCGATGCGGTAGGTGCCGAAGCGGGTCAGGAAGAAGCTCAGCCCGGTCAGCGCGATGCAGGCGATGGCCAGCGTGATCAGGCCGCGGGCGGCCAGCACGCGCGACGCCGCGAGGATGACCGCCGCGTAGAAGCAGGCGGCGGCAACCGCGTAATCGGTGACAGTGTCGATCAGGAAGATCGCGGCCATCACGACGATCAGGGCCAGCAGCACCAGCGGGCGGCGGGGCGACAGCGATGGCATCGGGACGGCTCCCTGGCGTGGGGTGAAAGGATAGCAAAGCCGCCCTCGGTAGATGGCGACCGGTAGTGCCGGCCGCTGGCCGGCAACTGCACGGTGTTGCCGGAGCTCATGAGGTTGCCGGCCAGCGGCCGGCACTACCGCAGCGGTGGGCGCGCCGAGGTGATGCATGGTGCGTCCGGGATCATGGGGTTGCCGGCCAGCGGCCGGCACTACCGCAGCGGTGGGCGCGCCGAGGTGATGCATGGTGCGTCCGGGATCATGAGGTTGCCGGCCAGCGGCCGGCACTACTCTTCCAGGCTGGCGTTCCAGAACCCCTGCAGCACGCCGGGCGTGGTTGCCAGCGTGCCAAGAACCGCATCCAGCTCTCCGGCATCGACCGCGGTCGCGTACAACACGGCTTCGATTTCCACGTCACGTTCGCCGAATGGGCGCTGGTCCACCGCGCGCACCGGGTACTGCGCCTGCTCCAGCAGCAGCAACAGCCGGTCCAGCACCTCGGCCTGCTGCTCGCGCTGGCAGACCACGTTGATCGCATACGTGGCCTCGCTGAACGCTTCCGGCAGCGGCTGCCGCTGGATGCGGTTCACCACCGGCCGCAGCAGGGTGTTGGCAGCCAGCACGAACACCGCGGCCAGCACCGCTTCGGGCAGCAGCTTGATGCCGGCACACGCGCCCACTGCCGCCGATCCCCACAGCGTGGCCGCGGTGTTCAGGCCGGACACCTGCGCGCCCTCCTTCATGATTGCGCCGGCGCCGAGGAAGCCAACGCCGGAGATCACATAGGCGACCACATGCAGTGGCGACGGCGGGCCGCCGTACAGGTCATGGAAGCGCACCGCCAGGTCGACGAACACCGCTGCACCCACTGCCACCAGTGTATTGGTACGCAGGCCGGCGGTGCGCTGGCGCAGCTGCCGCTCCAGGCCGATGGCCGTGCCCAGCACGAACGCCACCGACAGGCTGATCAGCGAGCTGAGGGTTGCGCCGGCGTTGAACGTCGGCAGGTTCGGGTTGATGTCGAGCATCCATTTCTCCCTGGACAAGGCCGGCGGGCGCCTACTGCCAGCCGTAACGACGGATGTAGAACTTCTTCAGCGCAGTGGTCAGCACTGCATAGCCGACCAGGATCGCCACCAGGAACGGCCAATAGCCGGCGGGCAGCGCCTGCAGCTTGAAGTAGCCGGCCAGCGGGCTCATCGGCAGGAACACGCCGATGGCCATGATCAGGCCGGTCATCAGCAGCAGGGGCGGCGCGGCAATGCTCTGCAGGAACGGCACCTTGGGCGTGCGGATCATGTGCACGATCAGGGTCTGGGTCAGCAGGCCGACCACGAACCAGCCGGACTGGAACAGGCCCTGGTCGGCCGGCGTGCGTGCGTCGAACACGTACCACATCAGTGCGAAGCAGGTCAGGTCGAAGAGCGAGCTGATCGGCCCGAAGAACACCATGAAGCGGCCGATGTCCGCCGGGTTCCACTTCAGCGGCCTGCGCACCAGTTCCTCGTCAACGTTGTCGAACGGGATGGCGATCTGCGAGATGTCGTACAGCAGGTTCTGCACCAGCAGCTGCAGCGGCAGCATGGGCAGGAACGGCAGGAAGGCCGAGGCCACCAGCACCGAGAACACGTTGCCGAAGTTGGAGCTGGCGGTCATGCGGATGTACTTCAGCATGTTGTTGAACGTGCGCCGGCCCTGGATGACGCCTTCCTCCAGCACCATCAGGTTCTTTTCCAGCAGGATGATGTCGGCCGCCTCCTTGGCGATGTCCACCGCGCTGTCCACGCTGATACCGATATCGGCTGCGCGCAGCGCCGGCGCATCGTTGATGCCGTCGCCGAGGAAGCCGACCACCTTGCCCTGCGCGCGCAGCTCGCGCACCAGCCGCTCCTTGTGCAGCGGCGTCAGCCGGGCAAACACGCGATGGTGGTGCAGCGCCCGCGACAGCGCGCCGTCGTCCATGCGCTCGATCTGCGGGCCGGTCAGGATGGTGTCCGCGTCCAGTCCCACCTGAGCGCAGACACGGGCGGTCACCAGCTCGTTGTCGCCGGTGAATACCTTCACTTCCACGCCATGCGCGGCCAGCGCCTGCAGCGCCTGTGCGGCCGATTCCTTCGGCGGGTCCAGGAACGCCACGTAGCCGACCAGGGTCAATCCGCACTCGTCAGCCTGCGTGTACACCAACTGGTGGGCTGCGGTCTCCTTCATCGCCACCGCCACCACGCGCAGGCCCTGTTCGTTCAGCTCCTCGGTGGTCTGCCGCACCCGCGCCAGGCGACGCTCGTCCAGTGGCATGTCCTGGCCGTTCTCGCGCACGGTGCTGCATACCGCCAGCATCTCTTCCACCGCGCCCTTGCAGATCAGCTCATGGTGGTCCTCGCGTTCGGATACCACCACCGACATGCGGCGGCGCTCGAAGTCGAACGGGATCTCGTCCACCTTGTGGTAGTCCTGCGACAGCCGCAGCGAGCTCTGCAGCTCCACGTGCTCCAGCACCGCGCGGTCCAGCAGGTTGATCAGGCCGGTCTGGAAGTGGCTGTTGAGATAGGCGAACTTCAGCACGTCTTCCGAATCGTGGCCGAACACATCGGTGTGGCGCTCCAGCGCGATCCTGTCCTGGGTCAGGGTGCCGGTCTTGTCGGTGCACAGCACTTCCATCGCGCCGAAGTTCTGGATCGCATCCAGGCGCTTGACGATCACCTTGCGCCGCGACAGCAGCACCGCACCCTTGGCCAGGGTGGAGGTGACGATCATCGGCAGCATTTCCGGCGTCAGGCCCACCGCCACTGACAGCGCGAACAGGAACGCCTCGGTCCAGTCGCCCTTGGTCCAGCCATTGATCAGCAGCACGAACGGCACCATCACCAGCGCGAAGCGGATCAGCAGCCAGCTGACACTGTTGACGCCGGCCTGGAACGCGGTCGGCGCACGGTCGGTGGCGGTGCTGCGCTGGGCCAGCGTGCCGAAGTAGGTGCGGTTGCCGGTGGCCAGCACCACGGCGGTGGCGGTGCCTGACACCACGTTGGTGCCCATGAACAGCAGGTTGTGCTGTTCCAGCAGGCCAGCCAGGCCATCGCCGGGGTGCGCGAACTTTTCCACCGGCAGCGATTCGCCGGTCATCGCGGCCTGCGCGACGAACAGGTCCTTGGCGGTCAGCACGCGGCAATCGGCCGGAATCATGTCGCCGGCCGACAGCACGATGTGGTCGCCCGGCACCAGCTCGCGGATCGGCAGGTCCAGCAGGCGTGCCGGGCGACGGCTGTGCAGGTGCGCGCCGAAATACTGGTCGGCCACATCCGCAGCCTCGGTGCCGGGATTGCGGCGCAGCACGCGTGCGGTGTTGCCGACCAGGGCCTTCAGCCGCTCGGCGGCACGGTTCGAACGACCCTCCTGGACGAAGCGGATCAGCGTGGACAGCAGCACCATCGCGCCGATCACCACGGTGGCCTTGATGTCCTCGGTCAGCCAGGACACCGCCGCCAGCACGGTCAGCAGCAGGTTGAACGGATTGCGGTAGCACTGCCACAGGTGGCGCCACCACGGCAGCGGCTTTTCGTGATCCACCTCGTTGGGGCCGAGCGTGGCCAGCCGCTCCTCGGCTTCATGCGGGCTGAGGCCATCGGCATGCGAGCCCAGCGTGGCCAGCAGTTCGGCTTCCTCCTGCTGGGCAAGGGTGACCAGGCCCGTGGTGAGCGCGAACGGCGCCGCCTCGGCGCTGCCCGGGCCGAACCCGGCCTCGGGCATCGCGCGGCGGCGGAACAGGTTGCCTGCGCGGCGGCTGCGCAGGAAGGCGTTGAACCAGGCGTTGAGCAGGCTCATGGGTCGCTCCTCGAATGTCAGAGCCGGCCGCAGCCGGAACACGAACGGAATGGGTGAGGCAGATCAGGCGTGGCGCATCGCCAGCACCGCCGGCGACCACGGCTGCATGTGCAGGCGCTGGCTGCCGCCGATGCATAGCGGCTTCATTGCATCGCGCAGGGGATAGGGCAGGTGGCGCAGCACATTGATGCGCTCGCTGATCGGCAGCAACGACAGCGCGTCGGCCACCACGCGGGGTGAACCCAGCGACAGCGACCGGGCGAACATGACCGGGCCGTGCTGCAGCAGTTGGCTGCGCAGGCCGGCGACATCGCGCTCACCGATCAGGCGGCGCAGGGTGATGTAGAGGATCTTGTAGGACATGGGGGCGATCTCCAGGCAGGCGGCGCCTGGCGGTCCCCCGTCACTCAGGCAGGCAGGGACCGGCGGGCAGGCGCCAGGAACAGGCAACAAGCGGTCATCCGGGGCGCGGCGCGCCCGGCAGGGTCGGGGTCCATCTGCGTCTCCATGAGGGGAGGGTGCCAGCCAGGGTTGCCCTGGCCAGTGGCGCTATTGTCCGCCCCTGAATGGGGCAGGCCTAGAGGCCCGTGGGTTAGCCCGGCTATACCTTGGTATAGCCGGGCACATGCGGTGCCGATCGAGGATCCAGTGGTGGGTCAATGTGCGCCGCTGGTCTGCTTGCACACGTCGTACTCGCCACGGGTCAACGTCTTGTCACGGTCGGTATCGCAGGCGTGCAAGCGTTCGGCCCAGTCCGGAGCCACTGCATCGACTTCCGCCAGGGTGACAATGCCGTCCTTGTCCTTGTCCAGCGACTCATACGGCGGTATCAGCTTCACTTCGGTGACGTCCTCGGCGGCGGTGGCCTTGCTCGCCTCCTGGGTCTTGGAACAGGCGCCCAGCAGCAGGCCGATGGTAATGACGAGGACAGCAGGAACGTAGCGAATACCGGTCATGACAGGCTCCAGAAGTGGGGACGCGGGCCACGGGTGTGGATGGCCACGGCCGGATATTCGGCCCGGATCTGTAAGCGAGCTGCGAAGAACCGAGCGGGTCGCCAGATGGCGGTGGGCCACCGTTCACCCGCCTGCCCCATGCGTGTACCGGCCGCACCTGACGAAATTGTCAGGCAGGCGACAGCAAGGCGCCGGAGGCCAGCCGGGAGGATGGCATCAGGCCCGCGCAGCCCCCGCGCCGGCACCGGTATGGATCCCTGTCATGCGAATTCCCTTCCTGTCCGCACGAATGCGTCGCCGCCACCTTGTCCTGGGCGTGTTGCTGCTGGTGGTGTTGTCGCTGGTGATGCTGTTCCAGGGTGTGCCGCGCAGCGACGCGCAACCGGCCAATGCGCCGCCGCCGGTACCGGTGGTGACCGGCCGTGTCGAGCAGCGCGACGTGGCGCATTGGCGCAGCGGCGTAGGCACGGTGCAGTCGTTGCAGAGCGCCGTGCTGCGGCCGCAGGTCGATGGCGTTCTGACCGAGGTGCTGTTCGAGGAAGGCCAGAAGGTGCGCAAGGGCCAGTTGCTGGCCCGTATCGATGATCGTGCGATCCGTGCCGACCTGGGTGGCGCACAGGCTGCGGTGGTTCGCGACCGTGCCACGCTGGATGCCGCGCGCTCGGACCTGGCGCGGCTGCAGCACCTGTCTACCGACCAGCTGGTTTCGCGGCAGATGCTGGAGCAGCAGGCGGCCACGGTACAGCAGCTGCAGGCCACCGGGCGTGGCAATCAGTCGGCGGTGGATGCCGCACAGGTGCAGCTGTCGTACACCCGTATCCTGGCGCCGATGGATGGCCGCATCGGCCTGCGCCAGGTGGACCCCGGCAACCTGGTGCGTGCCACCGATACGCAGGGACTGGTGACGGTGCAGCAGACAGATCCGATCTCGGTGGTGTTCGCGCTGCCGCAGGACGCGTTGCCGCAGCTGCGGCAGGCACTGGCTGCCGGCGACGTGGCGGTGCAGGCGCTGGACCGCGATGGTGGCCAGCGCCTCGCCGAAGGCACCCTGCAGGTGATCGACAATCAGATCGACGAGACCTCCGGCACGGTGCGGTTGCGTGCCCGCTTCGCCAATGCCGACGACCGGCTGTGGCCCGGGCAGCTGGTCAGCGTGCGGGTACGCATCGGCCAGACCACGGACGCACTGGTGGTGGACGCTGCCGCAATCCAGCGCGGTGTCGAGGGCAGCTTCGTCTACCGCGTAGTGGGGGATGGGAGCGTCGAGGTGCTACCGGTCACCGTTGGTGAAGCCGAGAACGGGCAGGTGGCCGTACAGGGCGAGCTGCGGGTGGGTGATGTGATCGTTCGCGATGGCCAGTCGCGCCTGCGCCCGGGTGTGGTCGTCACTGAAGCCGGCGCACCGGTTGCCAGGGCCGGGACCGCACCATGAGCACCCGCGTTTCGCTGTCCAGCTGGTTCGTCCGGCATCCGGTGGCCACCACGCTGCTGACGCTGGCGGTGATACTGCTCGGCGTGGCCGCGTTGCCACGGTTGCCGGTGGCACCTCTGCCTGAAGCGGAATTCCCGACCATCCGCGTCAATGCCAGCCTGCCCGGCGCCAGCGCCGAGACCATGGCGTCGGCGGTGGCTACGCCACTGGAAACGCAGCTGACCGGCGTGCCCGGCATCATCGAGATGACCTCCACCAGCGCGCTCGGTAGCACCTCGATCACGCTGCAGTTCGATCTGGAAAAGAACATCGATACCGCCGCACAGGAAGTACAGGCGGCAATCAATGCGGCGGCCGGGCGCCTGCCCAGCGACCTGCCGAACCTGCCGACCTGGCGCAAGGTCAACCCGGCCGACAGCCCGATCCTGGTGCTCAGCGTGGTCTCGGCACAGATGTCGATGACCGAGCTGAGCGACCTGGCCGAGAGCCGCCTGGCGCGTTCGATCAGCCAGATCAGTGGCGTGTCCGAGGTCAATATCGTCGGCCAGCAGCGCCCGGCCATCCGCATCCAGGCCCAGCCGGAGCGGCTGGCAGCGATGGGCATGACCCTGTCCGACCTGCGCGGCGTGGCCCAGAACGCCAGCCTCAACCAAGCCAAGGGCGCGCTGATGGGCGAACAGCGCACGTCCACCTTCGAGGCCAACGACCAGCTGTTCGATGCCCAGGACTACCGCCAGCTGGTGGTCGCCTACCGGCAGGGTTCGCCGGTCACGCTGGGCGATGTCGCGCAAGTGGTCGACGGTGCCGAGAACGCCTATGTGCAGGCGTGGCCGAACGGGCAGCCGGGCGTGGGCCTGATCATCAGCCGGCAGCCGGGCGCGAACATCGTTCGCACCACCGATGCGGTGCTGGCCGCCTTGCCGGAGCTGCGCGCCAACCTGCCGGCCAGCGTCGATGTGGAAGTGCTCAACGACCGCACGCGCACCATCCGCGCGTCGCTGCACGAGGTGGAGGTCACCCTGGTGCTGACCATCGTCCTGGTGGTGCTGGTGATGGGGCTGTTCCTGCGCCAGCTCTCGGCCACGCTCATCGTCGGTGCGGTGCTGGTCGTAGCGCTGGTCGCCACGTTCGCCGCAATGTATGTGGCCGGCTTCAGCCTCAACAACCTCACCCTGGTCGCACTGGTGGTAGCGGTCGGCTTCGTGGTGGACGACGCCATCGTGGTGGTGGAGAACATCCATCGCCATCGCGAGGCCGGTTTGGGACCCGTGGAAGCGGCACTGAAGGGTGCCGAGGAAATCGGCTTCACCGTGGTGTCGATCAGCCTGTCGCTGATCGCGGCGTTCATCCCGCTGCTGTTCATGGGCGGCGTGGTCGGGCGCCTGTTCGCGGAGTTCGCGATGACCATCACGGTCGCGATCCTGATCTCCATCGTGGCTTCGCTGACGCTGGCGCCGATGATGGCTGCGCACCTGATGAAGCGCATGCCGGCCCATCGCGACGGCCAGGACACGCTGGCCGGGCGCCTGTTGGCCGGCTACGACCGCAGCCTGCAGTGGGCGTTGGGCCACCAGCGGCTGGTCCTGCTCGGCTTCGGCGCGACGGTGGCGGTAGCGGTGGCCTCGTACGTGGTGATCCCGAAGGGCTTCTTCCCGCTGCAGGACACCGCCTTCGTGTTCGCCACCACCGAAGCGGCACAGGACATCGGCTTCGAGGAGATGGCGGCCAAGCACCAGCAGCTGGCGAAGATCGCCGCCGAGGATCCTGCGTTGCAGGCCTACAACCATGCGGTGGGTGCCACCGGTGGCAGCCAGACCCTCTCCAATGGCCGCTTCTGGTTCATCCTGAAGGACCGCGGCGACCGCGACGTGGACGTGCACGGCTTCATCGACCGGCTGCGCGCGAAAATGGCCAGCGTGCCGGGCATCACCGTGTACATGCGGGCGGCGCAGGACATCAACCTGGGCGCGGGGCCGGCGCGCACGCAGTACCAGTACGCACTGCGCGGCCAGGATAGCCGCGAGCTGTCACGCTGGGCCGAGCAGCTGACCGAACACCTGCGCGGTCTGCCGCAGCTGCGTGACGTGTCCAACGATCAGCAGGTCGGCGCCAGCGTTACCCGCCTGCAGATCGATCGCACTGCTGCGGCCCGCTTCGGACTTACTGCCAACGATATCGACCAGGTGCTCTACGATGCGTTCGGCCAGCGCCAGATCAACGAGTTCCAGACCGAGACCAACCAGTACCGGGTGATTCTGGAGATCGCGCCCGGCCTGCTTGGCCAGGTCGATGCGCTGTCCTACTTCCACCTGCGTTCGCCGCTGACCGGGCAGATGGTGCCGCTGTCGGCGGTGGCCCAGGTGCAGCCGCCGGGCAATGGGCCGCTGTCGATCAGCCACAACGGCATGCTGCCGGCGGTGAACCTGTCGTTCAATCTGGCGCCGGGCGTCTCGCTGGGTGAGGCGGTTACCCTGGTCGAGCAGGCACAGGCGCAGATCGGCATGCCCGACAGCATCAACGGGCGCTTCCAGGGCACCGCACAGGCGTTCCAGGAATCGCTGGCCAGCCAGCCGTTGCTCATTCTGGCCGCGCTGCTGGCGGTCTACATCATCCTCGGCGTGCTGTACGAGAGCTTCGTGCACCCGCTCACCATCCTGTCCACGCTGCCGTCGGCCGGTATCGGTGCCGTGCTGATGCTGTGGCTGTGGGGGCTGGATTTCTCGATCATGGCGCTGATCGGCATCGTGCTGCTGATCGGCATCGTCAAGAAGAACGGCATCCTGATGGTCGACTTCGCGCTGGATGCCCAGCGCAACCGCGGGTTGACCCCGCTGCAGGCCATCCACGAAGCCTGCCTGACCCGCTTCCGGCCGATCATGATGACGACGTTGGCGGCGCTGCTGGGTGCCATTCCGCTGATGATCGGCTTCGGCACCGGCTCGGAGTTGCGCCAGCCGCTGGGTGTGGCGGTGGTGGGTGGCCTGCTGATCAGCCAGTTGCTGACCCTGTACAGTACCCCGGTGATCTACCTGGCCCTGGACCGGCTGTTCCTGCAGCGCCGACGCGAACGCAGGGCGGCCGCCGGTGCCGCGCTGACGGAGCCCGGATGAAACTGCTGATCGTCGAGGATGAGAGCAAGACCGCCCACTACCTGCGCACCGGCCTGGGCGAGCAGGGCTGGGCGGTCGACCTGGCCGCCGACGGCGTGACCGGCCTGCACCTTGCCCGTGAGTTCGACTACGACGTGATCGTGCTGGACGTGATGCTGCCCGGCATGGACGGCTTCAACGTGCTGCGCGAACTGCGCCGCAGCAAGCAGACCCCGGTGATCATGCTGACCGCGCGCGACCGCGTGGATGACCGCGTGCACGGGCTGGGGCAGGGTGCCGACGACTACCTGGTCAAGCCGTTCTCGTTCATCGAACTGCTGGCGCGCCTGCAGGCGCTGGTCCGGCGCGGCCGCCAGCAGGAGCCGACCGAACTTCAGGTGGGCGACCTGCAGGTCAACCTGCTGGCGCGCCGCGCCTATCGTGACGGTGCGCGACTGGACCTGACCGGCAAGGAATTCGCGCTGCTGGCCCTGCTTGCGCAGCGGCGCGGGCAGATCCTGTCCAAGACCGTGATCGCCGCGCAGGTCTGGGACATCAATTTCGACAGCAACACCAACGTGGTGGAAGTGGCGATCAAGCGCCTGCGCAGCAAGCTTGACGGCCCGTACCCCAGCAAGCTGCTGCATACGGTGCGCGGCATGGGCTACGTGCTGGAAGTGCGCGATGACGAGGGTGATGGTCGATGAGGTGGTCGATCGCCCAGCGCCTGTCGGCGATGTTCGCGCTGGCCGCGCTGCTGGTATTCGCCCTGCTGGGCATCGGCGTGTATGGCGTGCTGGAACGGCAGGTGGTGCGTTACCAGCACGCCGAGCTGCAGACCAAGCTGCACGCGGTCAGTGGCAGTGTGGCGATGTGCGATACCCGCGAACGCTGGAGCAAGGTGCGCGACAAGGTCGGGAACCTGATTTCCGGCGACCGCGACACGCTGGTCTGGGCCTGGAGTGACGACCCGACCTTCCGCATCGGTGGTGAGCGCCCACAGGTGCAGCCACCCAATGGCCACGACAGCGGCATGGGTACGCTGCAGCGCGAGGGCCAGCATCCGCTGCGTACGCTGTATGAGCGCGTGCCCGGCAAGGGCGTGCGGCCGGCGGTGGACCTGTGGATCGGTATCGACTCCGAACCGTACACGCATGCCTTGCAGCGCTTCGCCGTGGCGCTGTGGGTTGCCGGCGGGCTGGGCGTGCTGCTGGTGGCCGGCCTCGGCTACTGGATCGCGCGCCTGGGACTGGCCCCATTGCGCGCGCTTTCGGACGAGGCGCGCTCGCTCAGCCCGCAGCGGTTGTCACAGCGGCTCGGCACACAGGCGCTGCCGGCAGAGCTGGGGCACCTGACGCATGCCTTCAACGGTGCACTGGATCGCCTCGAGGCCGCCTACACGCGGCTGGATGCGTTCAACGCAGACGTGGCGCATGAGCTGCGCACGCCGCTGGCCAACCTGATGGGGCAGACCCAGGTGGCCCTGTCACGGCCGCGCGACAACGCGCAGCTGCAGGACGTGATGCAGTCCAACCTGGAAGAGCTGGAGCGGCTGCGCGCCATCGTCAACGACATGCTGTTCCTGTCGCGGGCCGGGCAGGGCGACATCGCGATGGAGACCCGGCCGGTGGCGCTGGCCGACGAAGTGGCCGCCGCCGGGGACTTCCTTGAATTCCTGTTCGAGGAAGCCGGGCTGACCCTCCGCATCGAAGGTGATGCGACCGCCAGCATCGATCCATCGCTGTTCCGGCGTGCCCTGACCAACCTGCTGCACAACGCCGTGCAGCATGCGCGGCCCGGTACCGCGGTGCGGGTACAGCTGCAGGCCGAAGGCAAGGGCGCGCGCATTGCGGTGTTGAACGAAGGCGATGGCATCGCCGTCGAGCACCTGCCGCTGTTGTTCGAGCGTTTCTACCTGGTTGACCAGGCCCGCGAGTACCGGGGCGAACGCCACCACGGCCTGGGCCTGTCGATCGTCAAGGCCATCGCCGTGCTGCATGGTGGCGATGTGTTCGTGGCCAGCCGCGACGGGCTGACCACGGTGGGGTTCACGGTGGCGTGTTGACGCTGCGGGTCAGGTGCCGTTGCCGAACCGGTCGGCAAACGCATCCGTGGCCCGCACCAGCGCATCGACCGTGGCCGGCTCGTTGGCGCTGTGGCCGGAGGTCACCATCTCCAGCCGCGCTTCCGGCCAGGCCTTGGCCAGGTCCCACGCGCTGCGCGGCGGGCAGATGATGTCGTAGCGCCCCTGCACGATCACGCCGGGCAGGTGGCGGATGCGATCGATATCGCGCAGCAGCTGGTCGGGTTCCAGGAAGATCCCGTTGCGGAAGTAGTGCGCTTCAATACGGGCCTTGGCCAGCGTATCCAGCGGATCATCGGTGGATTGCGCATCCACGTCGTGCTGCAGGGTGGCGGCGTTGTCTTCCCAGCCCAGCCAGGCCTGCGCGGCTTCGATGCGGGTCGTCTCGTCCGCGCTGTCCAGCCGCGACCAGTAGGCTGCGATCATGTCACCACGCTCGGCTTCTGGGATGTAGGCCTCATAGCGGTCCCAGCGCTCCGGGAAGATCCAGCGCGCACCCCCATCGGCCTCGGCGAACCAGCGGTTCTCCATTTCGCGGCCGAGGAACACGCCACGCACGATCAAGCCGGTGGCGCGCCCGGGATGTGCCTGCGCATAGGCCAGCGACAGCGTCGAACCCCAGGAGCCGCCGTAGACCAGCCAGCGCTCGATGCCCAGGTGCTCGCGCACCTTCTCGATGTCACCGACCAGGTCCTGCGTGGTGTTGTCGCGCAGCTCGCCGAACGGCGTGGAACGGCCGCTGCCGCGCTGGTCGATCAACACGATGCGGTAGCGCGCCGGATCGAAGAAGCGGCGATGGGTCGGCGAGATGCCAGCACCCGGCCCGCCGTGCAGGTACACCACCGGAATGCCCTCCGGCGTGCCGCACTCTTCGATATGCAGCGTGTGCAGATCGCTCACCGGCAGGGTGAATTCGCGGTAGGGCTCGATGGCCGGGTACAGGGTGCGCATGGCGGGTGTCTCACAAGCAGGGGCGGCCAGCATAGCGCCGCCACCTGCTGGCTGCAGCGACGGACTCCTGCGCGCCGCTGGAAATGGGCTGGCCGATGCGCATAAGCTTCCGCGATGCAAGCGACCACGACCGGGACGACCACGTTCAACCTCACCCTCGGAAGTGGCGCACGCGAGCTGCTGAAGTGGATCGCGCTGCTGACCATGACCGGCGACCACGTGGCCAAGGTGGTCTTCGGCGGCTACGTGCCGGTGGTCAGCGAACTGGGGCGTATTGCCTTCCCGCTGTTCGCGCTGGTGATGGCCTGCAACCTGGCCCAGCCCGGGGCCGACCTGCGCAAATCGATCCGCCGGCTCGCGCTATGGGGGCTGATCGCGCAGCCGTTGCACGCACTCGCGTTCGGTTCCTGGCTGCCGCTCAACATCCTGCTGACCTTTGCCCTGGCTGCGGTGGCCGTGCATGCGCTTGCGAACAATCGGCCGGTGCTGCTGTTGCTGGCTGCCGGTGTGCTGCCGATGGTCGTGGACTACCAGTGGGCCGGCGTGGGCGCCGTGTTGTTGGCCTGGATCGCGTTCCGGCATCGGGCGTGGTGGCTGCTGCTGGTCGCGCTTGCGGCGGTGTGCTGGGCCAACCACAACGGCTGGGCGGTTCTGGCCGTTCCGGTGGTGCTGCTGGCCGCGCGGGTGCCGTGGCAACTGCCGCGCTGGCGCTGGGTGTTCTACGGGTACTACGTGGGACATCTGGCGGTGCTGGCGTTGATTGCCCATCTGCTTGCGTAATGTCGGAACTGGCATGTCGCCAGTCTTGAAAGCCGGATGCAGTCAAGGAACGCGCGGTGTCGATGCGGGCAGAGGGCGCCGCCGTTGGCATGGCGCAAGTTGTTGAATCTTCGGCTCGATTCTCGATATGCGACAATGCCATTAGTGCATGAAAGTCGCTGTCTTTGCGCTTGGGTTGTTGGCGCCTGTCGCCCCGTTGTGCACATGATGGGTTGCCACCGAAGAAGGGTGGCCGGGGCCTGGAAACCCCGTTGGTCGCATGTAGTTTGCGCCCGCCAGCCGGCGTCGCCTTGTGCGGCGTCGGCTGGCATTCCGTTCGAGCTTTATGGCGGGCGGTGCGTGGAGGTGGGTGAAAACCCACCTGCCGGTTAGTGCTTACGCGACCACCGGATTTCCAGCCACGTACCGTCCGCCGCCTTGATTGTTAAGGGCGGTGGTCCCGCATGCCTTGCACGGAGACCTGCCATGAACGCATCGGAGTTTCCCCATCAGCGCGCCCCGGCCAATGCCGACGAGGGGCACGACAACGCGTCTGATCCCAACAGCCTGATGGCCCTGCTGCATCGCATCGGGTTGGGCGCGGCCGCCGACGGACAGCCCTGGCCCGAGCGTCATCAGCTGCCAGGCCGCTGCCTGGCCTTGGCCCATGCCGACGGTGCACTGGCCGGGCTGCGCATCGTGCAGGAAATCCTGCTGGCGGCCGAACGCGCCCGTCAGAACGGTGGCCCGGAACAGTACGTCGGCGATCGCGTGATGGAAGGTCTGAAGCTGGCCGCGCTGGCGTTGACCAACCACGCCATCTACCGCCTGCATCCGGAATGAAACGTTGAACCACGCCGTGCGTGGATGGCGTCGGCGGACCCTCCAGGCACCCGCCAGGCATGGCCTGACGCTACTGGACGGATCCCGCATGGCCGAGAATACAATGCGGCCATGCCTGCCACGCCCACTCTCGATGATCTGCGCCGCTACGCGGTGGCGCGCACGCTGTTCAAGCCGACCACGCTGCTGACCGCGATCCGGCGGCTGGGCTTCGTGCAGGCCGACCCGATCCGCGCACCCGCACGCGCGCAGGACCTGACCCTGCGCCACCGGGTGAAGGACTACCGCGCGGGAGATCTTGAGCGGCGCTACACGCGTCTGCCGGTGGAAGAGGATTGCCTGGTGAACTATGGCTTCCTGCCGCGCGAACACCTGGGCTTGATGCATCCGCGCGTGGCCAAGCGGGTATGGGACGCCGATACCGAACGTCGCGCAGCAGATGTACTGGCCTTCGTGCGCGAGCGCGGCAGCGTGCATCCGCGCGAGGTCGACCAGGCGTTCGCGCATGGGCGGGTGACCAACTATTGGGGTGGCACCAGCAACGCCAGCACGCACCTGCTGGATGGCATGCACTACCGCGGCCTGTTGCGGGTGCAGCGGCGCGACAGTGGAACGCGCATCTATGCGGTGGCTGAACACCCGCAGGCCGACGCCAGCGAACAGGCGCAGATCGAACGTGCTGCCGCCCTGATTGATCTGGTGGTGCGCAAGTACGCGCCGCTGCCGTCGGCCAGCCTGACCTATCTGGTGCGCCTGCTGGGCTATGGCGCTCCGCACCTGGCCGAGCAGACCCGCAAGGCATTGGCACTGGCCAAACAGCAGTTGGCCAGCTGCACGGTGGAGGGCACCACCTGGTACTGGCCGGCGGACGAAAATCCGCGCTCGCGCCGCCACGCGCCGGACGAACAGGTGCGCCTGCTGGCGCCGTTCGACCCGGTGGTGTGGGACCGCCGCCGTTTCGAGCTGTTGTGGGACTGGGTCTACAAGTTCGAGGCGTACACGCCTGCGCCGAAACGGCAGTACGGCTACTACGCACTGCCGGTGTTGTGGCACGACCAGGTGGTGGGCTGGGCCAACCTGAGTATGCGCGAAGGCGAGCTGGTGTCGAGCGTGGGCTATGCCGGCAAGTCGCTGGCCCGCGACAAGGTATTTCGTGGCGCGCTGGACGACGAGCTGCAGCGCATGGCGGAGTTCCTGTAGCACCCAGCGATGGCCCTCAACGACGCACGTGCACCGGCCAGCGGATCTCGAACGCGCTGCCACCACGTTCGGTGGCCCGGCATCGTGCCGTACCGTGATGGGCCACGGCAATCGCGCGCACCACCGCCAGGCCCAGCCCGGAGCCACCGCTCTGCCGCGAACGGGACACATCGGTGCGCTGGAAGGCTTCGAAGATGCTGTCGCGAAGATCGTCCGGCACACCGGGGCCACCATCCTCAACCGTCACGGTGCAATGGCCCTCCGCCAGTGACACGCGGACCTGTAAGGGACAGGGAATGGCGTGGCGCCGCGCATTCTCCAGCAGCGCCAGCACCGCCTGGCGGATGCGCGCCGGATCGCAGTCGGCCAGTGAGGGTCGTGCGTCCAATGTCACCGAGAAACCACTCTCGGTCAGCGCCTCGGACATCGCGTCCACCACTGCCGCCACCTGCACACGGACATCGCTGCGCTGCAGGCGCAGATCCAGATGACCGCTCTCGGCCAGGCTGACCACGCGCAGGTCCTCGATGATGCGGGTCAGGCCTTCCAGCTGGGTGAGCATGCTGTTGAACTGCTCGGGCCCCGGCTCGAACACGCCTTCGGCGATGCCCTGCAGGCGGCCACGCAGGATGGTCATCGGCGTGCGCAGTTCGTGTGCGATCGCCGCGTTCCAGAACACGCGGTTCTCGGACATCCGGCTGAGCCGCTCGGCCATGGAGTTGAAGTCGTTGACCAGCGTGGCGGCCTCGGCCATCGAGGTGTCGCCACCGCGTGCGCGCGCCTCCAGGTCACCGCTGGCCACGCGACGCAGGCTTGCGGCCACCGAATTCAACGGGGTGATGATGCGCCGGGTCAGGCGCGAGGCGATCAGCGTGGCCAGCGCGACCACCACGGTGGCGGTCAGGCCGATCCACAGCCACTCCAGGCCGGAAGGCAT
Source organism: Stenotrophomonas sp. YJH_SMC_29 (assembly GCF_059371235.1). Taxonomy (NCBI): domain Bacteria; kingdom Pseudomonadati; phylum Pseudomonadota; class Gammaproteobacteria; order Lysobacterales; family Lysobacteraceae; genus Stenotrophomonas; species Stenotrophomonas sp. YJH_SMC_29. The sequence goes on along the minus strand of NZ_JCAFUK010000003.1, from coordinate 222,708 downwards.
GAGCGTCTTCGGTTCGTCGTACCAGCGCGGATAGAACACATCCAGCAGGTAGTAGAACAGGTAGAAGCCGCTGATCGACAGTATGGTCGAACACAGCGAGGCCACGGTGATCGACAGGCTGATCTGGCGACCGATGCTCTTGCCTTTCGCACTCATCATTCAGTCCAGGAAGCGGTAGCCGACGCCACGGATGGTGGCGGGAACGCCGATCACGCCGACATCCTCCAGCTTGCGCCGCAGCTTGCTGACATGGCTGTCGACGGTGCGCTCCTGTGCATCACCCTCGGGCAGGCAGCTGTGCAGCAGATCCACGCGCGTGTGCACCTGGCGCGGCGCACGCGCCAGGTGCGCGAGCAGGCGGAACTCGGTGAGGGTGAAATTCAACACGTGGACCTGCTCGCCGGCGCACACCGTCACCTCGTGGCTGCGCAGGTCGATCTCGAACGGCCCCTGCCGGATCAGCCCATCGGCCGCGTGCCCGGTGCACTGGGCACTGCGGCGCAGCACGGCGTGGATGCGCGCCACGATCTCGGCCGGGTTGAATGGCTTGGCCACATAGTCGTCGGCGCCGACGCGCAGGCCGGTCAGCTTGTCCACGTCCTGGTCGAGCGCGGTGAGCATGATCACCGGCGTATTGCCGCGCCGGCGCAGCTCGCTCAGCACCTGCCAGCCGTCCATCCTGGGCATCTGCACGTCCAGCAGCACCAGGTCCGGACGCAGCTGGCGATGGCTGGCCAGCGCCGCTTCGCCGTCAGCGGCGCGGGCACTGCGCAGCCCGGAGCGTGCCAGGTAGGCGCCGAGGATGTCGGCGATTTCACCCTCGTCTTCGGCAATCAGGACCAGGGGCGCCGGTCGGCTGCGGAGTTCATGTTTCATCGGCGGGTACGCGTCTACGGTCGGTGCGGGGACATGCGGCATCAACGGCAGCGTCATCGTCGGCGCTCCAAGGCCTGCGCTTCCGCGTCGGCTGCCTAGGCCAGCGTGGCCAGCACCAGCGTGCGATGCAGGGACGGCTCCACCGGACCCGCGCCGCGCAGCTGCTGCACGATCAGCGTGGAGAGCGCAGCCGGCAGGTGGGTCCAGCGGCAGTCCATCGGGGTGGCATCCACCCGTGCCTGCAGGCGTGCCGCCATGGCGGTGATGGCGCGCAGCCGCAGGGCCAGCAGGGCCAACAGCAGTAGCGCCGTGGCCGCCAGCAGCAGGTACAGCGCGGCGTGGGCGCCGAAGGCCGTGGCCGACGTCATCGCCAACCCGATCAGCAGCAGCGAGACGGCTGTCCCCGCGCGGGTGGCGTGGCCGGGGCCGTCGCTGCGGAACCACGCCAGTGCGGCGGCGCCGAAGCCGGCCAGCAGCGGCGGCATCGGGTCCTGGCTGGCCAGCAGCCACGCCATGGTTGATGCCATCACCAGCGCCAGCGACCAGGGCGAGGGCGCACACCAGGCCAGGTAAGCGCGGCGCACATCCAACGGGGGCAGCTCGGGATAGGGACGGGTCACGGCGGGCAGGCAGTCGGCGAGGCCGCCGAGGCTAGCGCCCGTTGATGGAGACTTGATCGAGATTGTGTCGAGATTGCGTGGAGCCGCGCCGCGGATTCAGCCGCCGACGCGGTGCATGAACAGTTGCCGCGTCTCCATCCAATCTCCACGGTGGCTCCAAGAAACATCCACCTGGAGCTCCCAGACTGCGGACCTGGCAGCCGCATCCGGCGGCTGCACGCACCCCGGATGTTTCCATGAACAACCGCAGGACCTGGATCATTGCCGCAACGCTGGCCGTTCTTGCCGGCGCGGGCAGCTGGTGGGCGTTTGCCGATGGCGATGATGCCGCCTTGATCACCGCACCGGCCACGGTTGCCGATCTGGAGCGGACCGTGCAGGCGGTCGGCCGGGTCAATCCAAAGGAACTGGTGGCCGTGGGCGCGCAGGTCTCGGGGCAGGTCAAGCGCCTGCACGTGGTGCTGGGCCAGCACGTACAGGCCGGCGACCTGATTGCCGAGGTGGATTCACAACCGCAGCGGATTGCCCTGCGCAGCGCCGAGGCGGCCGCCACTGCGCTGCGTGCGCAGCACGCGGCCAGCCAGGCGCGCTACACCCAGGCGCTTCGCACGTATGATCGGCAGTCGCAGCTGGTGGCATCGCGCCTGGTCTCGCAGGAGAGCTTTGAAGCGGCGCGCGTGGCGCGCGACGCGGCACGTTCGGATGTCGCTGCATTGCAGGCGCAGATCGACCAGGCGGTGACCCAGGTCGAAACCGCCCGCATCAACCTGGGCTACACCCGTATCGTCTCGCCGTCCGCGGGCTACATCGTGGCCATCGTCACCAAGGCGGGGCAGACGCTGAACTCGATGCAGACCACGCCGACCCTCGTGATGCTGGCACAGATGGACATCGTGACCGTACGCGCCGAGATCGCCGAGGCCGACGTGGAGCTGATCGCACCCGGCCAGCGGCTGTCGTTCTCGACGCTGGGTCCGAGCGGGCGCCGCTACGAATCCCATCTGCAACAGCTTGAGCCTGCGCCTTCGTCGATCGCCGACGCAGCCAGCGGCAACAGCGGCGGATCGGCGCAGACGCCCAAAGCGGTGTACTACGCGGGACTGTTCGACGTGGCCAATCCGGGCCTGATGCTGAAGCCCTCGATGACGGTGAAGGTGACGATCCAGCTGGCACGCGTGGCCAACGCGCTGCAGGTGCCGCTGAGCGCATTGACCGAGGCCGGTGACGGGGCCGGTACCCGCACGACCGTGCGGGTGGTCGATGCGAAGGGCCGTGCCCGCGAGCGCGCAGTGACCACCGGCCTGCGCACCGCCACCGCCGTGCAGATCCTGTCCGGCCTGGAAGCCGGCGAGAACGTGGTGGTTGGCCAGGCATCCAGCGGCGGCGACGCCGAACCCACCAGCCTGCTGGGGATGTGAGCATGGCCGACGCACTGCTGGAACTACAGGGCGTATCGCGCGCCTATCGCTCGGCCGCCGGTGAAGTGGTGGTGCTGAAGGAGGTCTCGCTGCGCATCGACGCCGGCGAGTTCATCGCCATCATCGGCCCCTCGGGCTCAGGCAAGTCCACCCTGATGAACATCCTGGGCTGCCTGGACCGGCCGACTGAAGGCAGCTACCGCGTGGATGGGGCAGCGACCGAGCAGATGTCGCCCGACCAGCTGGCACGCCTGCGCCGCGAGCACTTCGGCTTCATCTTCCAGCGCTACAACCTGATGGAGAACCTCAGTGCCATCGAGAACGTAGCGTTGCCCGCCGTCTATGCCGGCGTGGACGCCGACGCGCGCGCCACGCAGGCTCGCCTGCTGCTGGAAACACTCGGCCTGGGCGAGCGGACCGCGAACCGGCCCAGCCAGCTGTCCGGCGGCCAGCAGCAGCGCGTATCCATCGCGCGCTCACTGATGAACGGCGGCGCGATCGTGCTGGCTGACGAACCCACCGGCGCGTTGGACCATGCCAGCGGCCAGCAGGTGATGGCCGAACTGAAGCGCCTGCACGGCCAGGGCCATACCGTGATCCTGGTGACGCATGACGCGGCGATTGCCGCCCATGCGTCGCGTGTGATCGAGATCGCCGATGGACGCTTGGTGGCAGATCGACAGGCGCGAGGCCAGCCGGTGCGACCGCATGCAGACGCATCGGAGCGCGCGCCCGCCGTGGCCGCCGAACGGCGCGCCCGCGTTGATGCCATGCGGGAGGCGACGCGCATGGCAGTACGTTCGATGTTGGCCCACCGGCTGCGTACCTTGTTGACCATGCTGGGCATCATCATCGGCGTGGCTGCCGTGGTGACGGTGGTGGCACTGGGCAAAGGCGCGCAGGCACAGGTCGAGTCACAGATCAACGAGCTGGGCGCCAGCACGCTGGAGATCTTCCCGGGCACTGATTTTGGCGACCCGCGATCGGCGGAGATTGAAACACTGGTGGTGGCCGACGCCGATCACCTGGCCGCATTGGGCTACGTAGACAGCGTAAGCCCCAACCTGAGCGGTTCGGTGGCCGCGTTGCAGGGCAGCCGGCGTGCCAACACGCAGGTGCTTGGCGTGGGCGCTGACCTACCGCGCGTGCGCGGGCTGCGGCTGAAGGCCGGCCGGTTCTTCACGGATGACGAGGTCCACGCGCATCGTGCTGTCGGCGTGCTCGACCAGAAGGCGGCCAAGGCGTTGTCCAGTGGCAGCCCGGTGGGCAGCACGGTGCTGCTGGGCGGGATGCCGGTGGAAGTGATCGGCGTGGTGGGGACCAGTGCGTTCGCCGGTGGCGCAACGCCGACGGTCTACGTGCCGTACACCTCGGCGGCTTCGCGGCTGCTGGGCAGCCCGCGCCTGGAGAGCATCACCGTGCGGGTGCGCGATGACGTGCCAACCCGAGCAGCGGAGGCATCGTTGGGTGCCGAACTGCAGCGGCTGCACGGGCGTCGTGATTTCTTCATCTACAACGCGGACCAGATCCGCAGAGCGGTGATGAAGTCGAGCCAGACCCTGGCCGCGTTGGTCTCGGCCATCGCGGCGGTGGCGCTGGTGGTCGGCGGGGTGGGCGTGATGAACATCATGCTGGTGTCGGTGAAGGAGCGCGTGCGCGAGATTGGCGTGCGGCTGGCGGTAGGGGCGCGGCAGGGCGACATCCTGCGCCAGTTCCTGATCGAAGCGGTGTTGATCTGCCTGTTCGGCGGGGCGCTGGGCGTGCTGTTGGCCTTTGGCGTCGGCGCGTTGTCGAGCCTGCTGGCGGTGGGCGTGCCGTTCCTGTTCACGCCGGGGCCGGTGCTGGCCGCGTTGGTGTGTTCGTCTGCGATCGGGTTGGGCTTCGGCTACTTCCCGGCACGCAGTGCGGCACAGCTGGACCCTATCCAGGCATTGGCGGCGGAGTAGGGTCGCCCGCGGGGGCACCTGTAGATGTAGAGCCGAGCCCGCGCTCGGCAGCACTCCGTTCGGCCGCGATGCCCCCTGCGCTGCGCGCAGCAAGCCGGGCATGCGCTCGGCGCTGCCGCTGCTCAGCGCACCTTGCCCTTTATCGGCAGGCTGCCCGGCAGCTGCGAATAGCCGCTGTCACCCCAGTGGCGGGTAATGCGCTGGAAGAACAACGAGTTCGGCACGCGCAGCAGGCAGCCGCGCGCGCCGTCGCCACGATCACTCAGCGTGGTGTAGATCAGGTTGATGTCCACCACCTGGCCACACAGGCCCGGCTTGTCCACGCTCTCCAGTACCTCGATGGTGTCGTTGATGCGGAACGGGCGCGTGGCGACGATCAGGAACGAACAGAACAGATTGGACAGCACGCTCCATGCGGCGAAGAATGCCACCGCACCGACTGCCATGAAGCCGGTCAGCGCAGTCCACAGCACCGAGCGCGACACGCCCAGGCGCTCCAGTACCAGCAGCGTGGCCGCCAGGTACAGCAGCAGCGCACCGCCGCGGCGCAGGCCTACGTGCAGTTCAGGCGCCAGCCGGCCGCGCTGCCGGGCCTGCACAAGCAACCACGCCAGGGCACGCACCATCAACCAGGCCACCCCGAGAATGACCAGCACCTCGGCCACCGGTACCACCACCAGCAGCCAATCCGCGATCCAGGCAGGCAGTCCGGCCATGAGCGGTCACAGCGTTGCCGCGCCGCCGGAGATGGTCAGCAAGGCACCGGAGGTGTAACTGGCGCTGTCCGAAGCCAGCATCACGTAGGCCGAGGCCAGTTCGGCGGGTTGCCCGGGGCGGCCGAACGGCGTTTGCGAGCCGAACTGCTCGACCTCTTCGGCGGCCATGCCTGCCGGAATGAACGGCGTCCAGATCGGGCCGGGCAGCACGGCATTGACGCGGATCTGATGCTCGGCCAGCAGGCCCGCCAGCCCCAGCGTCAGGTTGGCGACGGCGCCCTTGGTCGCAGAGTACGGAAGGATGTTCGGGGTCGGTCGCTTGGAGTTGACCGATGCGGTGTTGATGATCGCGCCGCCACCGCGCAGGTGCGGCACGCACAACCGCGTCAGATTGAACACGGCATGGACATTGGTATCGAACGTCCGTTTCCAGTCATCCAGGGTGATGTCGTCGAAATGCTCGTAGTAGCGCTGGTAGGCCGCGTTGTTGACCAGGATGTCGAGACCGTCCAGCTCGCTGGCCACACGGTCCACCAGCGAGCGCGCCTGCGCCGGGTCACTGATGTCACAGGGCACGAGCACGGCCTTGCGCCCGGCCTGTTCGATCTGCTGCTGTACATGGCGGGCGTCGTCCTGCTCGCCATCGAGGAACGCGATGGCGACATCGGCGCCCTCGCGCGCGAAAGCGATGGCCACCGCTGCGCCGATGCCGCTGTCACCGCCGGTGATCAGTGCCTTCTTGCCCTGCAGCTGGCCATGGCCGCGATAGCTGTCCTCGCCGTGGTCCGGCCGCGGCTGCATCTGCGCGGTCTTGCCGGGGAAGGATTGCTGCTGGGCGGGGAAGGGCGGGCGTGGGTAGTCGGGCAGGGCCATCGTCACTCTCCGATCGTTGATTGACCCCAGTTTCGCGCCGAACGGGTAAACGACCGGAGGGTACAGTGTCGTGACTGTGTGGACGCGCTCGCGTGCGGCTTCACAACGGATGGGCGATCGTGGTCATGATGCTGTTGGCCGGCTGCCGCGAATCCAGCCGCGTGTGCTGCACGATGATCGGCTGGTCGGATTCGACGAGGGTGGCGAAGCCCATGCCGCGCGGCACCGGCGCCGGGTGCTCCAGGTCATTGAAGCGCAGATGGCAGGTGCGTCGCGCGGGTACGGTGATCCGGTAGGGGCCGACAGGATCGCGGTCCTCGAAGTAGAGGGTCAGCGTGACATGCGCGTCCTCGTTGCCGGCATTGAGTACGCAGCAGGTTTCGTGGCTCTGCATCTCCGGTGACGGGCCGTTGCTCCAGGCGGGAATGTAGCCCTCGGCGATAGCCCAGCGTCGATGCCCGATGCAGGAAGCGTTCGTTTCCATGACGCCGTTTTAGCTGGGAACGTGTTGCCATCGTGTCCAGTGCCCGCAGGGAATCCGTGATGACCATCGGCTACCACGCATCGCATGAGCAGTTCCCGCCCGCCACGCTGTTGGGCCTGGCGCTGCGCGCCGAACAGGCGGGATTCGAGGCCCTGATGTGCTCGGACCACTTCCACCCCTGGACGACCGCGCAAGGGCAGTCCGGCCATAGCTGGGTATGGGCGGGCGCACTGGCAGTGCAGAGCGCGTTGACCCTGGGCATGGTGACGTGCCCGATGCTGCGCCAGCACCCGGCATTGGTGGCGCAGGCCGCGGCCACGCTGGAGCAGCTGGCGCCGGGGCGGATCTGGCTGGCACTCGGCACCGGCGAGGCGCTGAACGAACGCATCACGGGACAGGCGTGGCCAGCCAAGCGGGAGCGGCAGAAGGCACTGCGCGATGCGGCCGAGGTGATGCGGCGGTTGTGGGGCGGCGAGCAGGTCGACCACACGGGGGGCTTCCAGGTCCGAAAGGCGCGGCTGTACAGCCGGCCAGCACTGCCGCTGCCGCTGCTGGGGGCGGCCGTCACTGAGGAAACCGCACGCTGGATGGGCGGCTGGGCCGATGGCCTGATCACCATCAGCCAGCCACTGGCGCAGTTGAGGCGTGTCGTGGCGGCGTTCGAGGACGGCGGTGGCAGGGGCAAGCCGATGTACCTGCAGGCCAAGCTCTCCTACGCCCGTGCCGAACAAGCGGCGCTGGACGGCGCGATGGAGCAGTGGAGCGCCAACGTGCTGCCGCCGGAACTGGCCGAAGGGCTGGACCAGCCCGAACAGTTCGAAGCACACGCCCGATCGATCAGCGCCGAGGAGCTACGCGGCCGCGTGCACGTATCGGCAGACCTGGCCCGGCACAAGGCCTGGCTGCAGGAACTGCAATCATTGGGGTTCGATCGCATCTACCTGCACAACGTGAACCGTGAGCAGGAACGCTTCATCGATGACTTCGCCGAACACGTGCTGCCCGCGCTGCACACTCAGGCCCCCTCTGCGGCCAGCCAGGTGTAGCCGTGTCCCTGCAGGATGCAGCGGTGGTCGCGCAGCCTGGCCCCATGGGCCACCAGCGTGCGCAGCGGGCCGCGCAGGGGCAGATCCACCTCCACCGGTTCGTCGCCGAAGTTGATCAGTGCCAACGCCTGCCGGGGCGCGTCGCCGTAGCAGAGCATCAGCAACGCAGGTGACGGTGGGTCCAGCGCATGTGGCCCCTGCTGCAGCACGGGATGGGCATTGCGCTGCAGCAGCAGCTCGCGCACGCGCAGCAGCAGCGAGCCGGGCGTTCTACGTTGCACCTCGACATTCACCGTCCGGTAGCCGTAGGGGCCGTCTGCCGGTGGCGCGCGCCACGCATGCCGCGGTCGATCGGTGAACCCCGCCCCTGGGCGGCCATGCCAGTGCATGGGCATGCGCACGGCATTGCGTTCGGGCAGCTCCAGGCAGTCACCCAGGCCGATCTCCTCGCCATAGCGGATCACCGGCACCTGGCCCAGCGACAGCAGCGCCGCCCAGGCCATGGCCTGCCATGCGACATCGCCCTCCAGCATCGGTGCAAGCCGGCGGCGGATGCCGCGGCCATAGATGCGCATGCCAGGTTCGGGCGCGAAGCGCTGCATCACCGCTTCGCGTTCGTCCGGCTCCAGCTGCTCCAGGTCCAGCTCATCATTGTTGCGCAGCCAGGCGATGCGGGTGTCCGGCGGCGCCTGTGGGCCGTATTCGGCCATGACCCGCGCCACTTCGCTCGCGTCACCGCGCGCCAGTGCCAGGAAGAAGTGATTGTTGAGGTGGAAGTCGAGCAGGTGCGAGAGGCGCCGCCCCTCGCACAGGAAGTCACCGTAGTGGGATGCGCTGACGTCCGCTTCGCCGATCAGCGGCAGGCCCGGCTGCTGCGCGTCTGCCGTGGCACGCATCGCCTCCAGCAGCCACAGTCCGTCGTCGTGCGGGTCCGCGTGGCGGGCGCGCTCGACCATATACGGGACGGCGTCCACGCGAAAGCCGGCTACGCCGCGCTGCAGCCAGAATTCCATCACCCGCAGCAGTTCGTCGCGAACCGGTGCGTGGGCCAGCTCCAGGTCCGGCTCGTGCCGGTAGAACATGTGCCGGTTGAACGCGCCGGCCTCGGCATCCCACGTCCAGACCGAGGCCTCGATGGGCGGGAACATCGGCTGCAGGCCGTCGTCCGGTACGTGGTCGCTCCAGAGATACCAGGCGCGCCAGGCCGGGTCGCCGTGCTGCGCGGCGACGAACCAGGGGTGCGCGCTGGCAGTGTGCTGCATCACCAGTTCCACGATGATGCCGATGCCACGTGCATCGGCGGCATCGACCAGGCGCTGGAACGCGGACTCATCGCCGAGGCGTGGATCGATGCGATAGTGGTCGGTGACATCGTAGCCACCGTCACGGCCGGCGTTGCAGTAGAACGGCAGCAGCCACACATGGCTGATGCCGAGCCATTGCAGATGGTCCAGCTTTTCGGTGATGCCATCCAGCGTGCCCCAGCCGCAGCCATCACTGTCGCGGAACAGGTAGGGGTCGATCTGGTAGATGGCGCGCAGCGGACGCACCGCCATGAGGCTTCTCCAGCACCGTTCACGGGCGAACAGCCTGCTGCCGGGCGTGGCAGCGGCTCGTGAAACGAACGGAACCCTGCCGTGACGCGGCATCCACGGACCGTGCATGCGCCGGCGCGCACAGTGAAGGCTCATCCGCAGCGCAGAGAGGCCTCGTGCATGGCCCGCCGCAAGACGCTCCGCATTGCCACGTTCAACGTCAACGGCATCGGCACGCGCCTGCCGCAGTTGCTGGATTGGCTGCACAGGGAATCGCCGGACGTGGTTGCCCTGCAGGAACTGAAGGCGACCGACGCCGCGTTTCCCGCTGCAGCATTGGAAGAGGCCGGCTACGGTGCGCTGTGGCAGGGCGAGGCGCGCTGGAACGGCGTGGCGCTGCTGGCACGGGGGACCACCCCGGTTGAGAGCCGCCGGCGCTTGCCGGGCGAACCCAGGGATACGCAGAGCCGCTACCTGGAAGCGGCCGTGCACGGCGTCATCGTGGGCGCCCTCTACCTGCCCAACGGCAACCCGCAGCCCGGGCCGAAGTTCGACTACAAGCTGCGCTGGATGGAGCGCCTCATCCGGCATGCGCGCAGCCTGGTTGATCTGCCGCACCCGGCACTGCTGCTGGGTGACTTCAATGTGATTCCCACCGATGCCGACGTCTACGACCCCAAGGCCTGGCGCCGCGATGCCCTGTTCCAGCCCGAGGTTCGCGAGGCCTTCCAGCGGCTGCTCGCGCAGGGCTGGACCGATGCGCTGAGGCAGGTGCACGGCGACGCCACGATCTACACATTCTGGGACTACTTCCGCCAGCATGCCGAGCGCGACCGTGGGCTGCGCATCGATCATCTGCTGTTGAATCCCGTGCTGACGGAGCGACTGAAGGATGCCGGCGTCGACCGCTGGGTACGCCTGCAGGAAAAGGCCAGCGATCATGCGCCGGCCTGGGTGACGGTGCGCGCCTGATCAGCGCGCGGCGGGGTCCTCGCGCCGCTCGCGGCGCACCCGCTCGCGGGTACGGTACAGGCGGCTGTCGGCCTTCTGGATGGTGTCGGCCACTGGCTCGCCGGGCGTATTGATCGCCGCGCCCATCGAGAACGCGGTGGGTGACAGCGCTGCATGGTCCCGGTACCAGTGTTCAAGCTCGCTCAGACGGCCGTGCGCGGGTGCGACCAGCACCACCATGAACTCGTCGCCGCCCAGCCGCACCACGGTTTCATCCTTGCCGAGGGCGGAGCGCAGGAAGGCCGCGAACTCGACCAGCACGGCATCGCCGCGGCGATGGCCCTGGGTGTCGTTGATGCGCTTGAAATGATCCAGATCGAACATCACGCAGGCCCAGCGCTCGTCGACCAGTTCATCCAGGCGGTGCAGGAAGCGGCGGTTGTAGCATTGGGTGAGTGGATCCTTGAAGGACATCTCGCGCAGCTGTTGTTCCTGCATCCGCAGGGCGGTGACGTCCTGCGCGTGTCCAAGCACATAGGGCGGATCGGCCTCGGTATCGAGCACGTTGTGGTACGCCCAGTAATGGCGGGTTCCATCGGCGGCGATCAGTTCGATCACGCCGGCGTCGGTGTGGTTGGCCTGTATCCGCTTGAGGTAGGCCTTGAAGCCCTCGCGCTTTTCCGGCGGCATCAGGTCACACAGGCTGCGCCCGATCATCTGGCTCTCTTCGAACCCCAGCGACTGCACGGCGGCCGGATTGACCGAGGTCAGCACGCCTTCCAGCGTGTGGGTGCAGATCAGGCCCAGGCTGTAGTGGAACAGCCGGCGGTAGCGTGTCTCGCTGGCCTCCAGCGCGTCCAGTGCGGCGCGCTCTTCGGTGATGTCCTGGATGGCCCCGACCAGCCGCGGGCGTCCATCGACCTGCTGCCGCCCCCCGACCACCCGGGTCCAGATCGCGCGCCCGTCGGCAGTGGTCATCGGCAGCTGCACTTCCCAGGAGGTCCCTTCATCGATGCAGCGCTGCACCGCGGTGCGGATGATGGCGCGGCTGTCTTCGCGATAGAACGACAGGGCGGTATCAAGCGTGGGCTGGTAGTTGGCCCGCACGCCGTGGATCTGCTTGGTCTCGCGGGTCCAGCGCACCTCGTTGCTGACCAGGTCCATTTCCCAGCCGCCCACCCGCGCGGCGCGGTTGGTGCGCTCCAGGAAATCCTCGCTGCGCTTGAGCTCGCGATGCAGCGCCTTGGCCTGGCCGACCTGGGCCATCAGCGTGCTGCGCTGCTCGAGCACCTGCGTGGTGACCCGCGCCAGGTGCACCATCAGCTCGCGCTGCGACGGCGACAGCACGCCGGGCATGGCATCGAGCAGGCACAGCGTGCCGATGCGCGCGCCCTGCGCCGAGCCCAGCGGGATACCGGCATAGTGGCGGATGCGAGGGCCACCGGTCACCAGTGGATTGGTGGAGAAGCGGGGGTCCTGGCGCGCGTCGGGAATCTCGAACAGCCCGTCCTGGCGGATCGCATGGGTGCAGAACGAGATCTCCCGGGCCGTCTCGCTGACGCCTTCCAACCCGATGTTGGCCTTGAACCATTGTCGGTCCTCGGCCACGACCGTGATCAGGCCCATGGTCATGCCGGTGGCGGCGCGCGCGGCGGCGACAATGGCATCGAACACCGGTTCCGGCGGCGTATCGAGCAGGTTGAGGCGGTCGATTTCGAGCAGTCGTTCGGCTTCGTCCATGGCGCTTTTCAGGGCTGGGTGGCGAGGGCGGTTGCGGCGGCTGTCTGGGCTACGCTAGTGCGCACGACGTTATGTATCGCCATGGCTGGGTGATGCCGATGTGAGGCGGCAGCGCCGGCTCAGCGCTCGCTGAGCGAGGCCTGCAGTGCCGTGGCCAGCGCGGCGTCTCCGGACACCAGGTCCTGCCAGCGCAACGCGATGCCTTTGCGCCGGCCTTTTTCAACGAGCTTCAGTCCTTCCGGATCCACAGTGAGCGTGTAGGGCTGGCCGTCGATCTGCAGTTCGCGCCGCAATGGTTTGTCGAGAGGGGTCATCGGCGTCTCTTCACAGACGATGCAGGGGAGCGCGGTCGAATCGATACGTGACGGTGATCACGGATGTGCCAGCGCCAAGGGAAATCGACTGCGCGTGTGATGCCGATGCGAGGCCCCACCACCGGATCCGCCGGAGGCGGCACCCCATCGCTGGCAATGACAATGCGGTGGCTGCCGGTCACCAGGTCGGCGCCGTCGAAACCGCGGTCCAGCCCGAAGGCCTGCGACAGCTTGCCCGGCCCGCTGGCCAGATCGTGATCCCGGCGCGCGGCGGGGCGCAGCTGGTGCATGCGCTCAAGGCCCGCCAGCGGCTCGACGGCCCGCAGCAGCACCGCCACGCCTTCACCGACCTCTCCACAGACCACGTTGCTGCCCCAATGCATGCCGTAAGTGAAATACACATAGAGGTGGCCGGCCTCGCCGAACATGCTGGCCGTGCGCGGCGTCTGTCCGCGATAGGAGTGCGCCGCCGGATCATCACGGCCGGCGTAGGCTTCCACCTCGACGATGCGGCCGGTGCGACCGTCGTCGCGGACCAGCAGCTTGTTGAGCAGCTCGGGGGCGACCTCGGTCGGCGGGCGCTGGTAGAAGCTGCGCGGAAGGATCTGCAGGGAGGCGGGCAACCAGTCCGGCACGGCAGCGGCAGGTTCAGGTGAAGGACCGGGGCACTGTGGCACCGCGCAGGTGAAACGCGCGCAGACAGCGTGTCATCGTGGTGCGGAAGCGGGCGCCAGGGCGGCGCGCCGGGCGGCATAGACCTCGGGCGTCTGCGGCTTGATGAACAGTGCCACCAGTTCCGGATACTCGCGCTTCACCGCCCTTTCGATCCGGGTGATGCAGGCTTCGATCTGTGGGGTGTGCCGGTCATCCTCGAACTCGGCGCTGAGCATGGCCACCACCTGTTCCGGGCCCATCTGCATGGTGGTCACGCCATTGGCGCGACGCAGGTCCGGATCGGTTTCGGCCACGGCCATGATCCGCTCGGCCACCGCCGGATGGGCGGGCTCTCCCACCAGCAGGCCCTTGGTCTCGCGGGCGAGAAGGAAGGCAGTCGCAGCCAGCACGCCGGCGATGCACAACGAGGCAACACCATCGAGCACCGGCATTTCGAGCAGCTGGGCGGCCAGCAGCCCGGCCAGCGCAAAGCCGAGGCCGAGCAGGGCGGCGCTGTCTTCCAGCAACACGGTGAAGGTGGAGGGATCCTTGCTGCGGCGGAACGCTTCGAAATAGCCGAGTTTGCCCTTGGTCCGGCGGAACTCGCGCAGCGCCACCCACCAGGACGCACCCTCGAACAGGATGGAAATGCCCAGCACGCTGTAGCTCAGGGCATGGTTGCGTGCCGGCTCGGGATGGCGGATGTGCTGGATGCCTTCGTAGGCCGAGACGCCTGCGCCGGCCGCGAACACCAGCAGGGCAACGATGAAGCTCCAGAAGTACAGCTCGCGGCCGTAGCCGAATGGGTGCACCGGGTCCGGCGCCTTGCCGGCGCGGCGCAGGCCGTACAGCAGCAGAAGTTCATTCAGGGTGTCGACCAGCGAATGCACGCCCTCGCTGAGCATGGCCGAGCTGCCGGAGATGCCGGCGGCGATGAACTTGGCGATCGCAATGGCGAGGTTGCCCGCGAGCGCGGCGTAGATGACAAGGCGGGAACCAGTGGGAGCGGACATTTCGGCGAGCGGGCGGGGCGGACGCCTGATCTTCGCGGTCGGCGCGTGCCCGCTGCGTGCACGCTACGCTCAGCGCCCCTTGGGGTTGAGATACAACCGCGCACCGTCGGATTCACGGAACCCCGACCAGCGCCCGCCGCCCGACGCGCGGAAGCGCCCGAATACCGTGTTGCTGGTATCGGTGAGCAGCAGCTGGTTGCCTGACAGCACCCAGCGGTTGGCCGAGAAGAAGCCGTCCGGGCAGCCGGCGGGTACGTAGGCGCTGTAGCCACCGAACCACTCGATGCTCTTCAGTTCGATGGTGCACGTGCTGCCGTTCTCCTGGCCCAGCGTCCAGCTGCCGAACAGATCGCCTTCGCGCACGCCGCGGCCGCCGCGCTGGCGGTCGTGGTCCCAGTCATCGTTGTTGTCGTGGAAGCCGAAGTCCACGTCCAGCCCCTTGCTTTCACTGCGCGACTCGGACTGCGAGCTGCCGCTGGTGGTGGTCTGCGTGGTCATCGCGCCACTGCTCTGGGTCTGGGTACTGCTGGATTGCGTGGTCTGCTCGGTACGGGAGGTCTGTTCACCGAAGCCGAACGACGCGTCCTGCGCAAGGGCGGGCAGGGCCAGGAAGCACAGGACGGACAGGCAGGCACGGGCAGGAACGGCGGCCATCGCAGGATCCTCGGCAGGGTGGATCGCGCGAGTATCGAACCGGTGGGGTGGGAGACGGCGTGAGGACGCGCCCAAGGTGCTGTCTGCTGAAGGGTAGTGCCGGCCGCTGGCCGGCTCCCCTTTGACGCCCAGAAACCGAAGGAATGCCGGCCAGCGGCCGGCACGCCCCGCAGCCAGGCTTGGCCTGGCTCTATCCTTCGGGTTTCACCCGAGCGACCCGTTTCCGGTACTCGTACACATTGTCGCCGCGGATGCGCTTCTCCTCGGTGCCGGTGACCCGGCCCACCTGCTGGTCCGAGCCGGTGACCGGCTTGGCCTCGATGGCGGTCTCGTGCTCGAAGGAATGCGATTTGTCGGTGTTTCGGTAATAGCGGTACAGCGCCCAGTACAGCGCGGTTGCGCCCGCCGGACCTGCCGCCAACAGCCAGAGGCCACTGTCGTCGCTCATGTGGTTGCCACCAGGAAGGCAATTGCGAGGGCTTCAATGATGGTGCCGGTGGCCAGTGCCGCCAGCAGCATCTTCCATTGCTGCACGGGCACGCTGCCCATGGTTTCGCCGGTACGGCCGTTCACCGCGATGTAGTGCAGCATGCCGCCGTTCTTTCCAGGCTGGTGGTAGGAGTACAGCCACACCGGCAGGTACATCGAGACCCAGCGGGTGCCGTGCACGTCCAGCTGTTCCTGTTCCCAGCGCACGCCACGGTTGTAGCGCCTCACCGACCCTTCCACCTGCGCACGGGCGATCGACAGCAGCTGGTCTTCCAGCCGCGGCCGCAGCTTTTCCACATCCAGGTTGCGTTTTTCAGAGGTGAAGCCGGCCAGGTACGAGGCGTTCCACTTCACCGCGTTCTTGGTGTCGAACGGCAGGATGGTGTTGATGATGTTGTTGGTGTTGGCGCGGGTATCAAGATTCCCGCGCTCGGCCGAGGATTCCAGCGGCAGGTCATCGACGGTGAAATCCACCTGGCGCTCGACCTGGTAGACATCGGCATCGTACAGGGTGCGCTTGTTCTTCTCGCTGCCCACCGTGTACTCGCGCGTCTTGATCTCGCCCTTGCCGGCCACGGCCGCGCTGGCATTGCTGTCGACGATCATGTAGGGCAGGAACACGCCCACCACGTTTTCCGGGGTGAACTGGTCCTTGAACGCCTTCAGTGCGAACATGCGGCGCTTGTCGACGAACTGGCGGATGCGCGCGACCGCATCGTCCTTCCTGATATGGAACGGCAGCACCGCATCAGGTACCGCGCCGTTGGCGATCTGCTCGTTGACGCCGAACACATGGCGGCACCAGTGGCAACGCGCCGTCATCGTGCTCTCGGTATTGACCGTGACCTCGGCGCCGCAGCCGGTGCATTTGAACGTCATCAGTGCCGAGGTGTCGGCATCGATGTCACGCGCACCGGAGGCGATGACCGTGCCGCGCAGCTGGTCGATGGCCTCGCCCAGGCCGAATTCTTCCTCGACCCGCGCGCCATGCCATTGGTGACGGCAGTACAGGCAGATGAGGATGTCAGTGCCGGGCTTGGGACGGATGTCGCTGGCGCCGCACTTCGGGCAGCGGTTGAGGCCGTCCTTCAGTTCGCTGGCCGAGGTGTCGATGGCCACCGGGTCAGGCGCTTCCACTTCATCGCGGATGGCCTGCGGCAGTTTCGAGGTGTCCAGCGGGAAGCTGCCGGGCAGGGGAGGAACGTCCTGCGGCGAACCGGGCCCATCCAACGACGCCGCCGGCAGGGGCGGCGGCGTCGCGGGCGCGGATCCGGGCAGCGGCGGTGGGCCGTTTCGGGGATCGGACATGTGGGTCGTGCGTCCTGCCGTTACAGGCCCAGTGCCTTGGCTTTCAGGGCGTCATAGTCGCCTTGGGTGATCAGCCCCAGGTCCAGCATTTCCTTGGCCTTCTTCAGCTTGGCCACCGGGTCGTCCGCGGCCGGGGCGACCGGCTGCTGCATGCCGCCGACACCGAACATCCCCGAGGCCATGCCGACGCCGACCAGGCCTGCGGCACCACCGTTCTCGCCGGCCGACTGGATGCCCTGGGCGACGCTGGCCTGCAGGTTGGAATTGCCGCGCGAACCGGACAGGGCATCGGCACGCTGCACGGTCTTCAGCAGTTCGCGGGTGTTGGCGTCGTACTCGATCGAAACGATGGCGGTCTTGACGATGGCCAGGCCACGATCGCTCTGCCACTGGTAGGCCTGCTCGACCGCAGCCGACAGGCTCTGCGCGAAGCCGATCGAATCCTGCTGCAACCGGGTAATGCGGTTGCCCTTGCCCGGATCGTTGGTATACAGGCTGAAGGCCGGGGCCAGCGAACCGACCACTTCATTGAACAGCTGGCTGGCGGCGGCGTTGTCCAGATCGGTGAAGTCGAACACCTGGCCGGGCTGCAGGTAGCTGGCCGGCACGAAGTTCTTCACGAACAGGATCGGGTCGACGATCTTCAGCGTGTACGAGCCGCGCGTGACCGCGCCGACCTGCGTGTTGAGGAAGCCGTCGTCCCAGTAGATTTCCGACTGGGTACCGAAGCGGTTGTCCGGCAGCTCCTTCAGCGAAACGAAATAGGCAGCCTGCTGCGAGCCCGGCTGGCCGCCGAACTTGAAGCGTTCCCAGCTCTGCTTGATGAAGGTGCTGACCAGGCCGTCGCCAGCGAAGATCGACTGCGAGTTCAGGTCGTCCGAACGCCACTCGTAGCCACCCGGTTCGGCGACGAACGCGGTGATGGCGCCGTCCTGGAACAGCAGCAGGCCGTAGCCCTCTGGCACGATGATCTTCGAGCCGTTGCTGATGATGTTGGACGAGCCGCTGGTGTTGGAGCCACGGCCGGCGTTGGTGCCGCGCGGGACCGCCGCGAACAGGGCCGCCGTGGAAGGCAGGCCCGTCGGCACGGTGTAGAAGTCCTTCCACTGGTCGGCCAGCACGCCGCCGACCGCACCCTTCACCGCCTGTACCAGACCCATGTCCAACTCCCTGTGATTCAAGGGCAGGCACCATGCCTGCCGAACTGGACTGAATATAGCAGCGGGCAGCGACCACTGTGGTGCCGGAAGATGAATCCGGATCAGGCACCGCCGGCAGCCGGCGGGGTGCCCCGGATCGCCTGCAGTACCGCCGCCATGTCCTGGCTTCCCAGGCCCATCTGCTGTGCCCGGGCGAACAGCGCATCGCTGGCGTCGATCAGGGGTGCCTGCATCCCAGCCTCGCGCGCCGCCGCAGCCACCAGCCCGCTGTTCTTCAGCACGTCGGTGATCGAGGCCTGTACGGCGAAGTCTTCCCTGAGCATCTTGTCCAGCTTGATCCGCGATACGTCGCTGGCCATCGGCCCGGCGTTGAGCACTTCGGCAAAGCGCTCCAGGGCAATGCCGTGGACCTCGGCAAAGCGCACGGCCTCGCCCAGCGCGGTGACCAGCGTGATCAGATACAGGTTCACCGCCAGTTTCATGCGCAACGCCGCGGGTACCTGGCCGCACGCCACGCACTGCCGGCCCAGCGGCGCAAGCAGCTGCGATGCTTCTGCAACGTCAGCCGCGTCGCCGGCCAGCATGATGACCAGCTGCGCGGACTCGGCCTGAAGCCGTGAACCGGAGACCGGCGCCTCCACGTAGCGCCCGCCGGCCGCGCGGATCTGTTCGCCCAGTGCCTGGGAATACTCCGCCGAGCTGGTGCCCATGTTGATCACCAGGCGGCCTTCGACGCGGGCAGCGAACGCAGGGCTGTTTCGTGACAGGACCGCGTCGATGGCCGGGTCGTTGGCAAGCATCAGGACGATCGTTGCGCATGCATCGAACACGTCACCGGCGGCCGCTGAGACGCGGATGCCGGCGGCGCGGGCGGTGGCATGGTTGCGGTCGGAGCGGGACCAGCCCCAGAGCATGTGGCCGGCGCGCGCCAGGTGCGCTGCCATGGGCATGCCCATGACGCCAAGGCCGATGAATCCGATGGGCATGATGGGCGTCCACTGGCGGCAGGGACGCCATCATGCCACGACGCCTCGCCGCTACAGCATGTACGGAATCTTGAATGCCAAGGTGAAGTCGGGGGCATCCGGGGTCAGCCCGATGCCCAGCAGTGTGACCAGCGTGGTGTGCGCGTTGAGCGCATAGGTCACGCCCAGGTTCAGTGACGCCGCATTGGCGTCGCTGCCGATCACCTTCATCCACTTTCCACCCTGGAAACGGGTGGAGGCACGGGCGCTGATGCGGTCACTGAATGACAGGCTGAGGCTGGTGCGCTCGTTGAATGCAAAGGCGACGCCCGCACCGAAGTAGACCGAGCCGCCCAGTTTCACGTCACCCGGGTTGAGCGTATCGGGATTGCTGTCGATGTCACTGAAGCCACGCGGGAACGAATGCACATAGCCGAGGTTGGCGAACAGGATGGCCGGATCGGCGGTCTTGACCATCGACAGGCCCACATTGGCCTGCCACACACCATTGCCGGTGGGCTGTTCCTTGGGCACGGCGAAGCGGATGTAGTCATCGTCGTCGCGCTCGATCACCTTCCAGTCCAGGCCGTAGGGTGCGCGCCCGGTGGGCGCGGTCATTCCGGCGGTGAGCACGGTCTCCGGGCGCCAGCCGCGTTCGCCGAACAGCCGGTAGTTCGCGCTCAGGCCGATGTCGCCGAGGCCGTTGCCGTTGGTCTGCTCCTGCGCGATGGCGGCTGCGGCACCCCCGGCGCCACCCTTCTGGTAGACCGTTCGCCGCGCCAGGTACGGCACATCCAGGTTGAGCGTCAGGTTCGGGCTGACGCCCCAGCGGGCGGCCAGGTTGTAGGTGAGCGAATCGGATTCAACGTTTTCGATGGCGATGTTGCCGAGGAAGATCGCGTCCAGCGCCAGGAAGCCATTGAGGGTGAGCTGCTTGCGGTCGTAGCGGGCGTAGGTGAGGCTGTTCTCGACGGTGAAGCGGCGCGAGAACAGCGCCGACTGCTGTTGCTTCACATCATCCACGCTGCGCCGCGATTCCTGCCTTGCCTGCTGTGCCTCGGCGGCGCTGCTGGCATAGCCCTCGGCGCCCGGCGAAGCCTGCGCGGTCGGGTCTTGCTCGCCGGCCGCAGGCGGGGCCATCGGTCCGACCTTCCCGTTCAATCGCGCCTGCATGGCCTGCACCTGCATGTCCAGTTCGCGCAGCCGCCGCACTTCCTGTGCGTAGCTGGATTTCAGCTGCTCCAGCTGGTTGGCCAGGGCCTGCACGTCAGCGCCATCATCCGCCGGTGGTGTGGCGAAGGCGGTGCCCGCCAGCGCCGCCAGCGCCAACGGGGTGATCCTCATCAAGGTGTGCATGTTCGTGTCCTGCGTTGTGGAACGCTCCCCCAACGCCGTGCCGCTGTTACCGGCCCGGCCCCATGCCGCGGTTCAGCGCGATTGCCTGGGCCACGTTCTGGCTCAACGGCAGGTTGCCGCCCACGGTGTCCCTTACCAGCTCCAGCCGCAGCTGGTTGCTGGCGATCTGGCCGTCTGCGGCCAGGGCGATGCCCTGGCCGACGCTGCCATTGCGTATCCATTGCTGGACCAGGCCTTGGCCATCCACCTGCAGCTGCAGGCGAGCCTGGTTGCCGTCCAGCACCGCGGCGGCCGACATGCCGGCAGCCTGCGCACTGATCGAATGCAGGCCGTCACCCGGCGGGGCCGGCACCGCGCCATTGCGTACCACCAGCGTGGTCGCATTGCGGGCGACGTTGCCATCCCCGGCCACCTGCACGCTCTGCACCAGGCCGCTGGCATTGGCCAGGCCGCTGCTGTCGATGTGACGACCCTGCGTTTCCGGCAGTGGCGCGTCCGCAGCCGTCACGTGCACGCTGGGCTGGAAGCTCAGCGTCGGGCTGCCGCCGCCGCGGAAGTCCATGCCCAGGGTCAACGCACCCTGCAGCACGCTTCCGTTGCCGGCCTGCCACTGCGAGATCATCGTTACCCCGAACCACGCCACGGCATTGCCGCCCACGGTGTAGCGGCCACGCATCAGGCTCAGTTCGGGATCCGGAATCTCCTTCAGGCCGTGCCCGGGCGCAGCCTCTGCCGGCTGCAGATGCAGGGCGGGGCATGCCAGCAGCAGGACCATCAACAGGCGGTGGCGGAACATAGCGAAGCCTCCTTCAGAACAGGTCGGCGTGGCTGAAGCCGAAGTCGACCAGTTCGGCATCGGTGATAGGCCCCTGTCGCGCATAGAGCGCGCGGGCACTGGGCCGTTCGCTGGGTTGCAGCAGGACCGTGTTGCGATCGAAGTCACTGCCGATCACCACGAAAACCGCACGTGATGGCCAGGCGGCCAGGAATTCGGGCAATGCCAGGCTGCGGTTGCCCAGGATCGGATCGGCCACTTCGACCACGCCCTCGCGCACCTGCTTGAGCACCACGAAGTGGCGGAAGCCGCGCACGTCCATCAGCACAAGGCCGGGAACGCGAAGTGTGCGCAGGCGCGCTTCATCGATGCGGTAGCCACGCCCACGCATGCCCAGCGATTCCACATAGCGCTTGATGTCGAGCAGGGAAAAGCCGCGCTCGGCCACCAGCGCCGGATCGGACACCCCCATCATTCCCTCGATCACCGTCGCTTCGTCGGTCTGCAGGTGGTAGGCATGGCGCAGGATCGTCGCCAGTGCAGCGGCCCCGCAGCTGTAATCGGTATGCTGCCGCACCACGTTGCGGTAGCGCCGTTCCTGCATGCTTTCGACCTTCTGCTGCAGCAGCGCGCCGTTGGGCAGCACGCCAGCGAAGCCGACGTCGCCCGCCCGTGCAGGCGCGCCGCCCAGCAACAGCACGCAGGCCAGCAGGCACAGCGAGAGACGGTGGCCGATCATCGCGTTCTCCGGCAGCAGGGGGGAGCCCCTGTCCCAAGGGGGAGGAGGAACAGGGGCTCCCGGGGACCCGGCCGTTGGCGGACGGCCGGGGTGGTGCGCTTACTCGCCGCTGCCGCCACCGCCGCCGGTGCCGGGCTGGGCGACTGCCAGGGCCAGGCTGTTGGCCTGCAGATTGCCGGTGCCCGCCGCCACGTTCACGCCGATGTTGCCGGAGGCACCCGAGAAGGCGCTGCCGGACAAGGCCGACGTGTTGGTGGCATCCACGTTCACCCAGCGCGTGGTGCTGACCGTGCCGCTCAGGCTGGCGTACAGATCGGCCACGCCCAGTTCGACGAACTGGCTGGTGCCGCTTTCACGCGTATCGAAGCCCAGGCCGCCCACCCCCGGCCGGTTGGGGTTCATCGTGGCGTTCTGGATCTCGTTGTCCAGGTCGATGTGGCCGGTACTGTTGCCACCGGGATGCGGCAGGGCGCCGTTCCATGTATCCAGGTAGTAGTTGGCCATCTGGTAGGCGTTGCCGGTGCCGCGATAGGTGCCGGCGCCATAGCCCCAGGTCAGGCCGCTGACGCCGCCATGCAGGCCGACCTGCACGGTATCGGTATAGGACTGCACGAAGCCGGCGTTGCTGACCGTGTTGCCGGTGGACACCTGGTTGGAACTGATGCTCGACTGCGCCATTGCCGTGGTCGCGACCGAGGCCGCGAGCGCGTTCTTCTGCTCGTTGTTGTTGCCCGAAGCGATGTTGACGCCGATGTTGCCGGACGCGCCGCCGAAGGCATTGCCACTGAGGCCGGCGGCGTTGGTGACGCCGGCGTTCATGGTGGCGTTGCCGAATCCAGCCTGGTTGACGAACACCTCGGCGTCGGCCATGCCGAAGCTGAAGGATGCATCGGCAGCAGACAGCGAGGCCGCGTTGTCCTGGGCATTGTTGTCGCCGGAGACCACGTTGAAGCCCAGGTTGCCGGAGGCACCGGCACCGACGCTGTCACCGATCGATGCACGGTTGGTCACCAGGCTGTTGCTGGTGGCGTTGTTGCTGATCGACTGGCGGTTGTCGATCACCGCAATGGCCGCCGAATCGAGGTCGATGTCGCCGGTGATGTTCGGGTCGCCGGAGAAACTGATGTCGGTACCCAGCCGCAGGTCCTTCTCCAGGTTCACGTCGACGCCGTGGTTGTTCTTCTCCTTGCGCTCGTCGGCCTGGATGTTGCTGTGCTTCTGCACATTGACGTTGACGGTGCGGTTGCGCACGTCGTTGTCGGTGTGGTTGTGGGTGTCGTTGCGGGTTTCGCTGACGGTGTGGGTGTGGTTGATGTTCGCGTTGGCGTTCTGGTTGTCCCAGCCATTGGCCGCAGCGGCGGTCGAGGCAGTGGCAATCGCCATGGCGAGCATGGTCCGTTTGACGGTCGCTTTCATGGTGCCCTCTTTCTCATCGGGTGGTGCATTGGTTGGGTGGTCGTCACGGACGGTCCTGCACGACTAGGCCCAGTACATTGGCCGTGTCGTTGCCGTTGCCCGCGATCTGGTTGAGTTGCAGGACACCGTCGAATCCCCGCAGCGCGGTGCTGATGACACCGGCGCTGCGGGTGCCGGTCGCGGTGCCGTGACCGGCACCCTCCCGCTCCCCTGCGAACGCGTAACCTTCGGCAGCCAGGGCCGTATCGTCGGTTTCGCGTATGCCCTGTCGCGCCAGCGTCGCACTGACGACGTTGAGCGTCGTGTTGGCGGTGCCACTGGCCTGGTTGATGGATGCGATGCCGCTGGCACCGGCCAGTGCCGTGCCGTCGATGCTGGCAGCGGCGTGCATCGGTGCGCCCAGCACGCGGTTGCCGCCGCGTCGTTGCAGGTGGCTGATCGAGACGTCGGCACGTTCGCCGGTAGCGACGCCACGCAGGTTGGCCTGCAGGTTGAGGTCGCCGGCCGCCTGGTTCACCGCGATCGCGCCGCCTGCACCGGCCAGGGCGTGGCCGTCGATGCGGGTCACGTCGAGGTAGGCGAGCATGCCGCTGTACTCGTCGGCCTGCGCCATCAACGGCGTGGCGGACAGGATCAGCAGCAGCCAGCGCACCCGCTTCACTTGCCACCTGCCGGGGCCGGGCCCTGCAACGGGAACTGGGCGAGGGCGCCGCGCACAGTATCGGCGACACCGCGGGTGCTGCTGCCGACCGCGCCGAGCGGGCCACCCAGGGCGCCCCCGAGGCTGCCGCCGACGTTGCCGTCGCCACTGCGGCCGAGCGTGCCGCCCAGGGCCTGCTGGGTGATCCGTTCGACGGTGGTGCCACCGGGTGCGGCGACGGACGCTGCCTGGCCTGCACCGATGCCGGCATACTCCTGTTCGCTCAGTTCATCCATCCCGCTCGCCGCACCAGCGGTGCCCAGGGCCATGGCGATTTCGCGCTGCGGCTTGGGATCGGCGATCAGCGCCATGCCCGGCGGTGCCATGCGATAGGCTGGCCGCGCCGCTACGTCCCGCAACAGCACGATCTCGCCGGCCTGCGCCTTCACGCCCTGGCGGGCACCGGACGCGGAGGCGCCCGCGCCGATCGACAGCAGGGCCAGTGCCAGTGCTGTGGCGGGGCCGCGAAACAGGGTGGTGCCGTTCATGCCGACCTCCCGCGATGGATGCGGCGGAACAACGCATCAACCGTGCCAACCTCGAAGTGACCGCCTGCCAATGCCCAGGCCGTGCTGCGCTGCACGCTGCTGCTGCCGCCGTGTTACAGGCACGTCGCGGGATTGTTGGGATTTCGGAGCCCCAGCCACCGCAGGGCTTGGGCGGCGGACGACTGTCGCAGGGGTGTTACAGGTCGCGCCGCATTTTGAAACGGCGCCGCTTCAGCCCGGAATTTCTTGACGCACTGCTCATTGCGTCGCCGTTTAGGGAGGCGCTAGGATCCGCCCAACAAGGGCCGCCGCGGTGGCCGTAGAGGTCCCGGCGGGGGGCGGCACGCCGGTGATTGCCTGACAGTCCGCCGACGGTGTCCGGATGCTGGGGGAAGCATGGCAGCGGTCCCGGAGGCTTCTACGTCACGATGCGTGCTCTGGTTCGGCGAGCCGCTGGCGGACGAGCGCAGTGCGCTGGCGGCCGCAGGCTGGTACGTGCGCCGCATCCATCCCGACCCGGCGATGGCGATCGGGCTGCGCGGGCGTGATCGGCTGCTCGCCGTGCTGGATCTTCGCCATCTGGATGCGCCTGCACTGCAGTTGCTGGCGCCATGGATCGAACAGCACGCGCATCTGCCCTGGCTTGCGGTGCTGCCGCCCGGCGCGGGGCCGACGCCTGCGCCGTGGCTGCCCTTGCTGCAGCGTTGCATCTCGCGGTTCACCCTGCCAATCGGCCTGCAGGAGCTGGTGGCTGCGATGCGCCAGCAGTTCGACGCCGATGATCCATCCGCCGACGAAGTGTGCAACGGGCAAGGGCCGCGCACACTGATCGGCGAGAGTCCTGCGCTGCACGCGGTGCGCACCGTGCTGCACAAGTTCGCGCCGGTGGAACTGCCGGTGCTGGTCACCGGCGAAACCGGCACCGGCAAGGAACTGGCCGCACACGCGCTGCATGCGCTGTCGGGGCGTGCCGGCAGGCCGTTCATCGCGGTCAACTGCGGTGCCATTCCGGCCAGCCTGGTGCAATCGGAGCTGTTCGGCCACGAGCGCGGCTCGTTCACCGGTGCCGACAAGCGCCAGATCGGCGTATTCGAAGCCGCATCCGGCGGCACGGTGTTCCTTGACGAGGTGGGCGACCTGCCAGCCGAAGCGCAGACCAGCCTGCTGCGCGTGCTGCAGGAAGGCACCTTCGAGCGCGTCGGCAGCAGCCAGCCGCTGCGCGCGGACGTGCGCGTGCTTGCTGCCACCCACGTCGAACTGGAACACGCGGTGGCGCAAGGGCGGTTCCGCAGCGACCTCTACTACCGTCTGAACGTGCTGCGCCTGCTGATGCCGCCGCTGCGCGAGCGCGGCGCCGATGTGCAGCTGCTGGCTGAACATTTCCTGCGCTGCTTCCGGCTGCGCCACAGCGTGCGTGCACGTGGCTTTGCACCCGCTGCGCTGCAGGCGATGCGGCGTTTCGAATGGCCCGGCAACGTGCGCGAACTGCTGAACCGGGTGCAGCGCGCGGCGATCATGGCCGAAGGCGAGCTGATCAGCGAGCGTGACCTCGAACTGGGTGGACCGGTGCATGCGCCGGGGGCGATGCTGCACGATGCCCGCGGCCAGGCCGAACGCGATGTGCTGCTGCAGACCCTGCGCCAGACCGGCTACAACGTCTCCGAATGCGCGCGGCAGATGCAGATCTCGCGGGTGACCGTGTATCGCCTGTGCCGCAAGCATCGGCTGGAGCTGCCGGCGCAGCGCTGATCAGCCGGCCGGCACGTGCTTGAACAGGCGCAGTGGCCTGCCTGGAAGACGCTCGATCACCCCCTTGGCCTCCAGGTCCAGCTGCACGGCCTTCAGCCACCAGCCCGCCTTGGCCCCTTGCGGAAACAGCGAAGCGGGCAGGTGCGGCAGCAGCGCCTGCTTCGCCTGCGCCACCGTCATCCCGGGAGGTTGCCTGGGCAAGGCGCGCAGCAGGGCCGCGCGCATGGCCGTGTACTTGGCGCGATCCACGCGCTGGATGTGCCCGGGCGTGGAGATGCTCTCGATCTCGATCCGCTCGGGCTCAGACATGGCTGTCTCCCGCGATGTCGATGCGTGGGCTGCGGAAGCCCATGGCGATCCACGCCTTCAACAGCCGGGCATAGAACCGCAGCGAGTGGGTCTTCAGGTTGGGCACATCGTCGGGAAGGACAGACGCGTCGGGAGATCGTTGACCATCGTCCGCATCTCCACGGCGGGGCGTAGCGCGTCCGGCCACAACAGGCCATACAGGCTCAGCCAATGGCCACCGCTGAACTCCAGGAAGAGGGGCGTATTGCAGCAGCCCGCCACGACGCGGCGGCTGCCGGCCGTGCTGGACAACCGCCACGCGTGCAGCCGGGAATGCCCGGCGTCGATGCGGACGCGATCCTTGCGCTGCATTACGAAATGCGTCTGGCCCTGAGGCCCCAGCACCTGCGGTGCGCCGGGCACCGCCTGCATCCGGGCGCCGGCCCTGCGGCAGCTGTCGCAGCAGCACTCGACGGTGGCGATGGGACGGCCGGTGGTGGTCAGGCGGACCTGGCCGCACGTGCACGCAAGGAACTGTTGGGAGGGCATCTGCATCTTCTCCTGGGGTACTCAACCTCTCGACGAACGGGCGCGTGGGAAATCGACACCACCTGCCTTCAGGGTCGCGACATCCGGTAGCGGATGCGGTACAGGTCCAGTCCCTCGCCGCCGGCGCGTCGCGCCGAGTAGGTCAGCGTGTCGCGGCGCGAGCCATCCAGCATCGCGCCGTAGCTGTCGCCGCCGGGCTCGTTCAACGGCGAGGGCAAAGCGTGGCCCGCGTCGTACCGGCCGCCATGGTCGTAGGCAATGAACTGGCGCACCGGTGCACTGCCGAAGTCCAGCGCGCGGGCAAACACCACTGTTCGGCCGTCGCCCAGGAAGGTGGCATCGAACTCCTGCGCTGCGGTATTGAGGTCTCCCGCCAGCGGCCGTGCCGGCTGCGCGACGCCGCCGATCATCGCCGCGCTGTAGAGGTCATGGCCGCCGGCACCGCCCGCACGATCGCTGGAGAACAACAGCGTACGACCGTCTGGCGAGAGCATCGGCGCGAACTCATCGGCCGCGCTGTTCACTGCGGGGCCAAGATTGACTGGCTCCCCGAATCGACCGTCGCTGCCCATGCTGACCCGATACAGATCGTCGCCGCCCTGGCCGCCTGCTCGATCCGAACAGAAATACACCACGTGGCCATCGGCGGAAAAGGCGGGATCGAAGTCACGGCCCGGCGTGTTGAACGAGACCGGCGTCGCCGGCTGCCAGCGCTGCCCATCGTGGTGGGAGACCCAGATGTCATACCCGCCCGGACCGCCGGGCCGGTTGCGGCTGAACCACAGTGCGGTTTTTCCGTCCGGGCTCAAGGTCAGTCGAATCTCGTCGTACTGCGTGGATGCAACGCCCGGGGCAAAGCGTTCGGCGGGGCCGACGATCTGCAGCGGCCTTGATTGAGACGCAGCAGGCGACGCAGCAACCAGCAGCATCACGGCCAGCAGCGCCTTCATGCGCGTCGCTCGAAGTCGCTGACCCAGTTGGTTTCCCAACTGCGTCCACCATCAGCCGAGGCCGCCTGTTCCCAGCGCGCCGAACGCGGGGTGATGCGTGACCAGAGCACCCGCGTCTGGATCGCGCGACCGTTGTGCAGGTCTTCGCCGAAGAAGCGCCCGACACCGGCCTCGAAGCCACCACGCAGTGGCGCGCCGATCCGGGTCGGCTCCCGGCCATCCAGCCACCAGCTCAGCCAGTGCTGCCCGGTTGCGTCCCAGGCGCGGATGCCCATGCCGCGCAGGGGCGCCCCAGGCACGTCCATCAGGTTGTCACCCACGTTGCCGAATCCCCCCAGCACCGGCCAGTTGTGCAGGGTGCCGTCGAACGTCTCCCAGGCGTCGCTGCCTGCCAGCCGAGCACGCAGGCGGCGATGGCGCACGTTCCAGTGGCCCGCAAGGAAATCAAAATCGGTCGGCGCATCCGGCAGCGCCGGAAGTGCCGACGGCACCGCAGCGGTGCGGTGGAACCAGTTGCGCCAGTTCACTTCCCAGTGCGCGCCCCCGTCAGCGGAGAAGGCCTGTTCCCACCACGGCACTTCGCCATGGATGTCATGCCAGCGGAACCAGACGTCGATGGGGCGCCCCTTGAAGTGGTCGCGTCCGCGGAAGCTGCCGCCATCGCCGTCGAAGGCGCCCCGCACGGGCGCTTCGATATGGGCAGGGTTGCGGCCATCGATCCACCAGATCGACCACGTGGACGACACTGGATCAAACGCACGCACGCCCAGGCCCCTGTAGGGACCGGAGGGCAGCGCCATGACGTTGTCATCGATGGTGCCGAGCCCGCCCAGGGTGAGCCAGACCGCGCTGGCGCCGGTGAATGCCTCCCAGCGGGTATCGCCCACGAGGCGCTCCTTGAGGCGTTGGTGCCGGACCTGCCAGTTGCCCTGCAACCATTTCCAGTCAGCGGTGGGGCTGGCCAGGGCCCACCCGGAGGGCAGCGCGCTGGACGCTGTCGCTGCGGCCACGGTGGCCAGGAACTGCCGTCGATCCATCTGCGTGATCCGTTACCGAAGGTGCTTCCATCGTTGCGGGTGCGAGGGGGATTGACCACGCGGATATCGGGGCTCAGGCTAAGCCACACTTATGGTGACCCAACGCCAGCTGCCATCGCTTGTCGCCATCCGCGCCTTCGAGGCGGCGGCGCGGCTGGGCAGTTTCGCCCGCGCGGCCGAAGAGCTCGATACCAGCGCAGCATCGGTGAGCTATCACGTGCGCCGGCTGGAGGCGCAGACCGGCACCTGCCTGTTCCTGCGCCATGCACAGCATGTGGAATTGACCGCCGCCGGTGCGAGCGTCGCAGTGGAGGCCACCCGGGCCTTCGACGCGCTGCGCGCCAGTTTCATGCGTGCCGCTGACATGGATGCAGCACGACTGCGCCTGTCCGTGCTGCCGACGCTGGGCACCAGCTGGTTGACGCCGCGCCTGGGCAGTTTCCGCGCGCGCCATCGAAGCATTGTGCTGGAACTGGACCTGTCGGCAGAGCCGCAGGACCTGTCCGCCGGGCGTTTCGATGCCGCCATCCGCAACGGGCAGGGTGCGTGGCCCGGGCTGCAGGCCACGCCCCTGTTCCCCAGCATCTTCACCCCGCTGTGCGCACCGGCGCTGCTGCCGGCGGCGGCCGGGCTCGGTCGCCGGGCGCTGGACGTTCCGCTGCTCGGCCGGCGCGACTGGTGGGCCCTGTGGTTCTCCGCACAGGGCGCAGTTCCGCCGCCGGCGGAGGAGAGCTTCGTCAGTCCCTTTGCGGTGGAGCATCTGGATATCGGCGCCGCCATCGCTGGTCAGGGCATCGCCATCGGCTCGCCGATCCTGTTCCAGGCCGAGCTCGACAGCGGCCGGCTGGTGCAGGCACATCCGGGTGTGGCCGGCGACGGGCGCAGCTTCTGGTTCGTGGCGCCCACTGCACGGAGCGGCAGCGCCAAGGTCACTGCATTCCGTGACTGGCTGGTCGAGCAGGCCGGCGAAGCGCGGCATGCAGCACGCCATCAACTGGCCCGCGCCGGGCTGCCATGAACCAGAGCCCCGAACTGCTGCGGCGCCTGCTGCGCGCCAAGGACCGGATCGACCACGCCAGTCACGAGGACTGGCCAGTGGCCCGCCTGGCCGAGGTCAGTGCCGTATCTGCCGCGCATTTCGCGCGCTCGTTCAAGCAGGCCTTCGGCCTGCCACCGCATCGTTACCTGCTCAGCCGCCGCATCGAACGGGCCGTGGCGATGTTGCGTGACACCGATCTTCCGGTCACCGAGATCGCCGCGCAGACCGGCTGGAGCAGCCTGGGTACCTTTGGCCGCATCTTCCGCGACATCACCGGTGACAGCCCGGGCAATGTGCGCGAGCGCGAGCGCACAGGCCAGGCGAGGTCCACCAGCGTGCCGGAATGCCATGCACGTGCCGCCCAGCGCCCGGACCTGAAGACCGCAGTTTTGGAGAAGCGCCGTCGCCAAGCGGTTGCTAACGTGGACCCCACCTGAGGGAGGTCCCATGACAAACACGGTGAACACGGTCGGCCTGTATGTACGCGACCAGGATGAGGCGCTCGCGTTCTACGTCGGCACGCTCGGCTTCGAAGTGCATACCGACGTGCGCAATGGCAGCTACCGTTGGCTGACGGTGCGCAGCCCCGGCCAGGATGGATTCCAGCTGGGGCTGTTCGTGCCCGGTCCACCTGCCCACGACGCGGCCACTGCACAGGCGCTGCAGCAGCTGGTCGCCAAGGGGGCGATGCCGCCGCTGGTGCTCGCAGTGGAGGACTGCCGCGCGCGCTACGCGGAATGGCAGGCAAAGGGCGTCGAGTTCACCCAGGAACCGGTTGAACGCTACGGCGCCATCGATGCTGGGTTCCGCGACCCGTCCGGCAACGGCTGGAAGATGATCGAAGCCCGCTCCGAAGCGAGGCGCCGTCCATGAGCCGGGGTCGCTGGGCGCGGCCCGTGCATCGCTGGACCTCGATCGTCTTCACCCTGGCGGTGATCGCCAACTTCGCCGTGCGTGGGCTGGGGCACGGCGAGCCTGCAGCGTGGATCACCTATTCGCCGCTGCCGCCGTTGTTCCTGCAGCTGTTCACTGGCCTGTACCTGTTCGCGCTGCATTACGCCGGGAAACGCCGCAGCGCCGCACTGGGCGCTGCGGGCTGAGGCCGCCTCAGGCGGCGACGTCGGCGGCGTAGGCCGCAAGCAATGCCGGCAGCTGCTCCATGCGCTGGAAGATCACTTTCGCGCCCGCAGCGCGCAGGGCCTCGGGCGTACTGTGGTGCGGGCCGCCTTCGCTGAAGCCGAACACGGTGGCGCCAGCGGCAACGCCGGCAGTGGCGCCGGTAACGGTGTCCTCGATGACCGCACAGCGCGCCGGGTCCACACCCAGCGCGGCGGCCGCGGCCAGGTACACGTCCGGGTGCGGCTTGGTGCGTGGCATGTCCTGGCCGCTGAACACGTTGTTGCCGAAGGCATCCAGCATGCCGACCTTGCCCAGCTGCAGTTTGACCTTGAACAGGTCGGCGCCGGAGGCGCAGGCAATGCGGCCACCGGTAGCCGCAGCAATCGCACGCACGGCCTCGGGCGCCCCCTGGATCGGCTCCAGATCCCGTTCCAGCGCCCGGTTGCGCTGCTGGCGGAACTCCTCCAGCCATTCCTCGGTGAACGGCTTGCCGGTGCGCTCTGCGATCAGCCCGGCCAGATGGGCCACGGACTGGCCGAGGAAGACTTCACCCGCCTGCGCCGGGGTCAGCGCCCAGCCGCGAGCGGTCAGCATTTCCGAAAGGACCCGGGCCACCAGTGGCTCGGAATCGACCAGTACGCCGTCACAGTCGAACAGCACGGCATCGAAGGGGAAACGGGACATCTACTACTCCGGAACAGCCAAAAGGGCGACGTACGCGTCATTTTCCCACAGCAGGGCGGGCAGGGCACGCTGGCCACAGGAACGCTAGACTGCCGGGGACACCCCGCCCAGTGCCTGTACGGGAATACGACTTGAACCGATTGCGATCATTCTTCGG
Organism: Stenotrophomonas sp. YJH_SMC_29; assembly: GCF_059371235.1. Classification (NCBI taxonomy): domain Bacteria; kingdom Pseudomonadati; phylum Pseudomonadota; class Gammaproteobacteria; order Lysobacterales; family Lysobacteraceae; genus Stenotrophomonas; species Stenotrophomonas sp. YJH_SMC_29. The sequence goes on along the minus strand of NZ_JCAFUK010000003.1, from coordinate 190,900 downwards.
TGCTTACCCCATCCAGTTCGCGATCGCCGCCAAGCTCTACGTGCTCTGCCTGGACCTGCCCGTAGCCCTCCGCTTGATCGCATTCGGGTATCGCCTGGGGCCGCCGGAGGCCTCACGTGAAATCGGCAACGCGGTGGCTGAGCTCGGTTTCCGCCTGAGTCTGTTTGCCGGGGCGGCGGTACTGGTGTCGATGCTGCTGTTCGGGCGCCGCGGCGCGCTGCGGATCCGCCGCCCGGTGATCGCTTCGATCGCCTTTTTCGGGTTGCTCGTCGCGCTGGATCGCGCCATGCGCATTCCGATGGCGCAGTTGCCGTTTCCAGTCTACAGCGTCGCAGCCATCAGTCTGGTTCCGCTTGCGCATGCACTGGTCCTCACGCTGCTGGCCATGGTGCCGGCGCAGCTGATGCAGCGGCACATCCGTGTCGAGGGCGTGCACCATCACCTCATCAGTGCCAGCATCGCCGGCGCGGTGACGCTGGTGGCCGGTAGCTGCCTGCTTCCCATCCTGGCGTTGCACTTGCCTGCGGCAATCTCGCCTGGCGAGTTCATCATGCCGGTTTTCGATGGGCCCGCGCAGTTGCAGATTGCCAGCCTGATCCTGCTGGTGTGCTGCGCACTGGCCACGTTTGCCGGCCTTTGGGCCAGCGAGCTGTCACCGCGACCCGAATCGATGGCGCGCACGATGGTGGTGTCGCTGGTCCTGCCTGCTACCTCCCTGCTGATCAGCCTGGCCGGCGTGGCGTACCTGCTGCGAATGCTGTCCGCTGGGGTACCGACGATCGGGCGCGGGCTTGCCTTGGCCGTGCTCATCGGCGCCGTACTGCAGTTCCTGTTCGCCAGAGTGCTGGCGTCACGATGGCTGCGCGTACAGGCATCGTGACGTTCCTCTACCCGCCGATCAGCCCAGGTCACACCCGGCCGGCTGCGGCCAGGTGGTGGCCGGCAGCATGTTCTTCAGCGAGGCCGGTGCGTTGATCGCCACGTAGCTGGCGCCCAGCAGTTCCTCCAGATCGGCGATCGTCACCAGGTAGTTGTCCAGGCTGCCCAGGTTGGCCTCGTTGGGGATGATCCAGCTGATCGCCTTGGCGGTGCCGGTGTTCGGGTCGCGGGTGATGATCGTTTTCCAGAAGAACTCCGGCGTCGGGATGCCGTGGCTGGCCAGGAAATAGTCGTTGGCAGCATCGCCGTACACCACGCCACCGTAGACGTCCACCGGCGCGATGTCGCGGTAGCACTCGGCCACGTTCTCGGCCTTCACCCAGATGCCTTGGTTGAAGCTGGACACCTGGGGCACGATGTTGGTCATGTAGTTGGCGCGGCGGATGTAGGTCGCGTCGTAGTCCATGTGGTTGGACGTGACCAGGTGGCCACGGTCATAACCGGACTTGATGCTGGCATAGGACGCGGTGCTGGTCTGGCCCAGGCAGCCGGCCGGCAGGTCCGGGTCCTTGTAGAAGCTGGACGGCCGTGCGGCGGAGCCGGTATCGGCCGTGAGCGTGTACTCGTAGCGGGTGGCGCTGTGGATGCTGCAGTCATAGGTGAGCACGAAGCCACCCTTGTTGAGGGTGACCACCTGGGCCTGGGCAGCGCCGGCGACGGCGCTGAGGACGAACGCGAGGAAGAAGCTTGCAAGGCGCATTGCGGTTCTCCAGCAGAAGATTCAGGACGCAGCCACCCGTCACGCCCTGGCCGTGGCAAGGTCATGCGGAGATGCTGCGGAGACGGGTGCTGCGGATTGCGGTGGGACCTGACCGCGCTGTTGGGCCATCAGCCCTGCGGTGTCGTAAGCGTCACAAGCTGTCGTCTTTCGGTCAACGACGAAAAGACGAAGCTGTGACCGCCCGCAAGCACTGGAGAGGTGTCAGATCACGCGGCCGGTGGCTGACATGCGCGCATGCTAGGCGTCGTAGCACAGCGTGTACGCGACTCGATACCATGCGAGGCACTGGGGAAAGCCGTGGCATCGAGCGTGGGGAACAATGAGCAATGAGATCTTTGCAGGGGCCGCTGTTGCCGCCCTCATCGGAATGGCAATCGTGGCTGCGCTGCGTCGACAGAAGCGTCCGCCACATCGCAGTTTCAAGTGTGGGCGATGCGGCAGCGCGGCACTGCACGACGCACGTACCATCGGCGCCTGGCGGGACGGGAAGCAGCGGTTCTACTGCAGCACCTGTCATGCAGGCTGGTTGCGATCACGCCCGCAGGTCGCCACATCGCGTCGTAGGGAATCCGGGTGCTTGGGCGCCGTCGGCATGGTTGTGTTGATGCCGCTGGCGGGCCTTCTGGTATGGGTGATCCAGCGCGCCTGAATCTGATTTCGTATCGTCCCCTTTGGGATGCCGGGTCCCAAGGCGCCATGCTGCGTCGCAAGGTGCCAGCCACCATTCGCACTGGTACGGTCCGATCCGTTGCACCACCACCGACGGGGAGAGACGACGATGCGCAAGGTATTGCTGCTGTCGATCCTGCTGACCGGGCTGGCGCCCACGGCCCTTGCGGCCACGGTCAAGACCACCCATCGCACCCTCCCGGGCTGGGATGGCACGCCCCTCGGGGCCTTCGTCATCGAACCCCAGGACGGCGGCGTTGGGCGCTATCCGCTGCTGGTGATGCCCAGCAGCTGGGCTGTCCCCAGCGTGGAGTACGTGGGGGTGGCGCAGTCGCTGGCGCAGCGCGGCTATGTGGTCATCAGCTACAGCTCGCGCGGCTTCTGGGAGTCGGGCGGCAGCATCGACATCGCCGGGCCCGCCACGGTGGAGGATGTCAGCGCCCTGATCGACTGGGCGCTGGCCAACACCCGGGCCGATCCGGCAAGGATCGGCGTCTCGGGCATCTCCTACGGCGCCGGTACCAGCCTGCTGGCCGCAGCGCGCGACCCGCGCATCAAGGCGGTTGCGGCGCTGAGCGGCTGGGCTGACCTGCAGGCGTCGCTGTACAGCAACGACACCCCCAGCGCGCAGGGCATCGCCCTGTTGGTGGCCGCAGGGCTGGCCACTGGCCGCCCCGGGGCGGAACTGGCCACCATCAACCGCAATGTGCTGGTCGGCAACTATCAGGGGGCGGTGGAGTCATTGCTGCCGGTGGCGGCGCAGCGCAGTCCCGCAGCCAGCCTGGATGAGATCAACGCCCACCGGCCTGCGGTGTTCCTGGCCAACGCCTTCAACGACAGCCTGTTCCCGCCGGGCCAGCTGGTGGACTTCTTCAACGGCCTGAAAGGACCCAAGCAGCTGCAGCTGCGCCATGGCGACCACGCGCTGAACGAGGCCCTTGGCGCGTTCGGCATTCCCAACGAGGTGTATGCGGCCGTGGGCGACTGGTTCGATCACTACCTGAAGGGTGAAGCCAATGGCATCGAGCGCCAGGCGCCGGTGCAGCTGAAGTCGCAGAAGGGCAGCTGGAGCCACTATCCGGACTGGCAGGCGACGCAGACGGGCGCCGTCAGCTACGGGCTGACCGCGCCGAGCGGGCTGCTGCAGCCCACCGGCGGATTGGCGGCGAACGGGGGCGGCACCGGCTGGAGCTACCGCATCGGCAGCGGCCTGCTGACGGCCGCCAACTCCGGCGTGGTGATGGCATCGGGCGCGCTGCAGATGATCAACCTGCCGCCAGGCGCCTATGTGCCCTTCGTCGGCCGCAACGCCGCCGGTGTCTGGCAGGGGCCGGTGTACTGGAGTGCACGCCGTCTGGATGGCGCGCCGGAAGTACGGATGACGGTCACGCCAAGCCGCGCCGACACCACGCTGTATGCCTATCTCTATGCCGAGGACGTGCTGGGCAATGGCCAGCTGATCAGCCACAAGCCGTACACCCTGCGGGGTGCCACGCCGGGCCAGCCCAGGACCATCGACCTGCGATTGGAAGCCAGCAGCTGGAACATTCCGGCCGGCAGCCGGCTGACCCTGGTGGTGGATACCGTGGACCTGCGCTATGCGGGCATCAGCCAGCTGGGCGGTACGCTGACTTTCAGCTCCCCGGCCAACGCGCCGTCGGTGCTGAAGGTACCCTTGCATTGAAGCAGGGCGCGCCCGCTGGGGCGGGCGCGTTCCTTTGGGCTGGAAGACTGCGCCACTGGTGTTGCTTCCGGGCAAGGAGTGATGTTCCGGATTGCCGCCATGAAGGCGACATGAGGGACACGGCAGCGCTGGAGGCGTGGCTCTCCGGACAGTGATCAGGTCCTGCTGGACTGCGGGCGCCGCTGTGCGGGTGCATTAAACCTTTCTGCCGGCAGCGGCATCCAACCCGCCATGAGCACGGCATCCGCTGCGGCTCCACTGGAGGAAGGACCCCTTCGATGCGCCTGCTGCCACGTACTGCGTTCCAATGCACGATGCTGATCCTGCTGGTGGCTCCCGCGGCGGGTGCTGCGGTTACCGACATTCCCTTCGAGCAGGGCAAGGATCACCGGATCTATGTGGAGGGCACGATCAACGGCTCGCGACCGCTGCGCTTTCTCGTCGATACCGGCGCCTCGGCCGTGGCCGTGGCCCGGCGCATCCAGCAGGACGCGAGACTGGTCATTGACGACCGGAGCGAGAACACCGGCTCCGACGGAGTCACGTTCCTCGACTACAGCACGCACAACGTCGTCCAGGTCGGTCCGGTGCGGAGGCCAATGGGGGCCGTAGTGGTCGACTACCAGGGTCGGCCCTTCGATGCGGTCCTGGGCTGGACGTTCTTCCAGGGCAAGGTGCTGGAGATCGACTACGACCGCAGCCTGCTGCGCGTGCACGACGCGCTTCCCGATCTCACCGGGCATACCCAGGCCCACGTGCGCTGGATCGACAATACCCCGGCCGTCCAGGTCACGCTCGGCAATGGCAGCGATGTCTTTGCTCCTTGGCTCGCGCTGGACACTGGCAGCAATGGCAGCATCGACCTGACCTACGCATTCGGCGCCCGCCATCATCTGCAGCAGGCATTTCCGGAGCGGTTGGGCACATCACAGTTCAGCGGCAGCGCCGGGCGGAAGATCCGTGCGGTGGATGTCAGGGTACCCGTGGTCGCCATTTCGGCCCTGCCGCTGAACGGGGCGAAGGCGTCGATCACGATCGACGACGACGGTTCCAGTGGCGATGGGACGCTCGGCAGCGAAATCCTGCAGCAGTTCAACATCATGCTGGACACCCGTTCCGGTGCCATCTATCTGCGGCCGAATCGGCGCTCGGCCACCCGTCGGCCGGAATGAGCGAGCGCGTTGTGCGATCAGCGCCGGACATCTGCGCCTGCATTGTCCAGCAGCGCCAGCACCTGCGCCTCAGCGACCGGGTTGAAGTCGCCGGGGATGGAGTGCTTCAAGGCGCCTGACGCCAGTCCGAACGCCACCGTGCTTTCCGCGTCGAATCCGGACAGCAATCCGTGCAGGATGCCGGCAGCGAACGCGTCGCCGCCGCCGATCCGGTCGACGATGCCAGGCAGGGGGCGCGGTGGTGCCTGCGCCCGCGTCCCGTCGCGTCCCAACAGAAGCGCGCCCAGGCGGTGATGGTCGGCACTCACCACGTCGCGCTGGGTGCAGGCCAGCCACTGCAGGTGCGGGAAGGCGGCAAACGCGGCGGCCGCAGCCGCTACGGTTCGGGCGACCGCATCGTCCTGCGCAAAGTGCAGCCCCAACACCCGTTCAATATCCCGGTGATCGGCAAAGACGATGTCCGCCCCGGCGAAGAGCTCGCGCAGGATCGCCGCGGCGTCGCCGTCCCAGCGTCGCCACAGCGAGGGACGGTAATTGCCGTCGAACGATACCCGGACACCGGCCGCGCGAGCCGCATGCACGGCACCCAGCACCGACTCGGCCACGTTGGCGCCCAGCGCCGGGCTCACGCCCGAGACATGCAGCAGGTGCGCGCCGGACAGCAGAGCAGGCCACGGATGATCCTTGGCGCTGCTGTTTTCGAATGCGGACCCGGCCCGGTCGTACACCACTTCACTGGCCCGCTGCACCGCGCCGGTTGCCAGGAAGTACAGGCCCATGCGTTCATTCTCCACTTCACGCACGCCGGCCACGCCCACGCCATGTCGCCGCAACTCGGCCACGGCGTGCCAGCCCAGCGCGTTGGCAGGTACCGTGCTGACCATCTGCACCTCGTGGCCAAGGTGGGCCAGCGAGACCGCGACGTTGGCCTCGGCGCCCCCCACATGCACCTGCAGCTGCGGCGTCTGCAGCAGCAGTTCACGACCGGGCGCGCCCAGGCGCAGCAGCAACTCACCGAAACAAACGACGCGGCTCATCGGTTCTCTCTCACTCGGGGGTGGTGCAGCCCAGCATGCGCAGATCGATGGCATCGGCCATGCGCCGGTAGCCTTCGTCGTTGGGATGCAGATGGTCGCGGGTGATGTCGCTGGGCAACGATTCCGCGGCCTTCGGGTCACGCAGGGCGGCATCGAAATCGACGATGCCATCGAAGCCGCTGTTGCCGGCGCGTGCCCACTGGTTGATCGTGATGCGGGTCGCCGCCGAGACGGGCTCGTAGCGCTCGGAACCGCCGAACGGGGTCAGTGTGCCCAGCCAGGCGCGGATGCCGTGCGCATGCAGTCGCGTCGCAACCTGCTGATAGCCCTGCATCATGTCCGCCGCGTTGCGTCCGGGTACTGGCTGGGCGCCGCCACCGTGGCGGATGTCATTGATGCCTTCCAGCAGGATCACCTGATCGGCGTCGGCCACTGCAATCACATCGCGATCCAGGCGGGACAGCGCGCTGTGGCTGCGGCCAGGGTCGAGCAGCTTGTTGCCGCTGATGCCCTGATTGAGCACGACAAAGCGATCAGGACATGCCTGCTGCAGGCGCTGCGCCAACCGTTCCGGCCACTGGTTGAAGGTGCCGCGTCGCGCAGTGGCGCCTTCCGTGATCGAGTCGCCGAGCGCCACGATCACCTGCGGGCGTTCGGCGCGTTGCACCATGACGGCCGAGAACACGTTCTGCTGGTAGCTCAGCCGTACGCTGTCGGCGACGGTCGCCTGCCTGCCGTCCACGACCCGCAGTTCGGTGCGGCGCACCGAGGGACGCGTAGGCTGCGGGAAATAGGCACTCACGCTGATCTCCTGCAGCGCCGTCACCGGCATCCGCACCGGGTCGCTCAGCAGCGCGGCACCCACCGGCACTTCAATGGCTGCGCGGCCATCAACCGTTACCGGCAGCGGTGCGGCCTTGCCGTTCTTCACTCCCACGCGAAGGTCCTCGACCCGCAAGGGTGCCGTGCCGAGCTCGTTGCTGATGCGCAGCCGCAGCGCATCGCCACGGCTGCCAATGCGCATGTCCTGGCGCACGGTCTGTGCGGCGAACTGTACCGGCGCATCGGACGTTCCGTCCTTGCGGTCGGGCGCGGGCGCTGCCGTCCAGGCAGTGACCCACACGGGTGCGGCCCACACAGCGGGCGCCGTCATGGCGGAGCAGAGCGTCAATGAAAACAGAAGTGTCCAGCGCTGCATGGGCAGGAGTCCGGTCAGGTGTCAGGAGAAGTAGGTGCCGCCGTTGACGTCCAGGTTCGCACCGGTGATGAACGCCGCCGCATCCGAAGCCAGGAACACCGCCGCGTCAGCCGCTTCTTCCGGCATGCCCTGGCGGCGCAGCGGGGTGGCGCCGGCGACGGCGCTGCGCACCTCCGGCTTGGTGAATTCGTCGTGGAAGCGGGTGGCGATCATGCCGCAGCACAGGGCATTGACCCGGATGCCCTTCGGTCCCAGTTCCTTGGCCATGGCGCGGGTAAAGGTCATCACTGCGGCCTTGGCCGTCGCGTAGATCGACGCGCCTGGGCCGCCGCCATCGCGGCCGGCCTGGGAGGCGAAGTTGACGATCGCTGCGCCTTCGCCCATGTGCGGCACCACTGCGTGCGTGGTCAGGTAGGTGGAGGTGAGGTTCAGGTCCATCACGGCGTGGAAGAACGCTGGATCGATCTCGGCCAGCGGACGACGCTGCACCATGCCGCCGGCCACGTTCACCAGCAGGTCGATGCGCGTGCCGAAGGCGGCCTGTGCCGCTGCGACCAGGCCGGCCACGGCTGTGGCATCGGTGACATCGGCGCGGTGCACCATGGCCTGGCCACCTGCCGCGCGGATCTGTGCCAGTGTTTCCTGGGCACTGGCTTCATCATTGGCGTAGTTGATGCAGACGCGTGCACCGGCAGCGGCCAGTTTGAGCGAGATGGCGCGGCCGATATCGCGGCCACCACCGGTGACAATGGCCACCTTGTCCTGGAACGACATGCGGAAAACTCCTTGGTTTGCGGGGGAATGAAGGGGAGACGCAGGCTCAGCCGACGCGGCGGTCGAGCTTGTGGATCGGCCCGGTCCACCACCACAGCGCGGCCAGCGACAGTGGCACCAGTGCGGCGACGAGGATGAAGATCGGGGCGTAGGAATGACGGGTGAGCACCGGCACCAGCCAGGTGGTGATAAGGGTGCCGGCCACTGCGGCCAGGCCGCCCAGGCCGGCGAGGGTGCCCACCGACCGGCCGTCGAACAGGTCACCCGGCAGGGTCTGGATGTTGCCGATGGCCACCTGGAATCCAAACAGCACCGCGGCGATCGCCAGCACCGCAAGCAGCGGCTGGTTGGCCAGCACCGCGCCCAGCAGGGCGGGGGCCATGATCACGCAGCCCAGGGTGATCGCCAGCTTGCGCGCGCGGTCCACGCTGTACCCGGCGCGGATCAGGCGCCCGGACAGCCAGCCACCCCCGAGGCTGCCCAACATCGCGCCTACGAATGGCACCCAGGCGAACAGGCCGATCTGCTTGATGTCGAAACCGAAGGTTTCAGCGAGATAGATCGGCAGCCAGGACACGAACAACCACCAGATGGGGTCCAGCAGGAAGCGGCAGGCCAGCATGCCCCAGCTCTGCCGATGGGCCAGCAGCGCGCGCACGCTGGCCTTGGGCGTTGCCTGCGCCTGCCGCCCGGCCTGGTCTTCCAGGATCAGGCGGCGCTCGGCATCGCTCACCCACGGATGCTTGTCCGGCCCGGCGCGGTAGACCAACAGCCACGGCAACAGCCACAGGAAGCCGATCGCGCCGACCAGCACGAAGGTGCCACGCCAGCCCAGCCACAGGTACAGGCCGGCGATGGCCGGTGCGGAGACGATCGCGCCGATCGACGCGCCGGCATTGAACACGCCCTGCGCCAACGCACGCTCACGCGCCGGGAACCATTCGGCGTTGGCCTTCACCGCGCCCGGCCACGCACCCGCTTCGCTGATGCCGAGCATCGCCCGCACCAGGCTGAAGGACAGCATCGAATGGGTGATCGCGTGCAGGGCGATGGAGATCGACCACACGCTGATCGACAGGGCGAAGCCCAGGCGTGTGCCGATCATGTCGAACAGGCGACCGAACAGGAACTGCCCGGTGGCGTAGAACAGCATGAACACCGTTACCAGCAGGGCATAGTCGTCCTTGGTCGCGCCCACTTCCCTGGCGATTTCCGGCCACATCACGGCCAGGGCATTGCGGTCGATGTAGTTGATGACCGTAGCCACGGCGATCAGGCCCACGATCAGCCAGCGTACTGCTGAACGTACCGGCACCTTGCGCAGGTTGGCCACCGCCGCAGGGCCCTTCATTCGCCGTCCCCCTTGCTGCGGTCCATGCGCGCGTGGCTGCCGCTCCATCGATAGGTGTGGCCGTCGATGGTCACGCTGTGCTCGCCCCGGGCGCTGCTGTCGTCGGCCACGCCGAGGGCGATGCGTGCACCGCTGGCCAGGCGCAGTTCGATCACTTCGGCGTCGCTGCCGCGGCCGCGCACGATCGCCTTGATGCGGCTGTCCGCACCGTGCACGTACTCGGCGGTGCCGTTGTACTCGCCATGGGGTTCCAGCACGCTGAAGAAGGTGACGTCCTTCTGGCCATCCACGCGCTGCAGCAGGGCCGGCTCACGGCGCAGGTTGAACTCCGGATCGTTCGCGCCGCTCTCCACCAGCAGCGCCTGTGCCGGCGCGCTGCTGCCGAAGCGGTAGGTGTAGAAGCGCCCATCCAGCAGCCACGCCAGCGAACGCGGTTCGCTGCCGGGCGCGCTGCGTGCGTCCAGCCACAGGTGCTGGTAGCCGTTGTCCTTGCCCAGCACCGGGCGCTGGGCGGGGAAGTGCGCGGCCTCGAAGCCGGTGGTGACGATGTGGCCGTTGAAGTGTAGCGGCAGGTCGTAGCGTGCGGCCTTTTCGCCGTGGACCTGCAGCAGGTCCAGCACCACCGGCAGGCCCAGGTCGGGGTGGCGCAGCAGCGCCTGGGTGCGGGTGAACGCCACGCCGGGGTAGGCGTCACGCATGCTCGCCGAGGCGACCTGGGTATCGGCATCGGCCTGGAAGAAGCGCACCTGCGGGGCATGCGCCTCGCCGCGCTTCCAGTCGCCCTGGAAGTGGCTCTGCTCGTCCACCACCAGGGTGTTGTGGGCCACCGTCTGCTTGGCCCAGCTGCGGTTCTCGGCCAGGTAGATGCCGCCACGCTTGGCTTCCACGTTGAGGAAGCGGGCGGCGCCGTAGTCGGTCACCACCGGATTGCCGTTGTCGTAGAACAGCCAGTTGAGCTTGTCGAAGTGGCCATGTCCCATGCCCTGCAGGGTGTCCTTCTGCACCAGCGCCTGGCCGCGTTCGCCGTTCATGCGCAGGATCGCCAGGCCGCCACGGTCGCCGTCGGGACCATCGCGCAGCAGCATCGGGTGGTAATCGAAGGGCCTGGCCCTGTTCGCGGCCAGTGCCTGCGCCACCTGCAGGCCCTCGGGCGACAACAGCAGGCGCTTCTGCTGCTGGGCTACCGACAGCAGTCGGTCGTCCCCGGTGCGTGCATAGGCGATGCCGATGCCGGCCACCAGCTCTTCGGTGTCGATGCCCTTGTCCAGGATGGCATCGTTGATCGGGAAGAACAGGCCGCCATAGCTGGACTGCACCAGCGCATCGACAGCCTTCAGCAGTACGCCATCACGGCGCGCGAAGATCTTCCGCTGCGGCTCGTTGCGTTCGATGGCGTTGGCGAACAGCAGGAACGGCGCCAGTGCATAGCGCTGGTAGTACGGACCTTCCTCGTAGTATCCGTCGGGTGAGAACAGCAGGTCGATCTGGCGAAGGAAGCCGAACCGGTCATCCTTCTGGCTCCCGCGCAGGGATTTCTCCACCAGCTCAGGATCGCGCAGTACATAGCCGGTCATGCCGGTAGCCGCCACCGCCCACGTGGCGTGGTTATGGATCTGGTCGTAGTTCTTCGGCTCGCTGGCGAGGAACCCGGCCATCGGCCGGAACACCCTTGATTCGATGGTGTCGCGGTCATCGGCGGACAGCGCGTCACGGATCGCGTCGTAGCCCTGGATGGCGTTGACCAGCCACACCGAATCGTTCAGCACCTGCCAGAAAACGCGTCCGGGGATCTGCCCACGGCCTTCGGGATGCGGGCCCAGCGTCGGGTAGAGCCGGGCATACTGCAGCAGCATGTCGCGCGCGTAGTCCACGTAGGCCCTGTCACCGGTCAGCCGATACAACGTGCCGGCCGCGAGCAGGGCCTGATAATTGCGCTTGTGCTGTTCATGGGTGCGTCCGCCGCCCTTGTCCTTCGGTACCGGCACGTCGATGCCGGCCTTCATCATCTTCTTCAGTGTTGCCTCGGTGCGCGCCTGCTCCTTGGCGAACCACGGGTAACGACTGCCTTCGCTGGCCATCTGCTGCCATTGCGCGGCAGTGACCAGCACCGGCGCGGTGTCGGCCTGCCGCGCAGCGGCAGCGGGCGCTGCCAGCAGCGGCGTGGCCGGCAGCAGGGCGAAGGGGGCCGCCAGGGCCAGGGCAACGAACAGCGGCTGCAACCTCATCGATCAACTCCGGTGCTGACGCGTGACAGGGCAACCTCGCCCACCTTGGGATACCAGTCCACGCCGGTCGCCTCGCGCGCGGTCATCGCCAAGGCAGGATCGGCGCCCACCTGGGGCAGCGCAGGCGTGGCAACCCACAACCCGCTGCCAGCCTGCTGCAGGCTGACGCTGCGGCCTTCCACCCCGGCGGGAAACACGCTGCTGGCCGCCGGTGACTGCACGTTGCCACTGAAGGTGATGCCGGCCAGCGAGCTGGCCGTGTTGGGTGGATTCCTGCTGGCGCGATTGACGATCAGGTTGGCGCTGAAGCGGCTGTTGCTGGCGGCCACCACGATGCCCTTGGCTTCATCATGGCCCACGCCGAAGCTGATCCTGGCCACATCCACGAAGGTATTGCGGCTGATCGTGGCATTCACTACCGGTGCGTAACCGGACAGCGGGGGATCGGCCTGTCCATCCATGACGGCCAGCGCGGAGCGGTTGCTGGATCCGGCCAGGCGTTCGAAATAGTTGTTGCTGACGATCTGGTCGCCGTTGATGATGCGCACGCCCCCGGTGCCGGCCTTGTCATCGCCGAGGAAGACGTTGTCGATCACCCGGTTGCCGTTGCCATGGCGCAGTGTGAGTGCGCCGGCAGAGCGGTAGAACACGTTGCCGCGATAGGTGTTGCCCCCGGATTTGCTGCTGATGATCTCGGTTTCGCCGTCGCAGCCTTCAAACCAGTTGTTCTCCACCGTGCTGTTGGATGCGCTCAGCGAGGTGTCACTGGTGCCGATGCGGAGGGTTTCACCGCCGTTGACGCCCAGCGCAGGGCGTGGGCCGAACCAGTTGTGGTCGATGCGGTGCTGGTTGTCCAGGCCCTGCGTGGCATCGCGCACTACCACCACGGTGGGCCCCGCGTTGGTCTTGCCGCGCAGCTGGCTATGGTCCAGCCGGTTGTGGCTGCCATACAGCGATACCCAGTAGTCCTGGTCGCCGGGGTCCGGGTTGCTGTAGTTGTCGATGACCAGGCCGCTCAACTGGCTGTGGCTGGCCACCGCCTTGCTGGATTCGCGGAACGCCACCACCGCGTCGCCCGGTGTGTAGCCGTTGCGGAACACCAGGTTGGACACCTGCAGGTAGCTGCCGGCCAGGCGCAGGTCCGACTGCCCGCTGAGGATCACCTTGCCCGGGGTCTGCGCGCGCAGCACGATCGGCGCGGCGGCGGTTCCCTGGCCCTTCAGCAGCAGCCGGGTGTCGGTCCAGGTGCCATCGGCCAGCACGATTTCGTCACCCGGCTGTAACGACGCGGCGGCCGTGTCGAACTCCGCAGCGTCATGCACGAGCCAGCTTGCGGCGGTTGCCGGCAAAGTGGTCAGGCAAAATGCCAGGGCTGTGGTCAGGCAAAGAGAGGTCGGGTGGCGCGAAAGGCGTGTACTGCGCATGGTGTCCTTCCAGAGACGGCCGCGCCGTCGTTTCAGGGATGGGGTGCGGACCAGTTTCGGGACCTTTGTAAGCCAGTGGATGCGCAAAGTCATGCTGCGTTAGCACATTAAATCGCCGTTGATTGGTATGAAACAAAGGCATTCGAAAAATAACAGACCAGTTGGTTGACAATTTCATGTCCGCATGCCGAAGCTGCGTCCCACGCCTGCCGTGCAGGCGATCCTTTGGGAGGAGGAACCATGCGGCAACCCGCCGGAGCAGTGCCCAGCATCTCGTTGTCCCCCACGCCCCTGATCGTGGCCCTGCTCGCCGTGCTGGCGGGTACGCCTGCCGCCCTGGCCCAGTCCAGCAGGGATACGGCGGGGCAGGACCCCACCACACTCGACCAGGTGCAGGTCACCGGCATCCGTGAGTCGATGCAGAGTTCGATCAACAAGAAGCGCGACGACACCGTCATCGCCGACGTGCTTTCGGCCGACGACATCGGTGACCTGCCGGCCCCGTCGCTGGCCGACGCCATCGAAACGTTGACCGGCGCCGCATCCACCCGCGATAAGACCGGCGCTTCGGAGATCTCGATCCGCGGCCTTGGCGCATTCCTCAGCAGCACCCATTTCAACGGCCGCGAGATCACCAATGGCAGCGGTGACCGCTCGGTGAACTTCAACATGTTCCCGGCTGAGCTGATCAATACCGTGGCGATCTACAAGACCCAGCGCGCTGACATCATCGAGGGTGGCGTGGCCGGCACCATCGGCCTGGAGACGGTGCGCCCACTGGAGTACGGCAAGCGGGCGGCGCAACTGGACCTGCGCGGCAGCTGGGCCGAGTACGACCACAAATACCGCGACAGGGATGGCATCGGCTACCGCGGCACCGCCAGTTATATCGACCAGTTCGAGTTCGGCAACGGGCAGAAGCTGGGCGTCTCGCTGGGCGTCCAGCGACTGGATGGCACCGACCCGGAAGAGAGCATCACCAGCGGCTCGACCTGGTATGCCTGTGATGGCACGCAGAACGTGGCCAATGCCAACTGCAATGAAGTCTCCGCGCAGGCCATTGCCAACGGCGCACCGTACTACCTGGTGCCAAGCAGCCGCATCTACCGCATGAAGCAGGAGCGCAACGATCGGCAGAGCGAATTCGCCGCACTGCAGTGGCGGCCCAATGACACGGTCGAGTTGAACCTCGACTTCGAACATACCGAGCGCAACTGGTACGAGAACCGCAGCGACCTGAGCCTGTCCAATGCACGGCGTGGCATCACCCGGCGGGAGGTGGACGAGGATGGCATCGTGCGTCACCTGCATGGCAGCACCTCGATCGACTCGACTTCCAACCGCTACTGGCGCGGCGAGGAATACACCGGTGGCGGCGTGAACCTGATCCTGCGCCCCAGCCCGGCCTGGGAGCTGTCCACCGACCTTTCCTATTCGCACACCCATCGCCTCGACAGCGAACGCATGAGCCGCCTGCGCGCCAACCAGCGCGACGTCAACAATGCCGTGGTGCCGGGCATCAGCAGTGGAGCTACCGGCTATGTGGACTATGACTGGGACTGGCGGGGTGAAGTGCCCAGTGTTGCGCTGGCACCGAGTTTCGACCCCGGCAACTGGGATGCCTACACCGGCGCGGCGCGCGTGACGTCCAGCGCGACGGAGAACGACCACAGGATCAAGGCCGGACGCTTCGATGCCAGCTTCATGCCGGAGGCCGGCTTCTTCACCCGCATCAAGGGCGGCGTGCGCGCCAGCCAGGCCGATTACCGGCTGCGCGACAACACCCTGGTGACCGACTACGACCCGCGCGTGGCGGCCGACAAGGCGAAGATCATCGCTGCAGGCCGGGCCTGCCGCGCGCCCTTCCCGCAGGACGATTTCATGGATGCGGCCAGCGGCAACACGATTTCCTCGTGGGCCTACTTTGATCCCGACTGCCTGTACCAATCGTTCCGTGGCAGCCTGGACAGCGGGCTCGACCCGGGCTTCCAGGACCCGAACAACGTTGATGTCACCGAGAAGACCCGCGCGATATACCTGATGGGGGAGTTCAGCAGCACCCTGTTCGGCCTGCCGGTAACCGGCAATGCTGGCCTGCGCTGGGTCAGGACCGATGTGCGTTCCGAAGGTGTGCGTACCGGTCTGCGGGTCGAGGACAACGGTGACGGGACGATCCGCCTGCAGCCGACCGGCGCCTACAGCACGCAGGTGTTCAAGGCAGGCAACGACAAGCTGCTGCCCAGCCTCAACGCGGCCTTCGAGCTGCGCCCGGACCTGCTGCTGCGGGTGGGTGCTTACCGCGCCATGTCCCGGCCGGACATCGCCGCGCTGGGGGCCGGGCGCACCATCAACGTCAGCAGTGATGCCACCTACGGCAACCTGGCTGACGCGCTGGATGACATCAGCGCCAGCGGCAATCCCGCCGCGCAGCCGCTGATGTCCTGGAATGGCGACCTATCTCTGGAGTGGTACCCCAATCCGGATACGATGCTGGCCGGGGCGGTGTACTGGAAGCAGTTCAACGGCGGCACCGCCACCGCGCTGGTGCCAGAGACCTATACGATCGATGGCCGCAGTGTGACCGTGCCGGTGCGCCAGCAGGTAACCACCGACGAGGACAGTACGCTGACCGGCTTCGAGCTGACGGCCACTCACCGCCTGTCCTACCTGCCGAAGCCGTTCGATGGGCTGGGCTTCAAGATCAGCTACAACTATGCCGATGCCGATTACCAGACCCAGGATTCGCGCCTGGGTGAGCAGTTGGCCAGCGACGGCACGATCATTCCGGCCATCGTGCCACCGGCGGGCCTGAGCGGCTTCTCGCGGCACGTGCTGTCAGGCTCGATCTACTGGGATGTCGGGCGCTTCAACGTCCAGGCCATCGGCAAGTACCGCTCGCGCTATTACCAGGATTTCACCGGCAACGCCGCGCAGCAGAACCGCTATTACGATGACAACACCAGCGTCGATCTGCGCCTGCGCTATCGGGTGAACAAGCAGCTGTCGCTGTCACTGGAACTGATGAACCTGACCAATGAACCACGCGTGGCCTACCAGCCGCTTTATGGGAACTTCCGCGAAGTGGTGAGCTACGGGCGGCGTGCGTATTTCGGTGTACGATACACGTTCTGAACAGGGCGGCGCGGCCAGTGGTCGCGCCGTCGCTCCAACCGGACCGTTGCCGGCCACGGTGGCAGGGCAGGGGCCGGGACGGAATCGCCAAGGGTCAGCCGCATGTCCGCCAACCGTCTTTACCAGACCATCGCCAGCAAGTTGCGCAAGTTGATCGAGGACGGCGAGTTCCCGCCCGGATCGCGGCTGCCGGGCGAGCGTGAGCTGGCCGAGCGCTTCGGGGTCAGCCGGGTCACCGTCCGCGAGGCTGAAATCGCACTGGAGGCCCAGGGCTGGATTGCGATCCGCATCGGGTCGGGCGTGCATGTCAAGCCGCGGCCGGCGCAGGTGCCGGGCGGGCTGCCGGATGTCAGCGCCTTCGACCTCACCGCGGCCCGCGCGGTGTTCGAAGCCGAAGCGGCGGCGCTGGCCGCCAGCAATCTGGATGACGACGGCATCGCCGAGCTGCAGGTGCTGGCCGAAGCGTTGTGCCGGCGCGACCTGAGCGATGAAGAGGCCGGCGAGTATGACCGCCGCTTCCACCTGACCATCGCGCGGCTTTCCGGCAACCCGGTCGTGGAGTACTTCGTGCAGCAGATCTGGCGCATGCGCAGTGAACTGCCACGGGTGACCGAGGTCTATGCACGGGTCTGCCATGATGATGGTGCCAGCCGTGCCGACGAGCACATGGCGATCTTCGATGCGCTGCGCGCGCGTGATCCGGTGGCCGCACGCAATGCGATGCGGCATCACTTCCAGCGCCTGTTCGAAGCCATGCTGCAGGCCACCGAAAGCCAGGCGCTGGAAGAGATCCGCCGCCGCACGCAGCAGGACCGCGAGCGGTTCATGGCCACGACGCGGATCTGATCGACGAAGCGGCGCTCGATCGAGCGGTCGCGCGAACCGAGCCGAGTGGCTCGAAGCGGTGATCGGCCGTGACGTGTCACGGTAATGATTCCTGCCCCCGCCAACGTGGCGTGCGGCCGCACGGGGCTGCTGTTTCTCTGTCGAACGCTTCGCGATCGCAGATCCGGAACCGTTCGCAATCTCATTCCCTGCGACGGCCGCTCGTATCCTTCCGGCCATGCAGCCCTCCTTCGATCATCACGATCTGCCAGCAGTCACCGCGCCCTCCGGCTGGGTGCAACGCGGTGAACGCTGCGAGCTGTGGTGGAACGGCCGCTCCGTGGCCTGCATCGTCCCGCACGCGGTGTCCGGCTTCCGGGTGCGCCTGGATGCGCGCGGTGCGTCGCAGCCCAAGGTCGTCCAGGCCGCCAACGTGCGGCAGGCCAGGCGCTACGCCGAGCGCTGGTGCGCGGCTCGGCTTTGGCCGCAGTTGCGGCTGCGCGACGCGGTCGCCCGCCTGGTGGACGTAGCGCCCGGCGCAGGCGCTGCACTGCAGCCTGCGCTTACGCGCGAGCAGCGCCAGCAGGCGCGGCGCCTGGCCGAGGCCGGGGCAGCGGAGATGGCACGGATCAAGCAAGCGCTGGCGCCGCGGCGGCCTGCGGCGCTGGCCAGGCCCGACGTGCAGGCGCGCGGCCAGAACGGATGGGGTCCCGGCACGGCGCCCGCTGCTCCCCCGCGAGCTATGCCGATAGTTCCTCGCGCACGATCCTCGCCCCTTCGCTGAGCGCACGCAGCTTGCCCCTGGCCACGTCGCGTGCCAGCGGCGCCATGCCGCAGTTGGTGCTGGGGTACAGCTTGTCGGCGTCGACGAACTGCAGTGCCTTGCGCAGGGTGCTGGCCACCTCGTCGGCCGTCTCGACCGTGCTGGAGGCCACGTCGATGGCGCCGACCATCACCTTCTTGCCGCGCACCAGCTCGATCAGGTCGATCGGCACGTGCGAGTTGTGGCATTCCAGCGAAATGATGTCGAGGCTGGAGGTCTGCAGTTTCGGGAACGATTCCTCGTACTGGCGCCATTCCGATCCCAGCGTCTGCTTCCAGTCGGTGTTGGCCTTGATGCCGTAGCCGTAGCAGATGTGCACGGCTGTCTCGCACTTCAGCCCCTCGACTGCGCGCTCCAGCGCGGCCACGCCCCAGTCGTTCACTTCGTCGAAGAACACGTTGAAGGCCGGCTCATCGAACTGGATGATGTCCACGCCGGCGGCCTCCAGCTCCTTCGCTTCCTCGTTGAGGATCTTCGCGAACTCCCAGGCCAGCTTCTCGCGGCTCCTGTAGTGCGCGTCGTACAGCGTGTCGATCATCGTCATCGGGCCGGGCAGCGCCCACTTGATAGGCTGCGTGGTCTGCCGACGCAGGAATTTTGCATCCTCGACGAATACCGGCCTGGGCCGGCTCACGGCGCCGACCACGGTGGGCACGCTGGCATCGTAGCGGTTGCGGATGCGCACGGTTTCGCGCTTTTCGAAGTCGACGCCGTGCAGATGCTCGATGAAGGTGGTGACGAAGTGCTGCCGGGTCTGCTCACCGTCGCTGACGATGTCGATGCCCGCGTGTTGCTGTTCCTGCAGGGACAGGCGCAGGGCATCCTGCTTGCCTTCAGCCAGGCCCTCGTCCTGCAGCTTCCAGGGCGACCAGAGCTTCTCCGGCTCGGCCAGCCAGGAGGGTTTGGGCAGGCTGCCGGCGGTGGAGGTGGGGAGCATTTTCTTCATCGGTATCGGGTTGTCCTGGGATGCGAATGGGAAATCGATGGATCAGCGGGCAGCCCACTGCTCAAGCACGGCGCGGTAGGGCTTGATGAAGTGTTCCTCGGTGAACCGGCCCTGCTTGACCGCCAGCTGGCTGCGCTCTTCGCGGTCGTAGACGATGCGGGTGGACGAGTAATCCTGGTGCTTCAGGCTGGGCTGGTAGACCTTGCCGGCCACGGAATTGGCGTTGTAGATCTCCGGGCGGTAGATCTTCTGGAACGCTTCCATGGTGCTGATGGTGCCGATCAGTTCCAGGTTCGAGTAATCGCCCAGCAGATCGCCCTGGAAGTAGAACGCCAGCGGCGCGACGCTGCCCGGCGGCATGAAGTAACGCACCTGCAGGCCCATCTTGTCGAAGTAGTGGTCGGTGGCAGAGAACTCGCCCTGCCGGTACTCCACGCCCAGGATGGGGTGATGGTTCTCGGTGCGGTGGTAGGTCCTGCTGCTGGAGACGCTGATGCAGATGACCGGGCCCTTGCTGAAGTTGGCGCGGTAGGCGTCCGATCCCAGGAAGTGCTTGAACAGCTTGCCGTGCAGGTCGCCAAAGCCTTCCGGAAGCCCGAAGGTGGCCTTGCCCTCGTTGCTGGCCGGCAGCACCACGCTGAAATCATAGTCACGCACGTAGGAGGAGAAATTGTTGCCGACGATGCCTTCGGTACGCACGCCGGTCTGCGTGTCGACGAGGGTGGGCTGCAGTACCTCGATCAACGGGAACGGATCGCTGCCGTCAGCGCCGTCGATGTGCATCTCCACCGAGATGATGTCCAGCTCGACCGCGTAACGGTCCGCGTTCGGGTTGTCCCAGTGCGCCAGGTCGTTGAAGCGGTTGTTGATCATGCGGATCGTGTTGCGCAGGTTTTCCCGCCGGGACGCGCCGCGGGCCAGGTTGGCGAAGTTGGTGGTGATGCGCGTGCCCTCGGCCGGCTGGTAGTCCTCGTTGAACGGGATGCGCGTGATGCTGAAGGTGAAGGTGTCGGTCGTCATGGGCGGCGTTCCGGGTCTGCGGGTGGCATCCAGATGCGGAGGGGCGCATCTGGCATTCAAAGGGCTTCGGTGGCCGCGCGGGGGACGGGCGGCGCGGCGCGGTGCGAGAGCGCCAACAACGGCATGGCCCGCTGCACCGCCAGGCGCGCGCGTTGGATCAGTGCTTCGTTGTGCACGCGTCCTTCGGCGAAATCGCGGTCGGTGGCGTAGATGCCCAGCGGCAGGGTGCGGGCCTGGAAGAAACTGAAAAGCGGCCGCAGCTGATGGTCGATCACCAGCGCATGGCGCTCGCTGCCGCCGGTGGCGGCCAGCAGGATGGGGGTGTCGACCAGCGCGTCCTGGTCGATGAAGTCGAAGAAGTGCTTGAACAGACCGGTGTACGAACCGCGGTAGACCGGCGTGGCCACGACCAGCACGTCGGCCTGTTCAACGGCCAGCAGCTGCCGCTCCACGGTCTCGGGCAGCTGCGAACGCCACAGCGCGCCGGCCAGCTGCGGGGCCAGCTGGCCCAGTTCGACCAGCTGCGGACTGCCCGGCACCTGCTCGACGATCAGGTCCAGCAGGTGTTCGCAGAGGGTGGTCGCGCGCGAGGGGCGCTGCAGTCCGCCGGAAACGGCGACGATACGGAGGGGGCGGTGGGGTGAAGGCATGACCCGATGCTAGTCATGCCGTTCCATGACGTAAAATGGTATTACTTCACCAATCCATGAATGAGATTCATCGTCATGCTGGAACGCATCCACCTCAGCATCGTGCAGCAGGTCGAGCAGCAGGGCTCGCTGACCGCCGCCGCCGGCGTGCTGAACCTGACCCAGTCGGCGCTCAGTCACAGCATGAAGAAGCTGGAGCAGCAGCTGGGGACCGAGGTCTGGCTGCGTGAGGGTCGCAGCCTGCGGCTGACCCAGGCCGGGCAGTACCTGCTGGCGGTCGCCAACCGGGTGCTGCCGCAGCTGGACCTGGCCGAGGAGCGCCTGCGCCAGTTCGCCCAGGGCGAGCGCGGCGCGCTGCGCATCGGCATGGAATGCCACCCGTGCTACCAGTGGCTGCTGAAGATCGTCTCGCCCTACCTGGCGGCGTGGCCGGACGTGGATGTGGACGTCAAGCAGAAGTTCCAGTTCGGCGGCATCGGCGCATTGTTCGGCTACGAGATCGATCTGCTGGTCACCCCCGATCCGCTGCTGAAGCCGGGCCTGAAGTTCATCCCGGTGTTCGACTACGAACAGGTACTGGTAGTGGCCGGGAACCATGCCCTGGCCAAGGTGGACTACGTAAAGCCACGCCAGCTCGGCCAGGAAGTACTGATCAGCTATCCGGTGCCGTTCGAGCGCCTGGATATCTACAACCAGTTCCTGCTGCCGGCCGGCATCACGCCCCGGCGCCACAAGGCCATTGAAACCACCGACATCATGATGCAGATGGTGGCCAGCGGCCGCGGCGTGGCCGCCATGCCGCGCTGGCTGGTGGAGGAGTACGCCGCGCGCATGGACGTGGTGCCCGTCCGCCTGGGCGCCAAAGGCATCCCCAAGCAGATCTACCTGGGCGCGCGCGAGGCCGATACCGGCATCGACTACCTGCAGGCCTTCATCGAACTGGCGCGCAACAGCTCGCCGCTTGCCGGCAATGTGGGCGGAGCGCGCTGATGCCGGCGGGCCTGTCACTGCGGGCGGACGCCTTCATCAACGCCTTTTCGCTGGAAGTCAGCGCGAAAGCCATGCCGGCGCTGCGCGCCGAGGCGGATCGGATCCCGCGCGGTACGGTCATCTCCATTCCGTACCTAGCCAGCGAGGATGACGACGCCCGCCTGGCCGCCGCGCGCACGGTGCGCGCGCTCGGCTTCGAGCCGATGCCGCATATCTCGTCCCGCCGCATCGGGTCAGCCGCAGCGCTTGCACGCTTCCTGGAACGTGCTGTTGGCGACGCCGGAGTCGCGCGTTGCCTGCTGATTGCGGGCGACCTGGCCACGCCCGCCGGACCGTTTGCCGACAGTGCTTCGATCATCCAGGCCGGTCTTCTGGAGCACTCCGGGATCAAGGTCGTTGGTATCGGCGGGCACCCGGAAGGGCATCCGGTCATGAGCAGTGACGAACGCTGGCAGGCGCTGGAGGGTAAATGCCAGGCCATCGAAGCACGTGGCATGGCACCTTTGGTCGTCACCCAGTTCGCCTTCGATGCCGATACCGTGCTGGCCTGGCTGGATGGACTGCGCGCCCGTGGCATCAGCGTTCCGGTGCTGGTCGGCGTGCCGGGTCCGGCCAGCATCCCCCGGTTGCTGCGTTACGCCGCGATGTGCGGCGTAGGCGCCAGTGCATCGATGCTGGCCCGGTATGGCATCTCGATCGGCCGGCTGATTGGAACCGCAGGGCCCGAGGTGTTCGTCGATCGCCTGGTGAGGGGGCTGACCAGCGCCCATGGCCAGGTCAGCCCGCACTTCTTCCCGTTTGGCGGTATTGCGCCGTCGCTGGAGTGGATGGCGCGGTACCGGCGGCGCACTTCCGGCACCGGTGGCTGAATCGCCTCAGCCTGGCAGGTCGCACTTCATCTTGCCGTCCACGTAGTACGGCTTGGGTACGTTCGGGTTTGGGCTGGTCTTCTCGAAGACCACCTCGAACGAGGCAGCATCGGGCGTGCCCTTGCGCTCGGTACACGCGTCCTGCAGCTTCTTCCTGACCGCAGTGATACCGGCATCGCGGTTGGCACCCTCGGCGCTGTTGGTCAGATTCACGGTCTCGGCCGAGGCCAGTGGGCTCAGCGCAAGCAGGGCGCCGGTCAGCATCAGGGTGTGCAGCTTCGTCATGGTTCGTACCTGGCAGGTCTCCAATGAGTGCCCCAGCATAGGGCCGGGCCGTCAACGGCATGTGCCCGGCCGGGCGAGGCAGGGGGGGCGCGGCGCCACGGCGTAACCCGCGATGGCTGACAGCTGTCACTGGCTGCAACCCGGGCGGACGCGAATAGTGAGCGCCAAGGCGAGGGCACCTCGCCACCACTCAGCCACCACTCACCAAGGGGACCGCTCATGAACATGCTCCAGCACCTCGCCTCGCAGACGCCGATCTGGGTCTGGCTGCTCCTGGCCTTCCTGATCACCCGTGGCATCGCCGCCATGAAGCCGGCCGAGACCTCGTTGCAGAAGCTGGCGATCGTGCCCGCCCTGTTTGCCGTCTGGGGCGCGTGGTCGATCAGCCATCGCTTCGGCGCGTCGCTGATCGCCTGGAGCGAGTGGCTGGCCGGCATCGCCACGGGCGCGGCGCTTGCCTGGCTGCTGCTGAATCGATTGAAGCTGACCCTGGACCGCAGCACCCGCAAGCTCTGGCGCAGCGCCGACTTCAGCCTGCTGCCGCTGCTGCTGGTCACCTTCCTGGTGAAGTACGGCTTCGAAGTCGCATTTGCGGTGTCGCCGTCGCTGACCGCCCACGCCGGTTTCAGTGCGGCCTACCTGCTGCTGACGGGCGGGTTCACTGGCATCTTCATCGGCAAGTACGCCCGGTACCTGGCCTCGCTGCGGGTGGATGCGGCGGGCAAGGGACTGGAAACCGCAGGCTGATTGACCTGGTCGTGCCGGCCGCTGGCCGGCTTCCCCAGGCAGGGTTGTGCGGGGCCGGCGCAGTCGTCACGATGAACTGTGCATTGGGCGGGTTGTACTTCGCAGCCTGGCACGTCAGCGTAGTGGGTACCGCCAAGGTTCAGACAGGTCAAATGAAGGCTCCAGAATGAAGATGCTGACCTCTTCCCTCATGTTCCTGGGCTTGGTGGTTGCGGCAGGAATCGTTTGGATAACGTATCCGACCTCTCTCGAATCTGAGCTCAGAACATTCCGCTCACTTCCACCAGAAGCATTCAAGATGCTTCGTGACGATGCGATCGCCTTCGCTCGGGCGAACGCATCGAAAGGCATTACCATCGAAGCAGGCCCCCCGCAATCGAGCGTGTTCGAACTGCGGTGCAGAAAGGTTCCATTGCTCCTGGTCGAGAACGGGCATGACCTGCTCACCCTCGATATCTTTGGATACGCAGACCGACGTGCGCCAGGCATTGCCAAGCTTCAAGATCAGATGACATCGAGACTGATCCCGGAGGGTCAGCCCGGCAAGCCCGGCCCGATTTCTGGAGAGCCCTCGGGACTGGAAGCGCTCATCATGAAGCATCGAGACGGTATCGATATCACGCAGCAGTGCCATTGAATCCAGGGGCGATTGAAGTGCGCCAAACGCATTGATCTCCTGACTTCGAATCCGTCGCACCTTATGCACGCCGCCTGATCGACCAGGTGGGCGTGCCCGGCGTCGATGCCACCGATGGGCCGCCACTGGCGGTGGCTCTGCAGCAACAGCGCGGTGCCAGCAATCCGCGATCATCGGTGGGTAGCGTGACCACCCTGTTCAGCCTGGTGCGCATGATGTACTCGCGCGCAGGCGCCTACCCGGCCAACCAGCCCATGCTGTATGCCGAGGACTTTTCGCCCGATACGCGGCAGGGCGCCTGCAGCACTTGCCACGGCCTGGGACATGTCTACGAAGTGACCGAGGCGCATATCGATGGGGACCTGGCGAAGATCAGTATCAGTGGCGCACGCTTGCCCCAGGACAGATCGCTGTCCGACGCTTCGGTGACCAGGCAGGGTGCATCGCGGAAGCCCAGCCTGCGCAGCAGCCCAGTCAGACGTCCAGCGCCTTAGACGTTCCCACGCCACTGGCTCATCAGCATCTGAAGGAATCGCTCCGCCGTGGGCGAGAGCAGGGCGCCGCGTCGGCGGACGATGCCGATCGTGCGCGACACCACCGGGTTGCCGATCGCGCGTGTCACCAGGGTGGGATGATCCCCGTCCGGCGTGGCCATCTTCGGCAGCACCGACACGCCGATGCCGGCCTCGACCATGCCCAGTGACGTGGACAGGTGCGTCACTTCGTAGTGCCAGCTCAACTTGAGGTTCTCGCGCGCCAGTGCACCGTCCAGCAGCGTGCGGTTGCCGCTGGTGCGATGCACGGTGATCAACTGGTGCTCGGCCAGGTCGGCCCACTCCACCTTTCGCTTTCGGGCCAGCGGATGGTCACGCCGGCAGGCGAGCACGAAGGGGTCCTCCGCCAGTACGTCGAAATCGAGATTCGGGTCATTGGCGCCCATGAAGTTGATCCCGAACTCGACTTCGCCACGTTCCACGGCCTGCAGACCCTCCGTGGCCGGGATATCCAGAATGCGGAAGCGCACGTTCGGGTGCGCGTCGTGGAAACGCGCCATCACGCTGGGCAGGAAGTAGAACGCCGCCGTCGGCAGGCACGCGATGGTGACGGTGGCGCCGCGGGTGTCTTCGCGGCCGCGCAGCGAGAACAGCGAACCATCGAATTCCTCCAGCATGCGGCGCACCAATGGCAGCAGGTTCTCGCCGACAGCGGTGGTACTAACGCTGCGCGTGGTGCGCTCCAGCAGCGGCGAACCCACGGCCTGCTCCAGCTTCTGTATCCGCCGGCTGAGCGCCGGCTGGGAGACGTGCAGGATTTCAGCGGCGCGATGGAAGCTGCGTGTCTCCGACACCAGCAGGAATGCACGCAGGTCCAGGATTTCGCAATTGATGCTCATGGGGTATCAATCATCCAAAAATCAGCAATTCACAGATCAATTGAGGTCATGCCAGTATCGAATCACAGAGGGGTCATTCATCCCCTATACGCATCAATCTAGCACACGTATGACCAACGATCTGCTCAGCATTCCCTGCGTGCTCATGCGCGGCGGCACCTCCAAGGGCCCGTTCTTCCTGGCCAGCGACCTGCCGGCCGACACCGCCGAACGCGATCGCCTGCTGCTGGAAGTGATGGGCTCGGGCCATCCGCTGCAGATCGACGGCATCGGCGGTGGCAACGCGCTGACCAGCAAGGTGGCGATCATCGACCGCTCGAGCCGGGCGGACGCCGACGTGGATTACCTTTTCGCCCAGGTCCGGGTGGAGCAGCAGGTGGTGGATACCTCACCCAACTGCGGCAACATGCTGGCGGCCGTGGGCCCGTATGCCATCGAGCGTGGGCTGGTGCAGGCGCAGGATCCGCAGACTGAAGTGCGCATCCACAACGTCAACACCGGCAAGCTGATCATCGCCACGGTGGAAACGCTGGGCGGCCATGTGGTCTACCGCGGTGATACGCGCATTGCCGGCGCGCCGGGCTCGGCCGCGCCGGTCAGGCTTTCCTTCCTTGATGCCGCAGGTGCCCGCACCGGCAAGCTGCTGCCCAGTGGCCACGCGCAGGAAACCATCAATGGCGTGCCGGTCAGCCTGGTGGACTGTGCCATGCCGATGATGCTGGTGCGTGCCGAAGACCTGGGCGTGCACGGGGATGCCTCGCCCACCGAACTGAACGCGGACGCCGCGTTCATGCGCCGGCTGGAAGCGCTGCGCATCGAGGCGGGCGCCCGCATGGGCATCGCCGACGCCGGCAACAAGGTCATCCCCAAGCCGGTGCTGCTGTCGGCGCCGCAACACGGCGGCGATCTGCAGGTGCGCTACTTCATGCCGCACCAATGCCACACCGCACTGGCGATCACCGGCGCCGTCGGCCTGGCCACCGCCGCCGTTACGCCGGGCACGCTGGCCCACACTTTGGTCGGATGCCTGTCCGTTCCCGGCCGCATTACCCTCGAACATCCGAGCGGGGCCCTGGAGGTGGGCCTCAGTCGCAGTTCGGACGATGCGCCGGTGATTGCCAGCGTGGTCCGCACCGCGCGCCGCCTGTTCGACGGCCGGGTATATGCAACCTCGCCCGCGCCCGCCCGGGCCAGTACCACCCAAGACCGCCAATGGACGTCAGCGGCATGATCTGAAACCGGCCGGGTCGGCACAGGCGTGCCTGCCCGCCACCACAACGTAGATGCTTCACTCCTGGGAGGGATGATGTACAAGCAGTTCCTGATGGCCGCGCTGTGCGCGGCCGGCCTGGCCGCGGCCGGATGCAGTAACAGCGGGCGCACCGAAGGCGCGTCCGCCGGCGGTGGTGACAATGCACCGGTACGCATCAGCGTCGGCTCCTACAACCTCAACAACCTGCCGTTCTTCATTGCCGACGCCAAGGGGTATTTCAAGGACGTCGGCCTGCAGGTGAAGACCGAGAACTTCGCGCAGGGCGGCTCCAAGGTATTGCAGGCGCTGGTGGCCAATTCCACCGACGTGGCCGTCGGCTTCTACGACCACACCATCCAGATGCAGGCCAAGGGCAAGGACGTGGTGGCCTTCGTGCTGCTCTCGCGCAACTCCGGCCTGGTGATGGCCGGCCGCGAGGATGCCACCTTCGATCCGGCCCGCCCGGAGACCATCAAGGGCCAGAAGGTCGGGATCACCGCACCGGGCTCATCGTCGGATTTCTTCGTCCGTCACTTCCTCGCCCAGCACGATATTCCGGCTGACAGCATCTCGTTGATCGGCGTCGGCTCGGGCGCCGCAGCGGTGGCCGCGCTCGAGCAGGGCAAGATCGACCTGCTGGTCAACTACGACCCGGCCGCCACCCTGATCACTGAACGCAAGGTCGGCAGGATCCTGCTCGACGCGCGCAGCGACGACGGCGCCCGCCAGGTCTATGGCGGCCTGTACCCGACCTCGGTGATGTATGCCAATCAGAGCTTCCTGGACACGCGTCCCGAAGCGGCCGAGAAGATCGCCCGCGCCGAGCAGATGGCCTTGAAGTTCATCGCCGACAACAGTGCCGAAGACATCGTGGCGGCGCTGCCGGACAGCTACGTCTCTGGCGACCGTGCCACTTATGCGCGCGCAGTGGAGAACGCCCGCGCGATCTTCACCCGCGACGGTCACTTCACGCCGGCCGACCTGGAAACGCCGTTGAAGGTGCTGCGCGAGTTCAACACGGATGTGGCCAAGGCCAACATCGATCTGTCCAGGACCTACACCAATGCCTTCGTCGAGCGTGCCAACGCTGCGGCGCCGGCTGCCCAACCGTAAGCGGAGGTAACCCCATGGCCCTCAATGCCACTGTGCGCCAGCTCAATGGCGCGCCGCAGCTGGAGCCTGCACAGACCATGGTCGCCATCAACAAGGTGACCATGTCCTTCGGCGAATTCACCGCCGTTCGCGATGTCGACATCCAGGTAGGTGACGGCGAATTCCTCGCCATCGTCGGACCCACCGGCTGCGGCAAGAGCACCATCCTCAATTCCGTGGCGGGCCTGCTGAAGCCGTCGTCGGGCCAGGTCAGCATCGATGGCCGTGCCGTCAGCGGCGTGCAGGAGTCGGTCGGCTACCTGTTCCAGCAGGACGCACTGTTGCCGTGGAAGACGGCGTACCAGAACGTTGAACTCGGCCTGCGCTTCCGCGGCGTGCCCGAGGCCGAACGCAAGGCCAAGGCCAACGCGTGGCTGGCCAAGGTCGGCCTGGCCGGCTTCGAGCATCGCTACCCGCACCAGCTGTCCGGTGGCCAGCGCAAGCGCGTGCAGATGGCGCAGGCGTTGATCGTCGAACCGAAGGTGATCCTGATGGATGAACCGTTCTCGGCGCTGGACATCCACACCCGGCACCTGATGCAGAACGAGCTGCTGCGCCTGTGGCAGGAGGACCGGCGCTCAGTGATCCTGATCACCCATGATCTGGAAGAAGCGATCGCCCTGGGCGACCGCGTCGTGGTGTTGTCCTCCGGCCCGGCCAGTCGTGTGGTGCGCAGTTTCGACGTGGATCTGGAACGGCCGCGGAACGTGGCCGAAATCAAGCTGGATGACCGTTTCACCGACCTGTACCGCGACATCTGGGCCTGCCTGCGCGGCGAAGTGGAGAAGAGCTATGCACGCCAAGACTGACAAGTTCATCCAGCTGGCCCTGGTGGTCGCCGTGTTCGGGGGCTGGGAGGGGGGTATCGCGCTGGGCGTGATCGATCCGTTCTTCTTCCCGTCGCCGACGGCGATCGTGCAGCAGGCCTGGACCTGGCTGTCCGATACCTCGTTCTACCAGCACGTGTACATCACGCTGACCGAAACCGCGCTGGGCTACATCATCGGCACCGGCCTGGGCGTGGCGGGCGGCGTGTGGCTGGGCCTGAGCCGGCGCTCGGCGCGCATCCTCGATCCCTTCATCAAGGGCTTCAACGCGATTCCGCGCGTGGTGCTGGCGCCGATCTTCGTGCTGTGGCTGGGCCTGGGCCTGTGGTCGAAGGTGGCGCTGGCGGTCACGCTGGTGTTCTTCACCACGTTCTTCAACGCCATGCAGGGCGTGCGCGAGGTGAACCCGGTGGTGCTCGCCAATGCCCGCATCCTGGGGGCGAGCCGCAGCGACCTGCTGCGCCACGTGTATTTCCCGGCGGCCGCGAGCTGGATCCTCTCGTCGCTGCGTACCTCGGTCGGCTTTGCCGTGGTCGGCGCGATCATCGGTGAGTACCTCGGCGCCTCGGCGGGCCTGGGCTACCTGATCGCGCAGGCAGAAGGCAACTTCAACGCTGTGGGTGTGTTCGCCGGCATCATCATCCTGGCCGCCTTCGTGCTGGTCATCGACGCGCTGCTGGACGTGGTCGAGAACAAACTGATCACCTGGCGTCCCAACGCGCAGGCACAGGCCACCAGCTGACCCGGACGGGCTGAGCCCGTCTGCCGCGCCGCCGGACCGATCCGGCGGCGCGTGCTTCCTTCCCCGATCTTCCCCCGCACCACCGCAACGGGCCAGCGCCAGGCCAGGGGGCCGGCTGGCCGGAGAGAGCCCATGAACCCTCCCACCGTGCTGCCGCTGGCAGCGCTGTCGGTCGCGCTCGGCCTGCTGTTGGCCAGTGGCCAGGCCGACGCACAGTCCACGTCCTCGCTGCCCGCGCCGCTGAGCCAGGCCGAGCTGTCACGCCTGGTCCAGCAGCAGGCGCTGCAGATCCAGCAACTGGAAGCCCGCCTTCGCGCTGTCGAAGGCGGGCAGGGCAGTGCGACCGCACCGTCCACGCCGCCCGCGCCTGCGCTGGAGGCGCGGGTAGCCGCATTGGAATCCGGCCAGTCCAGGCTGCCGAAGGTCTCCTGGGGCAAGGGCGCACCGGAGTTCAGCAGCGCCGACGGCACGACGGTGTTCCGTCCCCGTGGCCGCCTGTTCGTCGATGCCTCCAGCACCGACGGTTCGGCGGTCGCCGACCGCAACGTTTCGGGTACCGAGATCCGTTCGGTGCGCCTGGGGGCCGAGGGGCGCTACGGCACCCTGGGCTGGGTCGTGGAGGGCGACTTCGCCGACAACGCGGTGGCGTGGAAGTCGGTCTATGCCACGCTGGACCACACGCTGTTCGGCGTGCCGGCCGACCTCACGATCGGCAACCGCTTGAATGATCGCGGTATCGACGGCTCGAGCAGCACCTCCAACACGCCGTTCCAGGAACGCAACGTGGTCGGCACGCTGCTGCTGCCACAGCGCGGCCTGTTTGGTGTCGGGCTCACCGAGCGGGTGTATGGAAAGGGCTGGCATGCCAGCCTGTCGGTGGCCGGCAACGATGTCAACAACGCCGGCACCGACAACGACAGCCAGACCTGGGCCACGCGCGTCCACTGGAACCCGCTGGACACCGCGGGCGCCACCCTGCATCTGGGTGCATGGGCCTTCCACGAGGAGATTCCCGCCGGCGCCAGCAGCGTGGTGCGCAGTTCGGCCATCGCCGGTCATTTCAATGATCTGGTCAGGATCACGCCGGGCACACTGCTGGGGGCCGAGCGCAGCACCGCCTACGGTGCGGAACTGGCCGGCTTCTTCGGCCCGGCATGGGCGACCGGTGAATGGGGTACGCGCAGTCTGCGGGGCAGCGATGCCAGCGGTCGCTATGACCGCGATCACGAAGCGTGGGCGATCTCGGCCGGTTGGTTCGTGGCGGGCGCCCAACCGTCCTACGTGGGCAAGACGGGTACCTGGGGAAAGGTGAAGGTTGGCGATCCGGTGACGCGCGGCGGCAGCGGCGCGTGGGAGCTGAAGGGCCGCTACGAGGACGTGGACTATGCCGAGCTGCCCAGTGGCGGTACCGGCCACGCGTGGACACTGGGCGCGAACTGGTACCTCAACGACTTCAGCCGGGTGATGTTCGAGGCGGTCCGCTGGCAGACCCGCCACCGCAACGGCAGTGCAGCGGGCAAGGACGAGGGCACGACGTTCAACACCCGCCTGCAGCTGGCCTTCTAGCGCCGGGTGCCGCCTGCCTTCGGGTCACAGCAGCAACAGTGCCCCGATCAGGGCAGGCGGCATCACCAGCGCGCCGACGCGCAGGAAGTCGAGCGCGCTGACATGCTCGCCCTCGCGACGCAGCGCCACCAGCCACAGCATCGTGGCCAGCGAGCCGGTCACCGACAGGTTCGGGCCCAGGTCCACGCCGACCAGCAGTGCAGCACGGGTCTGCGCCGGCAGGTCTGCCATCTGCCCCAGCGAACCGGCGGCCAGGCCGACCGGCAGATTGTTGGCCACGTTGCTGAGCAAAGCCGCCGCACCGCCTGCCAGCCAGCTGGCCTGGTGGGGCGACGCTTTGGCCATCGCCTGCAGCGCGCCGGCCGCACTCTGGATGACACCGGTCTGCGCCACCGCCTCCACCAGCACGAACAGACCGGCCACCAGCGGCAGCACGCCCCAGGAGACATGCCGCAGCAGCGGCAGCGGGCTATGGCGCTGGCGGATCACCACGATCGCCACGCTCAGCGCACCGGCACAGAAGGTCGCCAGGCCCAGCGGTCCGTTCAGTGCGGAGGTCACCAGCAGCACGCTGCCGGTGAACAGCACGCCCAGTGCGCTCAGCCGCCCGCCTGCCGTCAGCGGGCGATGCTCCGGCGCGGCCACCAGTGGCTGCGCGATCTCGCGCCGGTGCACCCAGCGCAGCACCAGGTAGGTGGCACCGATCGCCGCCGCGGAGGGCAATGCGAACTGCGCCAGCCACTGCAGCAGCGGCGGCATGTGCTGGCCGTACACCACCAGGTTGGCCGGGTTGGAGATGGGCAGCACGAAGCTGGCCGCATTGGCGATGAACGCACAGACGAACAGGTAGGGCAGGGGATTGGCGCGGGCGGCCTTGCAGGCGGCGTAGACGGCCGGCGTCAGCACCACGGCCGTTGCATCGTTGGACAGGAACACCGTCACCAGCGTGCCGACCAGGAACACCAGGTCGAACAGGCGTCGCCCCGATCCGCCGGCATGCCGCACCGCATACAGCGCCAACCAATCGAACAGCCCTTCGCGGCGCGCCAGTTCGGCCAGCACCATCATGCCGACCAGGAACAGGTAGACGTCGCGACCTTCGGCGACGGCGCCCCAGACAGTGTCCAGCGATACCGCGCCCAGCAACGGCAACAGCGCGGCAGCAGCCAGCGCCCACACGTACTCGGGGATGCGGAAGGGGCGGAACAGCAGGCCGACGGTGGCAACGGCGACCGCTGCCCAGATGACGAGGGAGGAATGGGAGGCGAGCATGGGGGTGGGGGCTTCAGCGGTGCCTGCAGCGACCCCGGCGCGAGGGGGCCTGGCGCGCGCGATCAGCGGATGGACGGCCGCTGCGGTCATCGCAGGTTCCGGGATCGCGGCATCATACCGTGCGGACCGGTACAGCGAACGCCGCTGCCCGGCACGTTCCGTGACA
The DNA here is from genome assembly GCF_059371235.1 of Stenotrophomonas sp. YJH_SMC_29. Lineage (NCBI taxonomy): Bacteria > Pseudomonadati > Pseudomonadota > Gammaproteobacteria > Lysobacterales > Lysobacteraceae > Stenotrophomonas > Stenotrophomonas sp. YJH_SMC_29. The sequence continues at coordinate 158,412 of NZ_JCAFUK010000003.1, read as the reverse complement.
GCGGCGGTCCGCGACGGGCGCGCGGGCATCCGGGGGCCTGCAGGACGTGGCAGGCGCGGGGCGAAGCACAGCGTGCCCACGCGCGCTGAACGCCTTCTTGGAGCGTTCTTCACCTCCGGCCTGCCTAAAGTGGGGCCATTCCCAGGCAGGCCGTTTTTCGACGATGTTTGATTATCAGGACTGGACCTTCCATGCCAACGGGCGCACGGTGGTGGCGCGGGTGGAACTGGACGGCGACGGCGGCGGCATCATCAACCGCTACCAGGTGACGCCGGGGCCGGCGCAGTCCGGCCTGTGCATCAAGGTTGCGTCGCAGGACGAAGCCGCACAGAAGCTCGAGGCCGAAGTCAACAAGCTGCTGGGGCCGGAGTGGTAGCACCTGCGCGCTGCGATGCCGATCAATCGCCACGCGCGTGCGCGGTGGTACGTGCTGCCCTGCGCTTCAGTCCGAACAGGGGCCGCAACCAGGGGGACCGGCGGATGACCCCCTCATGCAGCAGCAGGCAACCGGCGATGGTGCCGGCGAGCAGCAGCGTTGGCTCCAGCCACGGCCCCAGCTGCAGCGGCTTGAGCCAGAACAGCAGTGCGATCAGCAGGCTCTGGTGCAGCACATACCACGGGTAGACGGCTTCGGTGCAGTACGGCAACCAGCGGAACGGCCTGTCCAGATAGTGCTTGCCCCAGCCCAGCACGGCCAGCAGCATGGCCCAGGCGTACAGCACTTCGCAGTACTGCGACTGCAGGCCCCAGAACCGCGGCGGCCAGCGCCGCAGCACCGAATCGACGGGCAGCCAGTGCCCCAGCGCTTCCAGCAGCAGGTACCAGGCCACCGCACCCGCAGCGATGCACAGCGACACCCGGCGAAGGGCCTGCACGCGTTGCCAGAAGCGTGGTTCGCGGCCCAGCAGATAGCCGGCCAGGAACACGGTGCCGTACTTGGCGTGCTGGTAGAGGTCCTCCACGAAGGTGTTGGTGGGCGGGTGGTCGGGCGCCAGCCAGGCCAGCCAGAGCAGCAGCACCAGCGCGGGCGTGCCGATCAGCACAGCGGCGGGTGCGCCGGCCAGCCCGGCACTCAACCGCCGCAGCGGCGCCGAATCCAGCAGCGGCAGGGCTGCCACCAGCGCCACCGTATAGGCCCACAGATAGGCCAGGTACCACAGGTGGTTCCAGGTGATGCCGAAGCGGTCCCCCGCGAAGCTACCGTCCGGCCACGGCCGCACCTGCCAGTAGCGCAGCAGGAAGTCCCAGAAGCCTGGCGCGACCATGCCCCGGCTGACACCCTCGCAGTAGGGTTGGATCGGCACCACCACAAACATGCCGAACAGCAGCGGCAGCAACAAGCGCCAACTGCGGATGAGGATGAACCGCCCCCGTTGCAGGCGCGGCCGCACCAGCGCGATGGCGACGCCGGAGATCAGGAACAGCAACGACATGCGCCAGCCGTTCAGCAGCCGCATCGGCCACTGCAGCGCGTCGGTGGTGAAGCTGCCTTTCAGATGGAAGCCCCAGTCACCCACGTACGCCATGCCGGTGTGATACAGGATGAGCAGTGCGAAGGCGAAGACGCGGAGCGCGTCGATGTCGTGGCGTCGGTTCATGGCAGGGCAGCAGCGGACAGGGGCAGCCAGCCTGCCGCCGCGACATGGTCCCATGGGGTGGGAAGGGCCTGCCTGCGGCCCGGTAGTGACCAACGGCAGGCGATCAGGGACCAGCGGCATCCCTAGAATGGCCCCTTCGTCGCGCGTTGCGCGCGTGGTAGGGAAACCGCATGCCTGTAGCTTCGACGCCGCCCTGGCGGCTCACGTTCCGCCTGGCCGTGTGGGCGGCGCTGCTGCTGTTCATGGCCCTGGCCAACAGCGCCGTGGAAGTGATGGACGCGCAGCGGCGCGGCGACGCCCTGGCGTTCTGGGAGCCGCTGACCTGGGAGCTCAGCAGCGTCGGCGTGATCCTGATCACGCTGCCGGCGATCTGGTGGGGGTGCAGGCGCTGGCCCCTGCATGCAGAGACCTGGCGGCGCCGCCTTCCGCTCTATCTGCTGGCCAGCATCGGCTGGTCGCTGCTGCACGTACTGGCCATGATGGCGCTGCGCAAGCTGGTCTACCTGGGTCTTGGTGCCAGCTACGTGGATGGTGCCGGCTGGGTCTCGCGCCTGGGCTATGAGTACCTCAAGGACGTGCGCGTGTTCTTCAGCATCGTGCTGCTCGAACACTTGATGAGCTGGTTCGGACGCCGCCAACAGGGTGAGGCGCATCTGCTCGCGGCGCCGGAAGACACGGCGCCGGTGGAGCCGGTTGAGCGGCCACGGCATTTCCTGGTGCGCAAGCTGGGCAAGGAATTCCTGGTGGCCACCGACGATGTGGAATATGCGCAGGCGTCCGGCAATTACGTGAACCTGCACGTGCGCGGGCATGACTATCCGTTGCGTACCACGTTGGCGGCGCTTGCGCTGCGGTTGGATCCGTCGGTGTTCCTGCGCTGCCACCGCAGCTGGCTCGTCAACCGCCACCAGCTGCGCTCGATCGAGCCTGCCGATGGCGGCGACGCGGTGCTGCACATGGCCGATGGCGCACGGGTGCCGTGCAGCAGGCGGCAGCTGCCCGTGCTCCGGCAGGCGCTGGCGGCAGGCTAGCGGGTGGGGCGCGGGACGGCTGGCATCGATTGCATCGGTGCGCGGTCGATTTGCTGCGCTGCATGGTGACAACGGTGAACCTGGGTGATTACTCTCCGCTGCAACGCGATGGTAGCGCTACCAGTGGGACGGGGATCCAAGGTCCTGGGGCTGCCTTCTTTGCCGCGTGTTTGTCCTGGCAGGCTTGAAAAGCAAGTGTAAGTCGCGGCGTGCTCCAGCACCCGCGCTGTTCGGTTTGGAATGCGGGCCACGCCCGTGCGTGCCCCTGGGAGGGGGCGGTACATCCATTCGATCGTATGTCAGAGGGGACTTTCATGAGCACTTGCAGTTTCCGTGGCACCCAAGGCCCGAGGATCGGTTCATGAGCCGCACGTTGGCGAAGCTCCGGTCCAGGGCGATGTTCACCTTCGTGGGCGGTGCCCTGGTCATCAACCCGGCCTTTGCGCAGGACGCTGCACCGGCAACCGGCCAGCCACCGCAGAGCCCGTCGCAGCCCACCCAGCTCGATGCCGTGCAGGTCACGGGCATACGCAACAGCCTGAGCCAGGCCATGGACATCAAGCGCGACTCGGCCGGCGTGGTCGACGCGATCAGTGCCGAAGACATCGGCAAGTTCCCCGACACCAATCTTGCAGAGTCGCTGCAGCGCATCACCGGCATCTCCATCGAGCGCCGTGATGGCGAGGGCGCACAGGTCACCGCGCGTGGCTTTGGTCCCCAGTTCAACATGGTCACGCTCAATGGCCGGCAGATGCCGGGTGCCGATGCCTTCGGTGCGTCCGGGCAGGTGGCCATCGGCGGTGTGGACGGCGGTACCCGCGCCTTCAATTTCGCGCAGCTGGCCGCCGAAGCGATCAATGGCATCGAGGTGTACAAGACCAGCCAGGCACAGGTGCCCAGCGGCGGCATCGGCGCGACGATCAACATCCTGACCGCCCGTCCGCTGGATCACGCTGGCATCGTGGCCAACGCCGGCGCGAAGCTGGTGTCCGACCGCAGCCAGCCGTTCGACAATGACCTGACCCCGGAGCTGTCGGGCATCTTCAGTTACAGCAACCCGGAAAAGACCTTCGGCGTCAGCCTCAGTGCCAGCCAGCAGAAGCGCAAGGGCGGTTCGGTGCAGGCCACGGAGAACTACTGGAACGTGCAGCCGTGGACGGGGTCGATGCCTGGCAACCCGGCCGTGGTGAATGCGCCGGCCATCGGCCAGCTCTACGCACGTCCCAACGACCTGCGTTATGCGTTCTCCGAGTTCGAGCGCGAACGCGTCAATGGCCAGGCGGTGCTGCAGTTCGCACCGACAGACAGCCTGACCCTGACCATGGACTACACCTACTCGACCAACGAGATCACCGAGAATCGTGGCGAGCAGGGCATGTGGCTGCAGAACAGCAACTACACCAATGTCCAGTTCGACACCTCCGGCGCGGTCGCCACCCCGGTCTACATCCGCGAGATCGCCGGCACCAAGGACTTCGGGCTGGAACAGCAGCGCAGCATGCAGGAGTACAAGCTGGGCTCGCTGGGCTTCAACGCGGTCTGGAATGTCAGCGACCGCTTCAAGCTCAGCTTCGATGCGCACAATTCGAAGAATGAAAGCCGCCCCAATGACCCGCTGACCGGCGGCGGCTCCATCTTCATGAGCATTGCCGGCACCAACAACTGCACCCGTGGCCCGCATTGCGGTGGCTCCTGGGTGCAGGAGCTGAACTTCAACAATGGCCTGCCGGTCGGCACCCAGGTCTGGTATCCCAGTACTGCCGATGCGATCGCCGGCACCAATGGCGTGGTCAACCCGGGCTTCCAGGAAGGCGAGATCGGCACCCAGGTGCTGCGCGTCAACGCGCAGACGCAGATCAGCGAGATCAAGCAGGCGCGTGTCGACGGCGAATGGAACTTCGACCACGGGCGCTTCCAGTTCGGCGTGGATGCCAACAAGTCCACCACCCACCGCATCCAGGCGGCCGAGGCTTATTCGACCCTGGGCGACTGGGGCGTGGCCAACGTGGACCGGGATACCGCCGGCGGCCTGATGGACCTGCTGCAGCCGGTCAGCATCGTCGGCCTGTTCGACGACTACAGTGCGAACAGCTGGCCGGCCTGGCGCGGCAATGCCGGGCAGCTGGCGCAATGGGCATCGCGCGAGTACGGCGTCGGCCTGGGCGTGAACCCGCAACGCGCGGCCGACAACTTCGTGGAAGAGAAGACCAAGGCGGCGTACTTCCAGGTGGAGCTGGACGGGGAACTGGGTGGCATGCGCACCAACACCCGCCTGGGCGTGCGCTATGAAACCACCGACGTGGTGTCGACCTCGGTCATTGCCGTCCCCGAGTCCATCGAGTGGCAGGCCAACAACGATTTCCGCATCGTGCTGTCCGATGAGCAGCAGCCCTTCACCGAGAAGGCGCGCTACAGCTACATCCTGCCCAACCTCGATTTCAGCATCGACCTCACCGAGGAACTGAAGGGCCGCGTTTCGTTCGGCAAGAGCATCGCCCGCGCGCCGTACGGCAACCTGTATGCAGGGCCCGGGGCGCAGCAGCCGTTCGGTTCGGTGCTGATCGATCCGTCGTCGCGCGCCTCGGGCAACTCGCAGAATCCGAGCCTGAAGCCGCTGGAATCGGACAACCTCGACCTGGGGCTGGAGTGGTACTTCGCCGACGCCAGCTATGTGTCATTGACCTATTGGAACAAGTCGGTCAGCAACTTCATCGGCAACACCGTCGTCCAGGAAAGCCTGTACGGCCTCACCGATCCGACCTCCGGGCCGGATGCGCGGGCGGCGCTGGACTTCCTGACCAGCGGCGCCTGCGTCGCCCAGGTCGGGCCGGCCAATGCCGCTGCCTGCTCGGCCAACGACACCTCGCTGTTCACCGCACTGGCGTTGCTGCGCAACAATCCCGCCGGCCTGGGTGCCTACAACGGCACCGATGCGCAGGTGCTGGCCACCGAGGCAGCCTACGACCTGCATGGGCAGGCCAACGATCCGCTCTACCAGTTCAACGTCAATCGCCCGATCAACCAGAACAAATCCAAGCTGCATGGCTGGGAGCTGGGCGGCCAGTACTTCTTCGGTGACACCGGCTTCGGCGTGCTGGCCAACTACACCGTGGTCAAAGGTGATGTCGGCTACAACAATGGCGGCGATCCGGGTATCGACCAGTTCTCGCTCACCGGCCTGAGCGACACTGCCAACGCTATGCTGATGTACGAGAAGTACGGGTGGTCGGTGCGCCTGGCATGGAACTGGCGCGACCAGTACCTGATCCTGGCCAACCAGGGCTCCAGCCGCAATCCGTACTATGTGGAGCCGTACGAGCAATGGGATCTCAGCGTCAACTACGCGCTGGATGACCACTGGTCCTTCAGCCTGGAGGCGATCAACCTGACCGGCGAGGATGTGCGGTGGCGCTCGCGCACCTCGCAGATGATCGTCAAGCTGGCCGACCAGAGCCCGCGCTACATGCTGGGCGTACGCTACAAGTTCTGAGCCTGGTTGCCGATGCGCCCGGCACGGCACCGCTGCCCGCCAGCGGTGCCGCGCCGGGACGGTGTCGCCGCACCTGTCGCGCCTGCGCTACTCTGCCGGCCAGCCACCCCGCACTGGACTGGATACCCTGATGGCCCGCTATGAAATGCTCAACAACATCGCGCATCGGGACCTGACGGTCGCCACCGGATTCGGGCCACAGTTCGGCGATGCGGTGGGCATGGTGCCCGCCTATCCCAGCGAGTTTGCCGAACTGCAGCGCGAGTATCCGATCTTCCTGCGCCGGGAGACCGGGACCGGGGCGTGGCAGTCCGTCGCCCTGCTGGGTTTCGAGCAGCACGAGAACCTGTACCTGCAGGACGGATGCTGGAATGCCTCCTACCTGCCCGGCGCGGCCGCAAAAGGGCCGTTCCTGATCGGCTTCCAGGAGCACTACGTGGACGGCCTGCTCACCCAGGACGCGGTGATGCACGTCGACCTGGACCATCCGCGTGTCACCTCCGGCGGCGGTGAGCCGGTGTTCCTGCCGCAGGGTGGAAACACGCCTTACCTGGACCACATCGCCGGGGTACTGCGCGGCATCCACGAGGGCAGCGCGTACGCGGCCGCAATGTTCGCGATGCTCGACGACAGCGGCCTGATCCAGCCGGTCACGCTCGACGTGCAGGTCGCGCCGCATCACCGGGTGAGCGTGAGCGGACTGCATGGCATCGACCGGGAGCGCCTGGCGACGCTGGACAGCGCACGCCTGGCTGAACTGAACCGCGCCGGCTACCTGGAAGGCGCGTACCTGATGCTTGCGTCGTTGCACAACATGCGCCGCCTGATTGCCGAGAAGCAGCGCCGCCTCCGCGCCCAGGACGGCGCGGCGCAACCGGCCAGGAACTGACCGGTGCGCGCGAACCTGCCGTTGCCGGTTCTGGAAGGCGTCGATCCTGCCGAGCTGCCGCTGGCTGCCCTGGCGGAGGCGGGTGAACCGGTCGTGCTGCGGGGCATTGCCAGCGGTTGGCCACTGGTGCAGGCGGGCGTGCGCTCGGCGCAGGACGCGATGGCCTACCTGCGCAGCGTCGATGCGGGCGGGCCCATCCAGTATTCGTTCGGCGGCGCCGAGATCGAGGGCCGCCCGTTCTACAGCGCGGACTACACCCGGCTGAACTTCGACGTGCGGCGCGGCGCGCTGGCGCAGGTGCTGGAGGAGATCGCCACCACGCTGCAGTCCCCGCGGCCGCCGACCTATTACGTGGCCTCGCTGCCGATCGAGCGGGCACTGCGGCCGGCATTCGCGCAGGTCAACGACGCCGGTCTGGCGAAGCAGGGCATCGATGCCACGGCCAGCATCTGGATCGGCAACCGGGTGACGGCCTCGTGCCACTTCGACACACCCGACAATCTCGCCTGCTGTGCAGTGGGGCAGCGCGAGTTCACCGTGTTCCCGCCCGAGCAGATCGACAATCTGTATCCGGGCCCGCTCGACCCCACGCCCGGTGGCCAGGTGGTGAGCGTGGTGGACTTCGAGCGCCCCGACTTCGAGCGGTACCCGCGTTTCCGGGAAGCGCTGGCGAACGCGCGCAGCGCCGTGCTTGGGCCCGGCGATGCGATCTTCATTCCGGGCATGTGGTGGCACCATGTGCGCAGCCTGGCGCCGTTCAACGTGCTGGTGAACTACTGGTGGCGCCGTTCGCCGGCCTGGCTGGGATCTCCACTGTCGGCGCTGCACCACGCGATGTGGGCCGTGCGCGACCTGCCGGCGCGCGAAAAGCAGGCCTGGGAAGGGCTCTTCCGGTACTACGTATTCGGCCCCGGCGAGCGCGCCGGGCAGCACCTGCCTGACGCCGCGCGCGGGGATCTGGCACCGTTCGACGAGCCGCGCGCGCGCCGCATGCGCGCGATGCTGCTGGGCAGGCTCAACCGTTGAGAAGGAGCGCCATAGTGGATACCGAGAGCACCCCCGCAGGACGCATCCGCAAGGTGGTCATTGCCGGCGGCGGCACCGCGGGATGGCTGGCCGGCTGTGCGCTGGCGCACCAGTTCCGTGACCAGCTGGAGATCACCCTGGTCGAGTCCGAGCAGATCGGCACCGTCGGCGTCGGCGAGTCCACCGTGCCGCCCATCCGCACCTTCCACCGCTTCCTGCAGATCGACGAGCAGGACTTCCTGCGCGCGGTGGCCGGCACCTTCAAGCTGTCGATTTCATTCGAGAACTGGCGCCTGCCGGGGGACCGCTTCTTCCACCCGTTCGGCACCATCGGCCACGGCACCTGGGCGGCACCGTTCCATCACTTCTGGCTGGACAGCCTGCGCCGCGGCATGCCCTCGGACCTGGGTGACTTCTGCCTGGAGAGCATTGCCTCGCGGGGCGACCGCTTTTCGTTGCAGACCCAGCCGCAGGCCAGCTACGCCTACCACTTCGATGCCGGGCTGTATGCGCGGTTCCTGCGCCGCAGGGCCGAGGGCCACGGCCTGCACCGGATCGAAGGCAGGATCGCCCAGGTCCGGCAGCATGCGCATGACGGATCGGTGCAGGCGCTGGTGCTGCAGGACGGGCAGGTGATCGAGGGGGATCTGTTCATCGACTGCACCGGCTTCCGTGGCCTGCTGATCGAGCAGACGCTGGGCACCGGCTACGAGGACTGGCACGAGTGGCTGCCGTGCGACCGGGCCGTGGCCGTGCAGACCGAAGCGGTTGCGCCCCCTGTGCCCTATACCCGGGCGATCGCCCACGAAGCGGGATGGCGCTGGCACATCGCGCTGCAGCACCGGGTCGGCTGCGGGCTGGTGTATTCCAGCCGCCACCTGTCCGATGACGAGGCCACAGCGAAGCTGCTGCGCGATGTGGTGGCACCTCCCTTGCGCGACCCGTGGCAGGTGCCGTTCCGCAGCGGGCGTCGGCTGAAGGCCTGGAACAGGAACGTGGTGGCCCTGGGGCTGGCGAGCGGTTTCATCGAGCCCCTGGAATCGACCAGCATCCACCTGACGATCAGCGCGGTGGTGCGCCTGATCCAGTTGTTCCCGTTCGATGGCATCCGCGCGTCGCTGGTGCAGCTGTACAACGATGTCAGCCGGCAGGAAATGGAGCACGTGCGCGACTTCATCATCCTGCACTACCACGCCACGCAGCGCACCGAGCCGATGTGGAAGGCATGCCGCGAGATGCGCGTGCCCGAATCGCTGCAGCAGCGGTTGCAGGCGTGGCGCGAGCGTGCGCACGCTTGGCAGGACCCCGGCGAGCTGTTCCGCGTCGAGTCCTGGACCAGTGTGCTGCTCGGGCAGGGCATTCCGCCAGGCCCGCCGCATCCGCTGGCGCGGGCGGTGAGTGACGCCGATCTGCGCACCCTGTTGAAGGGCATCCAGCAGCCGGTGCAGCACGCCGCGGCGCAGATGCCGACCCAGGCAGAGTTCATCGCGCAGTACTGCAGGTCCGGCGCAGACGTGTGGCGTTCGATGGCGACGCCCGCATAGCAGGGTTTTGCGTTGCAGCACGCTTTTTCCGCTGCAGCTGGTTACAGTGCGGAAACACCGCAGGCGATGACGCATGCGGTGGCAACGCGGGGGCCGGACAGCACGCCCCCTTTTTGAGTCCACGGAATGTTAGCGCTACCTTTTTGTTGATCGGAGGCGGTTTCGATGGGTCTGGTTGCAGGGATCGATGCAGGGACGCAGAGCCTGAAGGTGCTGGTCTACGACCCGCAGGCGCAAACGGTGGCCGCCGCCACCAGCGCGCTGCTCACGCTGGACAGCGCGGCCGACGGCAGCCGCGAGCAGGCGCCCGCCGATTGGGTAGCGGCCCTCCATGATTGTTTCGCCCGGATCGATCCCGCGCTGCGCGCACGCATCGTCGCGATGGCGGTCTCCGGCCAGCAGCATGGGTTCGTGCCGGTGGATGCGGCAGGCGAGGTGCTGGCGCCGGCCAAGCTGTGGTGCGACACCAGCACCTCGGCCGAATGCGCGCAGATCATGGACGCCGTGGGTGGGGTACGCCGCACCATCGCGCTCGCGGGCAACCCGATCCTGGCCGGCTATACCGCATCCAAGCTGCCCTGGACCCGGACCCACCGTGCCGACGCCTACGCACGGCTGGCGACCATCCTGCTGCCGCATGACTACCTCAATTTCGTGTTGACCGGCCAGCGGTTCTGCGAGCATGGCGATGCGTCCGGAACCGGTTGGCTGGACGTGCGCACACGCACGTGGTCGCAGGCGTTGCTGCGCGCGACCGATCCTGATCGCGACCTGGCCGCCTGCCTGCCGCCCATCGCATCACCCGATGCGCTGTTCGATATCGCGCCTGCTGCGGCAGCCGCGCTGGGGCTGCCAGCGACGGTGAAGGTTGCCGTTGGCGGCGGCGACAACATGATGGCCGCGATCGGCACGGGCTGCGTCACCGAAGGACGCCTGGCGATGAGCCTGGGAACGTCTGGAACGCTGTTTGCCTACTCCGGATCGCCGGTGATCGATGCCGACGGCGCCTGGGCCGCGTTCTGCTCGTCCACGGGGGGATGGCTGCCGCTGATCTGCACCATGAACTGCACCGTGGCGACCGAACAGGTCGCCCGTGCCTTCGGCTTCAGCACGCGCGACGGCGATGCGCACCTGCGCGCGACGCCACCGGGAGCAGGCGGGCTGGTGATGCTGCCCTTCCTCAATGGCGAACGCACGCCGGACCTGCCGCTCGGCAAGGGCGTGCTGGCCGGCCTGGACACCGCCAATTTCACCCCGGCGCACCTCTACCGCGCCGCCATGGAGGGCGCGACCTACAGCCTGAAGTACGGCTACGACGCCTTCGTCCGCGCCGGCATGCAGTTCGATCGCATCGTGCTCACCGGCGGCGGCAGCAACAGCGCGGCCTGGCGTCAACTGGTGGCCGATGTGTTCGGCCTGCCCGTGGAGGTCCCGGTGCAGTCCGAAGGCGCGGCGTTTGGCGCGGCACTGCAGGCGCTGTGGGCGCTCGCCCGATCGCAGGGCAACCCCAGTTCGATCAGCGACATCACCGCACGGCACGTCACCGTCGATCCCGCGCTGTCCGCGCGCCCGGATCCGGATCGCAGCGATGCCTATGCACGGGCCTACGCACGCTTCCTCAGTCATCTTGATGCCATCACGCCGCTGCAGCGCGGCTGATGGCTCCTCCACGACACCCCGTACAACGACAGGAGCACGCACCATGAGCACGCAGCTCTTCATCGGCGCCAAGGAATACTTCCCCGGCATCGGCCGCATTCCGTTCGAGGGCAAGGGCTCGGACAATCCGCTTGCCTTCAAGGTCTACGATGCCCACCGGGTCATCGGCGGCAAGACCATGCAGGAGCACCTGCGCTTCGCCGTGTGCTACTGGCACACCTTCTGCAATGCCGGGCACGACCCGTTCGGCCCGGGTACCCGGCAGTTCCCGTGGGAGGCGGGCTCGCCGCTGGCCACGGCCGAAGCGAAAGTGGACGCGGCGTTCGAGTTCTTCACCAAGCTGGGCGTGCCGTACTGGTGCTTCCACGACATCGACCTGGCGCCGGATGCCGATGACATCGGCCAGTACCAGAAGAACCTCATGCACATGGTGGGCCTGGCCAAGGCGCGCCAGGACGCCACCGGCGTCAAGCTGCTGTGGGGCACGGCCAACCTGTTCTCGCACCCGCGCTACATGAACGGTGCATCGACCAATCCCGATTTCGCCGTGGTCGCGCGCGCCGCGGTGCAGGTCAAGGCTGCACTGGAAGCGACGGTCGAGCTGGGCGGCGAGCATTACGTGTTCTGGGGCGGACGCGAGGGCTATGCATCGCTCGCCAATACCCAGATGAAGCGCGAGATCGAGCACTTCGCGCGTTTCCTCACCATGGCCCGCGACTACGGTCGCAGCATCGGCCTGAAGGGCAACTTCCTCATCGAGCCCAAGCCGATGGAGCCGATGAAGCACCAGTACGACTTCGACAGCGCCACGGTGGTGGGCTTCCTGAAGGAGCATGGGCTGGACAAGGACTTCAAGCTCAACATCGAGGCCAACCACGCCACGTTGTCCGGGCACACCTTCGAGCACGATCTGCAGGTCGCCTCGGATCATGGCCTGCTCGGCAGCATTGATGCCAACCGCGGCAACGCGCAGAACGGCTGGGACACCGACCAGTTCCCCAGTGATCTGTACGACACCGTGGGCGCGATGCTGGTCGTGCTGCGCCAGGGTGGGCTGGAGGGCGGGTTGAACTTCGATGCCAAGGTGCGCCGCGAGTCGACCGACCTTGAGGATCTGTTCATTGCCCATATCGGCGGCATGGACGCCTTCGCACGCGGGCTGGAGGTCGCCCATGCACTGCTGACCGAGTCGCCGTGGGAGCAATGGCGCAAGGAGCGCTACGCGAGTTTTGACAGCGGCGCCGGCCAGGAGTTCGAGCGCGGCACGCTCAGCCTGCCGGACCTGGCGGGCCTGGCCGCCCGCCTCGGCGAACCGCGCCAGGCCAGCGGCAAGCAGGAGCGTTACGAAAACCTGCTCAACCAGTACCTGCTGCGCTGAGCGTGGCAGGCAGGCCAACGGCGGCAACGGTGCACTCAAGGGGACGGGGATGAACCAGGCAGCAGGCAGCGGGGAGAACACCCGGCTGATCGTACTGATCAGCGTGGTAGCGACGATTGGCGGTTTTCTGTTCGGCTTCGACAGCGGTGTGATCAATGGCACCCAGGATGGCCTGCACCAGGCGTTCCGGTCCGGCGAATGGATGCAGGGGTTCGAGATCGCGTCGATGCTGCTGGGCTGTGCGGTGGGCGCGTTCAGTGCCGGCCGCCTGGCCGACCGCCTCGGCCGTCGCAACGTGCTGATCCTGTCGGCGGTGATGTTCCTGCTGTCGGCACTCGGTGCCGGGGCGGCGGTCTCGTCGGGCTGGTTCATTGCGGCGCGTGTGGTGGGCGGATTCGCGGTCGGCGCGGCGAGCGTGATCTCGCCGGCCTACATTGCCGAGGTCGCTCCGGCCCGCTATCGCGGCCGCCTGGCCACGGTGCAGCAGATCGCCATCATCACCGGGCTCACCGCTGCCTTCCTGTCCAACTACCTGCTGGCGGCCGCAGCGGGCGCGTCGACCGAGCCGCTGTGGGCCGGGCAGGCCGCCTGGCGCTGGATGTTCTGGATGCAGGCCGCGCCGTCGCTGGTGTTCCTGCTGCTGTTGCTGACCATTCCTGAGAGCCCGCGCTACCTGGTGGTGAAGCGGCGCAAGGACGACGCGCTGCGCGTGCTCACCCGGCTGCTCGGCAGTGACAAGGCCCGCGCCACGCTCGAAGAGATCGATGCCTCGCTGTCCAACGACCACCATCGCCCGCGCCTGTCCGACCTGAAGAGCAGGGCGACCGGGCGGATCCGCCCGATCGTGTGGGTCGGCGTCGGCCTGGCCTGCTTCCAGCAGCTGGTCGGCATCAACGTGGTGTTCTATTACGGCGCCGTGCTGTGGCAGGCGGTCGGGTTCTCCGAGAACGACGCACTGCTGATCAACGTGCTGTCCGGCGCGCTGAGCATCGGTGCCTGCGTGGTCACGGTGCTGCTGATCGACCGGATCGGCCGCAAGCCGTTGCTGTGGTTCGGCTCGGCCGGGATGTCGCTGTCACTGGCACTGGTGGTGGTGGCCTTTGCCAGCGGTTCGCTGGCCGACGGGCACCTGCAGCTGCCCGGTCGCATGGGCACGCTGGCACTGGTGGCGGCCAATGCCTACGTCGTGTTCTTCAACCTGTCCTGGGGGCCGGTGATGTGGGTGATGCTGGGCGAGATGTTCCCGAACCAGATCCGCGGTTCGGCCCTGGCGGTCGCCGGCGCGGCGCAATGGACGTCCAACTTCGTGGTGACGGTGACGTTCCCGATGCTGCTGGCTGCGGCCGGGCTGGCGGCCACCTACGGCATCTACCTGGTGGCGGCGATCATTTCGGTGATCTTCGTGGTCCGGCATGTGCACGAGACCAAGGGCAAGGAACTGGAGCAGATGGAAGGATGAGCACCATGGCATTGCAGACCTCCGTATCCCGCACCGGCGCCCTGGTCGCCGTGCTGGCGCTGGCATTGCTGGGCTGCCACGGCCAGGACCGGCCCGCCGCCACTGCGGCAACCGGCAGCGACCCGTGGCCGCAGGTCACCTGGCCACTGGCCGAGGATCCTGCCCTGGAGAAGCGGATCACCGACCTGATGGCCGGCATGACGGTGGAGGAAAAGGTCGGCCAGCTCGTGCAGGGCGACATCGCCAGCCTCACTCCCGATGACGTGCGGCGCTACCGCCTCGGTTCGATCCTGGCCGGTGGCAATTCCGACCCGGGTGGCCGCTACGACGCGTCACCGGCCGAATGGCTGGCGCTGGCCGATGCGTTCTATGACGCGTCCATGGATACCTCCAACGGCGGCAAAGCCATTCCAGTGCTGTTCGGCATCGATGCCGTGCATGGGCAGAGCAACATCATTGGCGCCACGTTGTTCCCGCACAACATCGGGCTGGGTGCCACGCGCAATCCGGAGCTGCTGCGGCAGATCGGTGGCATCACCGCCCTGGAGACCCGCGTCACCGGCATGGAGTGGACGTTCGCGCCGACCGTTGCGGTACCCCAGGATGATCGCTGGGGCCGCACCTACGAGGGCTACTCGGAATCGCCCGAGGTGGTGGCCAGCTACGCGGGGGCCATGGTGGAGGGATTGCAGGGCAGGGTAGGGACGCCCGAGTTTCTCGATGGCCGTCATGTGATCGCGTCGGTGAAGCACTTCCTCGGCGATGGTGGCACCACCGGCGGCAAGGACCAGGGTGACACGCGCATCAGCGAGCCCGACCTGGTGCGCATCCATGCGGCCGGATATCCCCCGGCGATCGCCGCCGGCGCGCAGACGGCCATGGCCTCCTTCAACAGCGTCAACGGTGAAAAGATGCACGGGCACCGGCATTACCTCACCGACGTGCTCAAGGGGCGCATGCAGTTCGGTGGCTTCGTGGTCGGTGACTGGAACGGCCATGGCCAGGTCAAAGGCTGCACCACCACGGACTGCCCGGCCACCATCAACGCTGGCCTGGACATGGCGATGGCGTCGGACAGCTGGAAGGGCTTCTACGAGACCACGCTGGCAGCGGCGAAGGACGGGCGGATTTCATCGCAGCGCCTGGATGACGCGGTGCGCCGCATCCTGCGCGTCAAGTTCCGGCTCGGCCTGTTCGAAGCGGGCCGGCCGTCGTCGCGGGCCGTTGGCGGCCAGTTCGCACTGATCGGCGCGCCCGAGCATCGCGCGGTGGCCCGCCAGGCGGTACGCGAATCGCTGGTGCTGCTGAAGAACCAGAACGGCCTGCTGCCGCTGTCGCCGAAGCAGCGGATCCTGGTGGCCGGCGACGGCGCCGACGATGTCGGCAAGCAGGCCGGCGGCTGGACGCTCAACTGGCAGGGCACCGGTACCACCCGCAAGGACTTTCCCAACGCGGACTCGATCTACGAGGGCATCGCGCGGCAGGCCACGGCGGCCGGCGGTGAGGCCGTGCTTGCCGTTGACGGCCGCTACGCGGTGAAGCCCGACGTGGCCGTGGTGGTGTTTGGCGAAGACCCCTATGCCGAGTTCCAGGGGGACCGGCCCACCTTGGCCTACAAACCGGGCGACGAGACGGACCTGGCGCTGCTCAGGCGGCTCAAGGCCGAGGGCATCCCGGTCGTTGCGGTCTTCCTGAGCGGGCGGCCGCTGTGGGTGAACCGGGAAATCAACGCCGTCGATGCCTTCGTGGCCGCCTGGCTGCCGGGCTCGGAAGGCGGCGGCATCGCCGATGTGCTGCTGCGCGGGGCCGATGGCCGCGTGCAGCACGATTTCAAGGGCAGGCTCAGTTTCAGCTGGCCGCATACCGCCACGCAGTACGCCAACAACGTGGGCCAGAAGGACTACGACCCGTTGTTCGCATTCGGCTTCGGCCTGACCTATGCCGACAAGGGCGACCTGCCCGTGCTGCCCGAGGCGTCGGGCCTCACCGGCAACGAAGGCGCGTCCGGCGTGTTCTTCGCGCGCGGTGACGCGGGCCCCGGCATGGCGCTGCGGATCGAGGATGCGGCAGGGCAGGGGTTGAACGTGACCCGCGTGCCGGATGCCTTGCCCGACGACCGGTTGAAGATCACCGGCGTGGATCACCTGGCCCAGGAAGACGGGCGGCGGCTGGCGTGGTCGGGCAACGGCGAGGCTGTCGTCGCGCTGCAGTCGCACACGCCACTGGACCTGCAGCGCGAGGCCAACGGTGACCTGATGCTGTTGACCACGTTGCGCGTTGATGCGGCGCCGCGTGGCCAGGCATGGCTGTCGGTAGGCTGTGGTGCCGGCTGTTCGGCGCGGATCGCCATCGCGGCCACCTTGGCCGCCATGCCGGCGGGCCAGTGGACGCGGGTGGGTGTTCCGCTGAAATGCCTGGCCGCGGCCGGTGCGAAGCTGGATGCGCTCGACCGGCCCTGGGCGCTGGCCACGGCCGGCGCCATGACGCTCTCGGTGTCCCGCGTCGCCCTGGGGGCATTGAACGAGGCGCAGGTCACGGTGCGCTGCGATGCGCGATGATCATTCGCACCGCAGCCATCGCTGCCGGTACATGCACCGCGAGGCCGCGCGCGTGAGCCAGGCGCGAGCGCTATCGGGGCTTGGGCGGCGCGGCGACCGAATCACGTGCGATCAACCGGTGCGGCACCACGTGGTCGCGCAGCACGGGCGTGTCGCCACTGGGACGGCGGATGGTGCGCAGCAGGATGTCGATCGCCGCGTTGGCCATGAAGGCGATCGGCTGGTGGATCGTGGTCAGTTCCGGCCACACGGTGGTTGCGGCCGAGGTGTCATCGAAGCCGACCACCGACAGGTCGCGCGGGACGTCCAGTCCGCGCCGATGCGCCACCGAAATGGCGGCCGCGCCCATGTCGTCGTTGCTGGCGAAGATCGCCGTCGGCGGCCGGCGCTGGGACAGCAGTTTTTCAGCCGCGGCCAGGCCGGACCGGTAGGTATAGTCGCCTTGCTGGACCAGGCCGGGTTCCACCGCCAGCCCCGCCTCGCGCAGCGCCGTGACGAAGCCGTCGTAGCGCAGCGCACTCGCGCTCAGGTCAGTGCGTCCGCGGATGAAGCCGATACGGGTGTGCCCCTGGCGGAGCAGGTGCTCGGTCATTTCCCTGCCGGCGCTGAAATCGTCGATGCGGACACAGGACAGGGCGTCGCTCAGGCGACCCGATGCGATGGCCACCACCGGAATGCCTGCCTTGACCAGTTCGCTTACCGCGGCCTGCGATTCGCACAGGGGCGGCGGCAGGATCACCCCGTCGACGCGCCCGGCAAGCGCACGCGCCGCCTTGCGCTCGGACTCGGCATCCAGGTTGTCCCAGTAGTCGATGACCAGCTGGAGCGCGGAACTGGACGCGACGCGCAGCAGCCCCACCAGCAGCTCGCGCAGGTAGGCGCCGCTGGGGTTGGTATAGATCAGGGCAATGCGCGTGTGCTGCGCGGCGGCCAGCGAACTGGCGGCAAGATTGGGCGTATAGCCCAGCTCGCGCACGGCGCGCAGCACGCGCTCGCGGGTGACATCACGCACCTTGCCCTGGTTGATCACCCGCGACACGGTCATCGGCGAAACGCCGGCAAGGGCCGCAACCTCGTCGATGGTCACGCCTGCGGTTCTGCGGCGAACCGACTTCTTCGGCTTGTCCAATGCACGATCCCTTTGGTCTTGGTGGCGCTGCCGCGCCGGTGCGCGGGACGATGATGAACCGTCGCGGGCCCGGCCGTAGTCTACAAAGGCGCATGTTAACGCCGTTGTTCCGCGCTGTCGGCAAGCGGCTGTGCGCCCTCCTGGCGCTGCTGGCGTGCGCCGGCGGCGTGCACGCGGAGGACGGCTACGCGTTGTGGATGCGTTACGTGCCGGTTGCCCCGGCGGTCGCCGCCGAGTACCGGCTGCAACTGTCGGAGGTGGTTGCGCCGGACCGCACGCCGGTCCAGCGTGCCACCCGCGATGAGCTGGCGCGCAGCCTGCCAGGCTTGCTGGGATCGGCTCCGCCGATGCGGACGGCGATCAGCGCCGGCCATGCGCTGGTGCTGGGTACGCCGCAGTCCTCGGCCCTGGTCGCCGCGTTTGGCAAGGAGATCGCCACGCTGGGCGACGACGGGTTCCTGATCCGGCGGGTCCGGATCGACGGACGCGATGTGCTGCTGGTGGCGGCGCGCGGGGACGTCGGCGTGTTGTATGGCACGTTCCATCTGCTGCGCCTGCTGCAGCGTGGCACGTCGCTGCTGGGGCTGGAGGTGCGTGAGTCGCCACGGGTCGCCCTGCGTGTGCTCGACCATTGGGACAACCTGGATCGCTACGTCGAGCGCGGCTATGCGGGCAGCTCGCTGTGGGACTGGCAGACCCTGCCGCACTGGCAGGATCCGCGCTACACCGATTACGCGCGGGCCAACGCCTCGCTCGGCATCAACGGCACCGTCCTGAACAACGTCAATGCCAGCGCCCTCAGCCTGTCGCCGGCCTATCTGGCCAAGGCGGCCGCGTTGGCCGACCTGTTCCGTCCCTACGGCATCCGGGTGTACCTGAGCGCGCGTTTCAGTGCGCCCATCGAGTTGGGCGGGCTGGCGACCGCCGATCCATTCGATCCAGGTGTACAGCGCTGGTGGCGCGACAAGGTCGATGAGATCCATGCGCTCATTCCGGATTTCGGCGGCTTCCTGGTCAAGGCAAACTCGGAGGGGCAACCCGGCCCGCAGGACTACGGTCGTTCCCACGCCGACGGTGCCAACCTGCTGGCCGACGCACTGGCGCCGTACAACGGCGTGGTGATGTGGCGGGCCTTCGTGTACTCGCACGAAGTGCCCGATGATCGCGCCAAGCAGGCCTACAGCGAATTCGTCGGGCTCGACGGTGCCTTCCGCCCGAACGTGATCCTGCAGGTGAAGAACGGCCCCATCGACTTCCAGCCGCGCGAGCCGTTCCATCCGCTGTTCGGCGCCATGCCACGCACGCCGCTGATGCTGGAACTGCAGATCACCAAGGAGTACCTGGGCTTCGCGACACACCTGGTGTATCTGGGAACGCTCTACCAGGAAGTGCTGCAGGCCGATACCCATGCCCGCGGCGAAGGCTCCACGGTCGCCCGCGTGGTTGATGGCTCGCTGGAGGGGCATGCGCTGACCGGCATCGCCGGCGTCGCCAACATCGGCGTGGACCGCACCTGGAGCGGCTCGCATTTCGACCAGGCCAACTGGTATGCGTTCGGGCGACTGGCCTGGGATCCACGGCAGTCCGCGCGCGGCATCGCCGAGGACTGGGCCGCGCTGACCTTCTCGCCCGACCCGCAGGTGACCGGCCCGATCGTGCGGATGATGATGGACTCGCGCGAGGCGGCGGTGGATTACATGACGCCGCTGGGCCTGCATCACCTGATGGCGCGCGGCCATCACTACGGCCCTGGCCCCTGGGTGGACGGGGGCCCGCGCGCGGACTGGACGTCGGTGTACTACCACCGCGCAGGCCGCGACGGCATTGGTTTCGACCGCAGCGCCCGCGGAAGCAACGCGGTGGGCCAGTATGCGCCGCAGGTGGCCGAGGTCTATGGCGACCCGGCGCGGGTGCCCGAGCCGCTGCTGATGTGGTTCCATCATGTGCCGTGGGATCACCGCATGCGCTCGGGCAGGACGCTCTGGGACGAACTGGTCGGGCGCTATTCGCGCGGCGTGCGCCAGGTGCAGTCGATGCAGGCGACCTGGGCAGGCCTGCGCGACCGGATCGATCCGCAGCGGCATCGGCACGTTGCTGCGTTCCTGCAGATCCAGCGCGACGAAGCGCAATGGTGGCGTGATGCCAGCGTGGCGTACTTCCAGTCACTCAGCGGACGGCCGCTGCCAGCCGGCGAACGGCCACCGCCGCATCCGTTGGCGTACTACCAGGCGTTGCAGTTTCCTTTCGCACCCGGGGATGGGCGATGAGCCGGATCGGATGGGCCGCGCGTGCGGCGGCGATGATGGTGCTGGCGTGGCCTGCCGTGCCGGCCGCGGCCGCTGAAACGGCAGGGTTGCTGGACCCGCTGTTCCAGGACCACGCGGTCCTGCAGCGTGACCAGCCGATCGCCGTCTGGGGCCAGGCCCGGGCCGGGGAGGTGGTGTCGGTGACCTTCGCCGGCCAGGCGGTGACCACCCACGCCGACGCCACGGGCCGCTGGCAGGCGACGCTGCCTGCCACCGGCGCAGGCGGGCCATACACCCTGGAGGCCGCCGCCGGGCCCCGGCGTGAGTCAGTGCGCGATGTGCTGGTCGGCGACGTCTGGTTGTGCGCGGGCCAGTCGAACATGGAACTTCCGGTGTGGCGCTCGCTCAACGCAGCCAGCGAGATCGCCGCGGCCACGATCCCACGCATCCGGCTGTTCACTGTGCCGCACGCCGCGGCCGTGCAGGCACAGGCGCATTTCAATGGTCGTGTCGCATGGTCGCCGGCAACGCCCGATGCGATCCGCGACTTCTCGGCAGCCTGCTTCTACTTCGCCCGCGAGCTGCAGCGCACGGTCGACGTGCCGATGGGGCTGATCCAGGCGGCGTGGGGCGGCTCGCGGATCGAGGCCTGGACCCGTGCCGATGCACTTCGAGGGCAGGGCGGCATGGACGAGTCCCTTGATATCCTCGCGCGGTCCGCGCGTGATCCGCTGGCGGCACGCGCAGCCTGGGGCCGCTACTGGCAGCACTGGTGGGCCACGCGTGAGGGCGCGCTGCCCGGCGACGCGCCCTGGCGCGCGGACACCGATGACCGCGGATGGTCGCGCGCACCGGCGGCGTTGGGGGCGTGGGAGCGGTGGAACGTGCCCGCGCTTGCCGACTACAACGGCATGGTCTGGTATCGAACGCAGGTGATGCTGAGCGCTGGACAGGCTGCACGCGGCGCGACCCTGGAGCTGGGATCGGCCGACGAGGCGGACGTGACCTGGGTGAACGGCGTTGCCGTGGGCAGCCAGTACGGCGCCGGCGAGAGGCGCTACCCGTTGCCCCGCGGCCTGTTGAAGACAGGCTTGAACAGCGTTGCGGTCAACGTGCTCGACACCTACGGCGAAGGTGGCCTGGCGGGCCCCGCGACGGCACACGGCCTGCGGCTCGACAACGGTGAGCGGGTGGTACTGCAGGCGCCGTGGAAGTACCGGGTGGCGCCGGGCCAACAGGCGCCGCCATTTGCCCCCTGGCAGGCCGCCACCGGGCTGTCGACGCTGTACAACGGGATGATCGCGCCGCTCGGCGGCGTCGGGCTGCGCGGCATGCTCTGGTATCAAGGAGAATCGAACACCGGCGAGGGCGCGACGTATGCGCTGCGCCTGCGTGCGCTGCGCGACGACTGGCGGCGGCAGTTCGGCGCACGCCTGCCCCTGTTGCTGGTGCAGCTGGCCGGTTATGGCCAGCCACCGGTTGCGCCGGCCGACAGCGGCTGGGCGCAGGTGCGCGAGGCGCAGCGGCGGGTTGCGGCCGAAGATGCGCAGAGCGGGCTCGCCATCGCCATCGACATCGGCGATGCCTACGACATCCATCCACCGAACAAG
This sequence comes from Stenotrophomonas sp. YJH_SMC_29, assembly GCF_059371235.1. Lineage (NCBI taxonomy): Bacteria > Pseudomonadati > Pseudomonadota > Gammaproteobacteria > Lysobacterales > Lysobacteraceae > Stenotrophomonas > Stenotrophomonas sp. YJH_SMC_29. Next base: position 136,795 of record NZ_JCAFUK010000003.1, on the reverse strand, counting down.
CAGGAGCTCGGGCGCCGCCTCGCGCGCGTGGCGCGCCACGTCGTATATGGCGAGCAGGACGTGGCCCCTTCAGGTCCGCGAGCGGTCACCGCGGTGCGGACGCCCGCGGGCGTGGCCATTGCGTTCGAGGACGTCGACGGCGCACTCACCGCGACCGGCGCGGTGGGTCCGATCGGCTTTGAATTCTGCGGGTCGGAGCGCGATACCCGCCACTGCGAGTACGGCGACGCTGCACTGGAGGGGCACCGGGTGCTGCTGCGCGGCCCGCTGTCGAGGCGTGCAACGCATGTCCGCTACTGCTGGGCCGATGGCCCGGTGTGCACGCTGCGCGATCGCAGCGGGGCGCCGGCAGGCCCCTTTGAACTTCCCATTGCCGAAGCCGAGACGCGACGATGATGACGTTGTCCAAGCAGTCCCCTCCGGCCCGCGACAGGGCCGGCCTGAGGTCACTGGTGCGCCCCCTGCTGGCGGCGGCACTCCTGCTGTCGGCCGCAACCAGCCCGGCCAGCGCGCCGGCGGACGCACCGCCGGTGTACTTCGACTGGTTCGAATATCGCGGCCACGACGCGGCGTTCGACACGCCGCTGCCGGCCGGCCACTACCGCAATCCAGTGCTGGCCGGCTTCCATGCCGATCCCAGCATCGTGAGCGCGAACGGCCGGTTCTACCTGGTCAATTCCAGCTTCACGTACTTCCCGGGCATTCCGGTGTTCGAGAGTGCCGACCTGGTGCACTGGAAGCAGATCGGCAATGTGATCGAGCGGCCGACGCAGCTGGACTTCGACGGGTTGAGCGTCTCCCGCGGCATCTTCGCCCCCACCATCGAGTACCACGATGGGGTCTTCTACGTGGTGACCACGGCCACCGACAGTGGCGGCAACTTCATTGCCACCGCGCGCGACCCGGCCGGGCCATGGTCGGACCCGCACTGGCTGCCCGGCATCGACGGCATCGATCCATCACTGTTCTTCGATGACGACGGCAAGGTGTACCTGATCAACAACGACGCGCCGCCCGGCACACCCCGCTATGACGGCCACCGCGCGATCTGGATGCAGCAGATCGATCTGGCCGCCTTCCAGCCGGTGGGGCCGCGACGGGTGCTGGTCGACGCGGGCGTGGAGCCGGCGAAGAACCCGATCTGGATCGAAGGCCCCCACATCTACAAGCGCCAGGGCTGGTATTACCTGTCCGACGCCGAAGGCGGCACCGGGCCGCAGCACTCGCAGGTGGTGCTGCGCAGCCGCACCGTGTGGGGCCCGTATGTCCCCTACGCGGGCAATCCGATCCTGACCCAGCGCGAGCTGCCCGACGACCGACCGCTGCCGATCACCAATGCCGGCCATGCCGACCTGGTCGAAGGCCCGGATGGTTCGTGGTGGGCGGTGTTCCTGGCCAGCCGCAACTATCAGAAGCGCCACTACAACACCGGGCGCGAGACCTATCTGCTGCCGGTGCGCTGGCAGGACGGCTGGCCACGGATCCTGCCGACCGACGAGGCCATCCCCTACGTGGTCAAGGCGCCGTCGTGGATGCAGGGCGAGGCATCCCAGGCTCCCTCGACCGGCAACTTCGTCGAGCGCGACAACTTTGATGGCCCGACGCTTGATCGGCAGTGGCTGCGCGTGCGGGTGCCCAAGCATGCCTGGGCCGACCTGGCCACGCGTCCGGGAATGCTGGCCGTGCACCCGCTTGCCGAGGACCTGGACACGCTGCGCAATCCGGCGTTCCTTGGCCGACGCCAGCAGCACCTGCAGTTCGAGGCGAGCACCGCGATGAGCCGCCCCGGGCCTGGCGTGGCGGCCGGCCTGGCCGCGTTCCAGAGCGAGGCGTACTGGTATTTCCTGGGCGTTCGCAGCCTGCCGGACGAGCGGCTTGCGCTGTTCCTGGAAGTCCGTGACGGCGGTGGCAGTACGCGCACACTGGCCACCCGCGAAGTGCGGGCACCGGAGGCGTTGCGGCTGAAGATTGCCGGCAACGAGGGTGACTACACGTTCTCGTTCGACACCGGCGACGGGCAGGGCTGGCAGCTGCTCGCAGGCAAGGTGGATGGCACCGTTCTGAGTACGGACCGGGCAGGCGGCTTCGTAGGCGCACTGCTGGGTCCCTTTGCGCGCGATGAGCGCACCGGGAGGAGCAAATGAAGTTGCCGTCACTGTCCATCGCCGCCCGTCGCTGCAGGTTGCACGGCCTGCCGGTCCTGGCCGTCCTGGCATGCATGGCGACCGTCGCGTCGGCGGCATCGCCGCAGCCCTGGCTGGATCCTTCGGCCAGCTTCGAGCAACGGGCCGCCGCACTCGTCGCGCAGATGACGCTGGAAGAGAAGGCCGCGCAGATGCAGAACGCTGCGCCGGCGATCGAACGCCTGGGAGTGCCCGCCTACGACTGGTGGAACGAGGGACTGCACGGCGTGGCACGGGCAGGGCAGGCCACGGTGTTTCCGCAGGCAATCGGCCTGGCCGCGACCTTCGACGTGCCGTTGATGAGGCAGGTGGCCACGACCATCAGCGACGAGGCCCGCGCGAAGCACCACCAGTTCCTCCGCGAAGGCGCGCACGGGCGTTACCAGGGGCTGACCTTCTGGTCGCCGAACGTCAACATCTTCCGCGACCCGCGCTGGGGTCGTGGACAGGAAACCTATGGCGAGGATCCCTACCTCACCGCCCGCATGGGCGTGGCCTTCGTGCGCGGCCTGCAGGGCGACGATCCGGTCTACCGCAAGCTGGACGCCACCGCCAAGCATCTGGCGGTGCACAGCGGCCCGGAAGCCGACCGCCATCACTTCGACGCACGCCCGAGCCGTCGTGACCTCTACGACACCTACCTGCCGGCGTTCGAAGCGCTGGTCAAGGAAGGCGATGTGGATGCGGTCATGGGCGCCTACAACCGCGTGTACGGCGAGTCCGCCAGCGCCAGCCGCTTCCTGCTGCGTGATGTGCTGCGGCGCGACTGGGGCTTCAAGGGCTACGTGGTCTCGGACTGCTGGGCCATCGTCGACATCTGGAAGCACCACCATATCGTCGCCACGCGCGAAGCCGCCGCGGCGCTGGCGGTCAGGAACGGCACCGAGCTGGAATGTGGCCAGGAGTACGCCACGCTGCCTGCCGCAGTGCGCCAGGGGCTGATCAGCGAAGCGGAGATCGACGATGCGGTGACACGCCTGTTCACCGCACGGATGCGCTTGGGCATGTTCGATCCGCCGGAGCGGGTGCGCTGGGCGCGCATTCCGGCGTCGGTGAACCAGGCCCCGGCCCATGATGCGCTGGCTCTCAAGGCCGCGCAGGCGTCGCTGGTGCTGCTGAAGAACGACGGCATCCTCCCGCTGTCGCGCGACCTCAAGCGCATTGCCGTGGTCGGACCCACCGCCGACGACACCATGGCACTGCTCGGCAACTACTTCGGCACACCGGCGGCGCCGGTCACGATCCTGCAGGGCATACGCGAGGCGGCCAAGGGCGTCGAGGTGCGCTATGCCCGCGGCGTGGACCTGGTGGAAGGGCGCGACGATCCCGGTGCCACGCCGCTGATCGAGCCAACCTTCCTGCGGCCATCGGCGGACTCGCCCGAGCGTGGCCTGCGCGGCGAGTACTTCCGCACGCCAGACCTGTCCGGCACTCCGGCCCTGGTGCGTACCGACGCGCAGATCGGCTTCCGTTGGGACCGCGGCTCGCCGACCGACAACCTGCTGGCGCGCGGCGAAGCGGCACCGGGGCAGGGGATCCCGAACGACCGCTTCAGCATCCGCTGGAGCGGCCAGCTGCTGCCGCCGGTGTCCGGCCGCTATCGTCTGGAGGTGGCCGGCGACGATGGCTACCGGCTGTATCTGGACGGCAAGCGCGTGATCGATCACTGGGTAAACAGTGACCGGCTGCATGCCGAGGGCATTGAACTCGACCTGCAGGCGGGGCGGGCCTATGAGCTGAAGCTGGAGTACTACGACGACCAGCGCGATGCCGGCGTGCGCCTGGGCTGGCGCATGCCCGGCGCCAAGGCGCCGTTCGATGAAGCGCTCGATGCCGCACGCGATGCCGACGTGGTGGTGTTCGTCGGTGGCCTTACCGGCGATGTCGAAGGCGAGGAGATGACCGTCAACTATCCCGGCTTTGCCGGCGGTGACCGCACCGATCTGCGGCTGCCTGCGCCCCAGCGCACCCTGCTGGAGGCCCTGCACGGCACCGGCAAGCCGGTGGTGATGGTGCTCACCGGCGGTTCGGCCATCGCCGTGGACTGGGCGCAGGCACACCTGCCGGCGATCCTGATGAGCTGGTACCCGGGCCAGCGCGGCGGCACTGCCGTCGGCCAGGCGCTGTTCGGCGACATCAATCCGGCGGGTCGCTTGCCGGTCACCTTCTACAAGGCCGGCGAAGTGATGTCGGCGTTCGACGACTACGCCATGGAGGGCCGCACCTACCGCTACTTCCGCGGTACCCCGCTGTATCCGTTCGGCCACGGGCTGTCGTACACGCGGTTCGAGTACGGAGGCCTCCGCCTGGATGCGGATGCGATCCGCGCCGACGGCCACCTGCGCGTGCAGGTGGACGTGGCGAACGCCGGCAGCCGCGCCGGTGACGAGGTGGTGCAGCTGTATGTACGTCGCGAGCGCGGCAGCACGGGCGACGCCGTGCAGGAGCTGCGCGGCTTCCAGCGTGTCCACCTGGCTCCGGGCGAACGCCGCACGGTGGCATTCACCCTGGAGGCGCCGCAGGCGCTGCGCCACTATGACGACGCCCGCGCCGCGTACGTGGTGCGGCCGGGTGCCTACGAGGTCAGGGTCGGGGCGTCCAGTGCGGATGTGCGTGCGCAGGGCAGGTTCACGGTGGTGCCCACGCATGACTGATCGTCACCGCCGGCCACTCCCATCCGTTCAGATCCCTTTTCCAGGACGTCCGCTGCATGGCAAGCACTGAACACGCGCTATCGGTACGCGAAAAGCTCGGCTACAGCCTGGGCGATCTCGCGGCCAACCTCATCTTCCAGACCCTGATCACCTATCTGGCGTTCTTCTACACCGACGTCTATCGCCTGCCGGCTGCTACGGCGGCAACGATCATCTTCGTGGTCGGCCTGCTTGGCGCATTCGTGTTCACCCCATTGATCGGCATCGCGGCCGACCGCACGTCCACGCGCTGGGGGCGCTTCCGCCCGTGGATCCTGTGGACGGCCATTCCGTTCGGCGTGCTGTCACTGCTGGCGTTCAGTACACCGGACCTGGGCGAACGTGGCAAGGTGGTCTACGCGCTGACCACCTACGCGCTGCTGGTCTGCGTCTACGCTGCGAACAACCTGCCGTACTCCGCGTTGAGCGGTGTACTGACCGGCAGCATGGCCCAGCGCAACAGCCTCTCGGCCTACCGGTTCGTGGCCGTGATGATCGCGCAGTTCATCATCCAGGTGCTGTTGATGCCACTGGTGCTGATCCTGGGGGACGGCGACCGGGTGCGCGGCTTCGAACAGGTGATGACCGCGTTCGCCATCATCGGCACGTTGTTCTTCCTGATCACCTTCGCCACCACCCGTGAACGCATCGTGCCGACCCGCGAGCAGAGTGGCGGCGTATTGCAGGACCTGTCCGACCTGCTGCACAACCGGCCGTGGCAGGTGATGCTCGCGCTGACCGTGCTGGTGTTCATCAACCTGGCGCTGAAAGGCGGCAGCTACATCTATTACTTCCAGTACTACATGAGTGAGGCGGCACTGGCCGCATTCCTGCAGGGTTCGGGTTTCAATGGGCTGATCAGCGGCTTGAACGCCGGCCTGGCCCGTGCCGGCTTTGCGGCATTCACCTGGCCCACGGATGCCGCCACCTCGGCTTTCAGCCTGTTCAATGCCTGCGGCATCCTCTGCATGATCCTGGGCATCGGCCTGTCGCGACGGCTCGCCGACCGCTTCGGAAAGCGCGATGTCTTTGGCGGCGCGCTGTTCGTCTCGACGTTGTTCCTGCTCGCCTTCTACTTCTTCCCACCCACTGCGGTCTCCGTGGCCTTCGGCGCCTTCATGCTGCATGGCTTCTGCTACGGCATCACCATCCCGCTGCTGTGGGCGATGATCGCGGACGTAGCGGATTACTCCGAGTGGAAGAACCACCGCCGCGCCACTGCGATCATCTTCTCGGCGATGCTGTGCGGCCTGAAGATCGGCCTCAGCGTGGGCGGTGCACTGGTGGCCGCCATTCTTGCCCACTACGGCTACCAGGCGGGCCTGGCACAGCAGCCCGAGGCGGTGGTGGAAGGCATACGGCTGACCATCAGCGTCTACTGCGCCATTCCTTTCCTGCTCGCGGTGGCGCTGCTGTTCGCCTACGAGATCGACAAGCGTGCCGAAACCCGCATCGAACAGGATCTCCTGCTGCGTCGCCGCTCCGCCGACGCCTCCGCTTAACTCCAAGATGACGACCATGATCGACCTCTCTGCCGGTGAAGACGGCCGGGCCCGTGAAGCCCGTCTGGCGCAGCTCGCCACGCATGCCATTTCGCAACCGTTGGTGACCCACATCTACACCGCCGATCCCTCGGCACATGTATTCGAGGGGCGCGTATACATCTATCCGTCGCATGACATCGACGGCGGGCAGCCGTTCGACGATGAGGGCGGCCATTTCGGCATGCAGGATTACCATGTGCTGCGGATGGATACGCCCGACAGCGCCGCCGTCGATTGCGGCTGCGTGCTGCACGTGCGCGACGTGGCCTGGGCCCGCAAGCAGATGTGGGCGCCTGATGCCGCCTGTCGCGACGGCCGCTACTACCTCTACTTCCCGGCCAAGGATGCCAGCGGTCGCTTCCGCATCGGCGTGGCCATCGGTGAGCGTCCCGAGGGACCGTTCGTTGCCCTCGCAGAGCCGATGAAGGGGGCCTACTCGATCGACCCCGCCGTGTTCGAGGACGACGACGGCAGCCACTACCTGTACTTCGGCGGCATCTGGGGCGGGCAGCTGCAGAAGTATCGTGACAACCAGTACGACGACGCCCACCAGGAGCCCCAGGGCAGCGCACCGGCCCTGGGCCCGCGCGTGGGCCGGCTGGACGCGGGCATGACCGAGCTGGCCGAAGCCACGCGCGAAGTACAGATCCTGGATGAGCATGGCCAGCCACTGCGCGCGGATGATCACGCGCGACGCTTCTTCGAGGGGCCCTGGCTGCACAAGTACCATGGCCGGTACTACCTCTCGTATTCCACCGGCAATACGCACCTGCTGTGCTATGCGGTGGGCGACAGCCCCTACGGGCCGTTCACCTATGGCGGCGTGATCCTCACGCCCGTCGTGGGCTGGACCACGCACCACTCCATCTGCCAGTTCGAAGGGCAGTGGTACCTGTTCTATCACGATGCCCTGCTGTCGGGCGGCGTCACCCACCTGCGCTCGGCCAAGTGCACGCCGCTGCACATGGAGCCGGACGGCAGCATCCGCACGATCGATCCCTATGGTGCGTGAGCGCGTGCCGGCTGTGGACGATGCGCTCGCCGCGCTGCCGGCCGGTGAGCTGCACTGGCTGAGGTGTGGCGACCTGGAGGTCGCGCTGGCGACAGGAGCAGGCGGGCGCGTGGCGCACCTGCGCTACCGCGGCATGGAGTGGCTGGTGGATGCGCAGCAGGCGGGTCCGGCCGCAATCGCGTGGGGCTGCTACCCGATGGTGCCGTGGGCCGGGCGCATCCGCCGGGGAAAGTTCCGCTTCGATGGCGCGCCGCACGCGCTGCCGCTCAATTTCGGCGGGCATGCCATCCATGGCGTGGGCTTCACGCGGCCCTGGCAGGTCGAGCGCATGGAGGCGGCCACGGCCACGCTGTCGCTGGCGCTGCCGTGCGACAGGTACTGGCCGTTTGGCGGCATTGCAACGCAGGAGGTCGCTCTGCAGCCTCACCGCCTGCAGCTGCGTCTTTCGGTCCAGGCAGGCGAGCGCGCGATGCCGGCGGTGCTGGGCTGGCACCCCTGGTTTCTCAAGCCAGAGCGGCTGCTGTTCTCGCCCCGCGCGATGTACCCGCGGGACGGGGAGGGCATCGCCACGCTGCCCGCAGTCGATCCTGTTCCCGGTCCCTGGGACGATTGTTTCATCGCCGACAGTGACATCACCCTGCTGCGTGGTGGCCAACGACTGCGACTGCGGTCGGACCACGACCATTGGGTGGTCTACGACGGCGCGTCACACGCAACCTGTGTCGAGCCGCAGAGTGGCCCGCCGGATGGCTTCACCCTGGCGCCGCATCGGCTGGAGCCGGGGCAGCGGCTGGCGTTGACGTTCGAACTGGCGTGGTCGGTCGACGGCGCTTGAGCCGGGCGCACGGACGGATATGGCGGGGTCCTGCAGGGTCTGGTACATACTTCTGTGACCTCCAGCAGCAGACCGGCCACCATGAATCCTGCCAACAGCGGGCGCTCGACCGCGCCGCCGCGTCGCCTCTTCCCGATGTGGGCACTGGGTCTTGCCTGCCTGTGGGCAGGCAGCGCATCGGCGGCCGCGGCCCCGCAGGCACGTACGTGGTTCGTCACTGGAAGCGAGCTGGTGTCGCTGTTGCAGGGAAACGCGGCGGACGGATTCTGCGCCGGCGAGCAGTGCCGCTCCCAGTCCAGCGCCCGCGCCAGCGCGTATATCCAGGGTGTCGCCGATGCCAGTCGTGGGCATTGGTGTGGACAGGGCCAGATCCTGCCGCACGAACTGGTGGATCGCGTTGCCACGCACCTCCGGCAGCTGCCGCAGCGCCGTCTGCATGAGGATGCGTCGGTGCTGGTGGTGGAAGCGCTCGAGCAGGCCCTCCCCTGCGGCCCGGCAGCGAAGTGAGCCGGTGCAGCGTCCGGCCGGCCGTGCCCGGCGCAGCTGTCAGCCGCGCGCAGGCATCCTGAAGCGCTCCACCTGCGCCGCACCGGAATTGGCGAGCAGGGCCATGGCACGCCGTTTCGCGGCAGGCAGCCCGGCAACGGCCTCTGGCGCCACCCGCACCTCGAATTCCCTGGCGTTGGCATCCAAGGCGGTGGCCAGGACACAGGAGTCCGCCGTCATCCCGCTGAGCCAGAGGCGGCGCACGCCCAGTTTGGCCAGCAGGATCGGCAAGGGGCTGGCCAGGAAGGCAGAGTGCTTGGGCTTGAGCACGAAATAGTGGTCGGCAGTGGGAGACAGCATCGTGGCAATCCGGGCGGCCGGGCCGCCATCCTGCACGCACTGCGCCACCTGCTGGCGGAAATCCTGCTTCCACTCCGAAAAGTTGTCGTTGGCATAGATCACCGGCCACTGCCGTGCGTCGAAGCGATCGCGCAGGCGCCGGATCTGGCTGGCCGCCGCCTCCGCGCTGGGGACCAGCTGCGCTGCCCCGGGAAAATCAAAACGACTGAACATGTCGATGATCAGCAACGCGGTCGCTGGGTGCGTCTGCATGGCTCAATCTCCGGTCTGCGCATGCGGCGCCTCGACCGCCTTGGACTGCGGTGAATCCTTTTGGCGCAGGAAGATCGTCAGCACCACCAGGGACAACACGGCCAGGAACTCACTCTGCCAGTTCTGCATGGATTCGAACCAGAACGTGCTGCTGGCCAGGTGTTCGAGGAAGCCGGGCCCGGGTAGGCCCTGCAACTGCTGTTCGGCTTGTTCGGCCCGCCAGCTCCCCAGTGCATGCAGCGTAAAGCTGAGCAGGAACAGCAGCCCGAATGCAATGGCCAGCGAGTGGCCGTAGAGAACCTTCCACACGCCACCGCGCCTGACCGGCCATGGCGTGGGACCTGGCTCGACGCGGCTGTGTTCCTGCGCCGGATCGAACGGCCGCGACTCGGCCGAGCCCCGCTGGCGCAGGCTGACCGTGAGCAGCACGTACATCCCCATCTGCAGGAATTCGCTTTCCCAGTTCTCGAACGTGGCGCTGACGAAATGACCCGTGGCCAGGTAGTGCCAGAGATCGAGCGGCGCGCGGCCGTGCTCGACCAGCTCCTGGTTGTGCACGTGGTGCCCCGCTATCGCCTGCCCGATGATGAACACTGCAGTGAGCGCAAGCAGTACCAGCGACAGACCATTGCGTTTCCACATGCAGCACCTCGTTCAGGTCACTCCGGAAGGCATGTCATGGAGCGTGCTCGGGTCGCGGACAAGCATCCGTGAATCCTGCGCATCCAGCGCGTGAGACGGACTCAACGCCGCCCGGTGGGATCGGGATCGGGCCGCTCGTAGTCTTCCGGCACGGCCTTGGGGCCATCGCCATCGTCAGGCATGTCGTGGTCCTTCCACCTGGCGTGGTCATTGCGCGGCTTGTCCGGCGTATGCGCCTTCGACTGATCGTCCACGTCTGTGGTTGGATTGAAAGGCAGTTTGTCGTTCATGTGCAGTTCCTGCGGCGGGAACCTGAAGCCTGCCGCAGGCCGGGTTAACGCGACGACGCTGCGCAATGAACACCGTGCACACCCGGATGTCACTGCCACGGGATGAGGGCATTGCGATGCTGGACCCCCGACCTCCTGGAGCAGCACGATGCAGGCATTGACCTACCACGGCCGCAAGGATGTGCGCGTCGAGACTGTGCCCGACCCGGTACTGGCCGCCGAAGATGACCTGATCCTGCGGGTGACCGCCACCGCAATCTGTGGGTCGGACCTGCACCTCTACCGGGGCAAGATTCCCGATCTGCACGACGGCGATGTCCTCGGCCACGAATTCATGGGCGTCGTGGAAGAGGTCGGCAGCGGCGTGACCCAGGTGAAGCCGGGCGATCGGGTGGTGATCCCGTTCGTGATCGCCTGTGGTGAGTGCTTCCACTGTCGGCTGGCCGAGTATGCTGCGTGCGAAACCACCAATCCGGGCAATGGCGCGGCGCTGAACCAGAAGGGCATACTGCCCCCGGCGGCACTGTTCGGATACAGCCACCTGTACGGGGGCGTGGCCGGCGGCCAGGCGGAATTCGTCCGCGTACCGAAGGCCAACGTGGGCCCGTTGCGCATTCCGGACGGCGTGGCCGACGAGCAGGTACTGTTCCTGTCCGACATCCTGCCCACCGGCTACCAGGCTGCACTGAACGCGGGCGTCAAGGCAGGCTCGACCGTGGCGATCTTCGGCGCAGGGCCGGTCGGGTTGATGAGTGCCGCCTGCTGCCGCCTGCTGGGCGCCGAAACCATTTTCATGGTCGATCACCTGCATTACCGCCTGGACTACGCGCGGCGTGCCTACGGGGTGACGCCGATCGACTTCAGGGAGATCGAGGATCCGGCCGACTACATCCTTACCCAGACCAGCGGCCGGGGCGTGGATGCCTGCATCGAGGCGGTGGGCTTCGAGGCCGAGGGCAGTGCGCTGGAGTCAGCGTTGACCGCTGTAAAGCTCGAAGGGAGCAGCGGTGTTGCGATCCGGCAGTGCATTGCGGCAGCACGTCGCGGCGGCGTGGTCAGCATTCCGGGGGTCTATGCCGGTTTCATCCATGGATTCCTGCTGGGTGATGCGTTCGACAAGGGGCTCACGTTCAAGATGGGGCAGACCCATGTGCAGGGCCTGATGCCCGAGCTGCTTGACGCGATCATGGAAGGAAAGCTGGACCCGGGTGACATCATCTCGCACCGGATGCGCCTTGCCGATGCAGCGCAGGGGTATGCCCTGTTCGATGCCAAGGATGACGACTGCCGCAAGATCGTCTTGACGCCCTGAGCCCGGGGCGATGAGCGCGATCATCATGGCCGGCGTCTACGCTCTGTGGCTGGCGGCCGGTGCGCTGGACTTCCATTTCCACCGGCGCACCGACCTGCCACATACCTCGGGGCTGCGCGAGAGCGTGCTGCACGGGGTCCAGCTCGTGCTGATCGGCAGTGGCGTACTGGCCTGGCTGCTGCTGGCCAACACCTGGTCACTTGCCGCCCTGCTGGCCGTGCTGGTCCTGGCCCACGCAATCGCCGGCTACCTGGATACGGCCAGCGCTGACCGGCGGCGGCGGATCAGCCCGGCCGAGCAGCATGTGCACAGCGTGCTGGATGCCGCGCCGTGGATTCTGCTGGTCTGGGTCGGCTGGCACGCGCAGCCGCAGTGGGCATTCCGTGCGCAACCTGCGGCGCCCGAAGTGGCGGCGCTGCTCGTAGTGCTGGCGCTGGGCCTGGTGGTCCTGCCGTGGCTATCGGAGTTGCTGCGCTGCATCCGCGCCCGGCGAGACCGTCGGCAGGCGGGTGCGTGAGGATCGTCGCGCAGAGTATTCATGCGCCGGCCACACCTCCAAGACAGTGATGTGACCGCCTGCCGCCTACGGTCATTGCCTGTCCCCACTGCAGATCCCTTCATGCAGGATGTGTCATCGCCTACGCCGCTGGCCAACCGCGCCCGCCAGGTGCTGGTCCAGCAGCCCGAACTGCCGTTGCCGGGAAGCGGCCGCACGCTGCAGCGCTGGCAGGCGCTGGCCGCCTGGGGGGCAGAGGACCTCTGCCTGGCCAAAGTGCTGGAAGCGCACCATGACGCGCAGGCGATCCTCGCCGAACTGAAGGCGCCTTCCGCAGCAGAGGGCAAACTGCTGGCGGTATGGGCAGCCGAGGGGCCGGCCAACACGCTCCGCATTGACAGCGAGGGCAGGCTGCGCGGCGACAAGCCGTGGTGCTCCGGAAGCGCCTGGGTGGACGCGGCGCTGGTAACGGTCCGCAATGCGCAGGGCGTATGGCTGTGCCAGGTGTCGGCCGGGCAGTGGAACACGCTGGAGGGCGAGCCGTGGCCGGCCGTCGGCATGGCCGGCATTCCGTCCACCACGGTGCGGTTCGACGGTGCGCAGATGGCGCTTGTCGGCACGCGCGACGACTACCTGCAGCGCCCCGGTTTCTGGCACGGCGGCGCGGGCATCGCCGCGGTCTGGCTTGGTGCGGCCGTCGCCCTGGCCGAGCGCATGCGGCCGGCCTGCAGCAGGGGACACCGCGCGCGGTTGCTGGGCGAAGTGGACCTGGTCCTGGGCCCGGCCACGGCGCTGCTGCGCGAACTGGCGGCGCGCATCGATGCGGAGCCGGGATCAGCGCATCGGGAGGACGTGGTGCGCGTGCGCTGCGTGGTCGAGCGCGCGGCGACGCGCGTGCTCGATCTGGCAGGTCGGGCGCTGGGGCCGGCGCCGATGTGCCTGGAGCAGGCGCATGCCCGTCGCTGGGCCGACCTGACGATATTCATGCGGCAGAGCCATGCCGACCGCGATTGGGAATGGCTGGGTGAGCGGCGCGCCACCGAGGAGGCAACATGGGCGCTGTAGCCAGCACGCCCCTGCAGGGGGCCGGCACACAGGAGCAGGCCTGGTTGCGCTGCCAGTGGCTGTGGCAGCATCCGGCCACTTCGGCGGCCACACTGCTGGCCGGCTATGAGCGGGTGGTGGTGGTCGCACCCCATCCCGACGACGAGATCCTTGGCTGCGGCGGCCTGCTTGGCCACGCCGCGGGCCAGGGCATGCAGGTCCGCGTCGTCGCGGTAACCGATGGCGAGGCGTGCTATCCACACGAGCGCTGGTGGACGCCGGAGCGCCTGCGCTCGGCACGGCGCGCCGAGCTTGCCTCAGCGCTGGGCGAGCTCGGCATCCAGGCCGGCTCCGCGTTCCACCTTGGCATTGCCGACGGCGCGGTCAGTGCGCACGAACAGGGCCTGGAGGACTGGCTGCAACAGTACCTGCAGCCGCGCGACCTGGTACTGGCACCCTGGCGCTTCGATGGGCACCCCGACCACGAAGCGGCAGGCCGTGCTGCCTGCCGGGCCGCGCGTACGGTGGGCTGCCGGCGCCTGGAGTATCCGGTGTGGGGCTGGCACTGGCTGGACCCGGCCTGTGCGCACATGGCCTGGGAGGCGCCCGAACTGCTCGACATCACCGACGTCGTGGCCGCCAAGCGCAACGCGATCGCCCACTTCCGCACCCAGACCGGCGCAGTGCCGAGGCTGCACAGCCCGCCGGTGCTGCCAGCCCATGTATTGACCCGATTCTTCCGGAACCACGAGGTTTTCCTGGCATGAGCGCGCAACCGTACTTCGACGAACTGCATGAGCAGGAGGACCCCTTCGGCTACCGCAGCCGATGGTATGAGGAGCGCAAGCGAGCGCTGCTGCTGGCCAGCCTGAGCCAGCGCCAGTTCCATCGGGGCTGGGAGCTGGGGTGCTCCAACGGGGTGCTGACCGAGGCCCTGGCGGGCCGCTGCGAGCGGCTGCTGGCCACCGACATCAGCCCGCGTGCGGCCTTCCGCGCCCGCCGCAACCTGGCCCACCTGCCGCATGTCCAGGTCCACTGCGCCAGCCACCCCGAGCAATGGCCGCCGGGTCGCTTCGACCTGATCGTCTGCGGGGAGATGGGCTACTACCTCGGCACAGGCGCACTGCAGGCGCTGCGCGCGGGCATCGGCCAGGCACTGCGCGATGACGGGCTGCTGGTGGCCTGCCATTGGCTGCCGTCCTTCCCCGGACGCGCGAGCCGCACCGAAGTCGTGCATCGATGCCTGGGCGAGGGGCTGCAGGAGGCCTTCCACTATCGTGACGCGGACTTCCTGCTGCAGGGCTGGACGCGCGGCGCGCTGTCGCTGGCCCGCAACGAGGGACTGCGGTGATCGGTGTCCTGGTGCCGGCACACAACGAGGCGGCCAGCATGGCGCGCTGCCTGCAATCGATCCGAAGGGCGGCGCTGCATCCCGGGCTGCGCGGCGAGGCGGTGCAGGTGGTGGTTGCACTGGACGATTGCTCCGATGCGACCGGGTCCATCTGCCGGCAGCAGCGGGTCGATACAGTGCGGCTGCAGGCACGCTGCGTCGGTGTTGCCAGGGCAGCGGCTGCGGCCCAGTTGCTGCAACAGGGAGCGCGCTGGCTGGCCAGTACCGATGCCGACAGCGAGGTGCCTCCGGAATGGCTGGTCGCCCAGCTGGAGGGCCGCTGCGACGCCTTCTGCGGACTGGTGGACATCGCGAGCACTTCCCGGGACGGCAGGCGCCTGCGTCGCGCGTTCCGGAAAGGGCAGCCTTGGGGCGACGATCACGGGCGCATCCACGGCGCGAACCTCGGTGTCTCTGCCCGCGCCTATCGTGCCGCGGGGGGCTTTGCGGCCCTGCGCTGCGGTGAAGATGTCGCGCTGGTCAACCGGCTGCAGTGCCTGGGCGCCGACGTCCGCTGGGCCGGTGCGCCCGTGGTCATGACCAGCGCGCGCCTCGTGGGGCGCGCCACCGGAGGATTCGCGACCTACCTGTCCGGGATCGAGGGGGCGCGTGCCGACGTGCCACTCGGAACCCTGCACGCGCATGAAGAGCTGGTCAACACGGTGCTGAATTGGGGATAGCGTGAGGCCTGCACGCCTGTCCTTTACGGCCCCGCGACGCCGCGGGCCCTAGAGTGAAGGGCTGAGAGAGCAGGAGTGCCGCCATGCCGAACAGAGCGATCGTCTACGTCAGCGAGGCCGTCGACGGATTCACGCCGGAGCGCCTGCACACCCTGATGGAGGATGCCGCCCGCTTCAATCGGGGCGCAGGCGTGACCGGCGTGCTGCTGTTCGACGGGCAGCGCTTCCTGCAGTACATGGAGGGCCCTGCCGACGGGCTGGATGTGGCCTATTCCCGCGTCACCGGTGCCAGCAGCCATACCCACCTGATCGAACTTGCGCGTGGCCGCGTCGGCCAGCGGCGGCTGCCGTTCTGGCCAATGCGCTGCCTCTCCGTTACCGCGGACCAACTTCGCGTGATCGCGGGCGCTGACTGGACCAGCTTCATCCAGCGCGCAGCATCGGAACAGTCCGACGCGACGGCGATGGACAAGCTGCTGCTGATCGTCGAACCCTACGCGAAGGCCGCCTGAATCCAGCGGGGTGTTACTGCGGCGTGCGGCCGGGGAGAGGGTGGAGCGAGCCGGGTTGTGAATCGCCTCATGCCCGCCTACAGCGCGCCCGGCATCCTGCAGGCGCAGGACATTTCCTGCGCCAGAAGGAATCAACGTGCCCCTCCGCGCAATCGCCTACGCAAGTGAGGCGATACCGGGGCTTTCCATGGACCATGTGGACGACCTCAGCAGGGCCGCTGCCCGCTTCAACCTTGAAGCAGGCGTGACGGGAGTGCTTCTTTACGATGGGCACCGCTTCCTCCAGTACATCGAGGGACCGGAAGACAGCATCAACGTGGTGTACAGCCGCATCCTCCGTGCCCGCAGCCATTGCGAACTGCTTGAGCTGGGCCGGGGCAGGGTGTCCGGCCGGTTCTTTCCGTACTGGTCGATGCGGCTGCTCTGGACCGACCCCGCCGACATCCGCAGCGTCGCCCGCGGCAACTGGAGCGGGCTCTCCCGTGGCGGGGCGCTGCGTCAGCTGGGCCAGGTGGTAGCTCCACACCTGGCGTGACCGCGGCGTTTGCCGCTCAATGCGTGGTCGGGGGCGCGCAGGCGTCACCCACCACCTGCTGGACGGCTTCCTGCAACCGGTCGATGTGGAAGGGTTTGGCCACGAACGTTGCGCGGCGGTGGCGCAGCGGTACCAGCTGGTCATAGACCGCAGACACGAACAGGTAGGGAATGCCGAGTTCCGCCAGCCGATCGGCAACCGGGAACACCACGCCATCGCGAAGCTCCACATCCAGCACCGCGCCATCGAACCGTTGCGTATCAAGCAGCCCCAGCGCATCGAACACGCTGTAGGCGTGGGTCACCCGGCCGCCGCCGTCTTCCAGCGCCTGTTCCATCAGTGCAGCAAGGTCGAGCTGGTCTTCAACCAGCAGCAGGTTGCACCTGCGCTGGTTCATTTCCGATTGCATGCGCGCATGCCTGTATTGCCGTGGGAACTGCAGTGTGTGCTGTGGCGCATCAACGGCGCGCGTGGAGCGTGTCAGCCCGGTGCGAAGCCGCCTTGCGCAGGTTGCCCGGTGCGTCGATGCGGCGTGGAAGGCGCTGCGCCTTTCTTGACAGCGCGTTGGCGGCGGGCATGGATACTGCCGCCGTCCCCCAGCACTGGAGCCACCACCATGCCCCGATCTGCAACCCATGCCACCGCCCCCTGCGCATTGCGCGTGGAATGCATGTCCCTGGATTGCGGCGGCGCTGCGATCGTCGTGGAGCTGGATCGCATCCCCGAACGGGCATGGATGAAGTCGCTGAAGCGCACCCTGCAGGAGGATGACGTGCTGGAGGGTGCCCAGGCCAAGTTCGATGGGCGCTTTGTCTACGTCGTGGGCGTGGAAGGTGGCGCGCACCGTGCGCAGCATCGGGTGATCCAGGCATTGAAGGCGTCCGCAGGCGGGCGCGCACCCGCAGCAAGCCCCCGTCGCGACGGCGGCAGTGCAGTAGTGTCCGGCGCGATGCCCGCCTGAGTGCGCGGCAGGCGTTGCCACGCACCAGCGGATGTTATGACGGCATCAGCGCCAGGTGCAGCGCGCACGCCCGGCGGCTCACGCCGGCCGACGAGGCAGTGATTGCGGCCTCGCCACCATGGTCTCCGGAGGCATGTCGCCCCACTACCGGAGACCGTGATGGCAGACCAGAACACCGTCCGCAGCGAGCGCCTGCTGAAATGGCTGCAGGACGCCTACGCCATGGAGCAGGAGGCGGAGACCATGATGAAGGCCATGGCTTCGCGCATCCAGAACTATCCCCATCTTGCCGCACGTATCGGCCAGCACGTGCAGGAGACGCAGCAGCAGGCCGCCTCCCTGCGCGAGTGCATTGAAGCACTTGGCGGCAGCGTGCCCACCGCCAAGGGGCTGTTCGCGAGCATGACCGCAGCGATCCACGCCGCCGGCAATACCCTGATGGAAGACGAAGTCGTCAAGAGCGTCGGCATCTCCTTTGGCTTCGAAAACACCGAGATCGCCACCTACCGGGCGCTGGTGATCGCGGCCGAGCGGGCCGCCGCGTCGGATATCGCGGCCGTGTGCGGCCAGATCCTGCAGGAAGAGATCGCCATGGCGCGTTGGCTGGAAGACCACCAGGACAGCCTGGTCGGCGCCTTCCTCAACCGTGACGAAACGCCCGGCGCCCAAGCCAAGCGTTGATCCCGATCCCGCCTGCCAGACACAGGAGACAGTCCCATGTTCTTCCACCACAAGAAACTGATGTACACCGTGCGCGTGCGCGAATCCAACCCGCAGCTTGCCAGCCTCATGCTGGAACAGTTCGGCGGCCCACAAGGTGAACTGGCCGCCGCGATGCGCTACTTCACCCAGGGGCTGGGCGAATGCGATCCTGGACGCAAGGACCTGCTGATGGACATTGCCACCGAAGAGATCAGCCACCTGGAGATCATCGGTACCATCATCGCCATGCTCAACCGCGGCCCGAAGGCCATCCAGTCCGAGGGGCTTGCCGAAGCCGAGGACATGCGCCTGCTGGGCCAGAACAGCACCAGCCATACCGAGCAGCTGCTGTACGGGGGCGGCCCGGCACTGGTCAATTCGAGCGGTGTTCCCTGGACGGCGGCCTACGTCGATTCGATCGGGGAGCCCACCGCCGACCTGCGCTCGAACATCGCCGCCGAAGCCCGCGCCAAGCTGGTCTACGAACGACTGATCACGGTGACCGATGATCCGGGCATCAAGGACGCACTGTGCTTCCTGATGACGCGCGAAATCGCCCACCAGAAGTCCTTCGAAAAGGCATTGCACAGCATCCAGCCCAACTTCCCACCGGGCAAGCAGCCGGGTGACCCCGCCTTTACCGACCTGTACATGGACATGTCGCAGGGCGACGGCGCTGATGACCTGCTGGGCAGCTGGAACAGCGGCGAGCTATGGGAGCGGGTCAGCGACCGCGAGGCACAGGCCGCTGTGGACGGCGGTGACGGCAGCGCCACGGTGGGCCTGGACCCACGCGAGCAGGCGGCGGTGCAGGCCATGACCCTGCGAACGCTTTCCGATCCCGAAGCACGGCCGACAACCGGTGCCGAACTGGGCGCCGGGCCGGGCGCCGGCGCGCTCGACCTGCCGCCACGGGAGCCTTGACGCAGAACAGGCCGGGGCGGGCGTCCGCCCCGCGCCTCGCAAAAAAAGTGGGCGGACACGCTGTCCGCCCACTTGGGGTGCAACCGGTCAGTCTCGATCAACGCTGCTGGCCACCGCGGTTGTTGTTGCCGCCACGTTCCTGCTGTTGCTGCCGCCCCCCCTGGTTGCCCCCCTGGTTGCCGCCGCCATGGCTGTTCTGGCCGCCTTCGCGGCCGATGTCGGCCATGTGCTGGCGATCCTGGCTCACCGCTTCGCCGCCCTTGCGACCGGCTTCGCGCGCTTCTTCAGAGCTGAATTCATGGGCGTTGCCCGATTCATGCGCGGCGCGGCCGCCCTTGGCGGCGATCTCGCGCTGCTTGTCTTCGTCCATCGAAGCGAAGCCGCGGTTGCTGCTGCCCTGGTTCTGGTTCTGGTTGGCCATGGAAAGTCTCCTTGGAGTGAGCCGCCCGATTGGCGGCAGCGACCATCTTCCAGATCCGCCGCTAGACGGCGGTGGCACCACCGCCAACGTCGTGTCATGCACAGGCGCGTGCTTCCTCATGCGTTCTCCACGAAAGGACATCCGTCAGCAGGCGACACGGCATGCCGGCCGTGGTGCCGTTGCCGGGTGTCAACGCAGCGCGGCGTTGGCACGTCCAGGTTCAACGCCGCCTCCACGCCAGTGTCACCACGCGTTTGATCGGCCTCGCTAAGGTAGAGCCATCTGCAACAACCCGGTGCTGTCATGCCTCTTCGTGCCATTGCCTATGTAAGTGAAGCCACCCGAAACCTGACTGCAGAGCGGCTGCAGCAGCTTGTCACGGACGCGATGCTGTTCAACGAGTCGGTTGATGTGACCGGCGTCCTCCTGTTCGACGGCACGCGCTTCCTGCAATACCTCGAAGGCCCGGAGGCCGGTGTCGGCGCGGCGTACACCCGCATCCTGGCGGCCAGCAGCCACAACGGACTGGTCGAACTCAACCGGGGCAGGGTGGGGCGGCGGCAGTTCCCGCACTGGCGCATGCACAGCGTGCGCGTGGATGAGCTGGCGCTGGGGAAGATCGCGATTTCCGACTGGACCGGCTTCGTGCGCAGCGCCTCCGCGCTCGCGCCTGGCACCAGTGCGCTTGATCGATTGCAATCGGTGGCGCAGGCGCCGGCAGGTGCCGGCGATGGCCGGTTGCTGGAACCGGACGGACCGGTGGCACGATGAGCGCAGCCGATGCCCCGGGCACGCCAGGACAGGTACGCATCGGCTGCGCAGGCTGGTCGCTGTCGCGGGCGGCGCAGGCGGCGTTCGGCGCAGGCGACAGCGTGCTGCAGCGCTATGCCACCCGCCTGTCGATGGTGGAGATCAATTCCTCGTTCTACCGCCCGCACCAGGCGGCGACCTACGCCCGTTGGGCGGCCAGCGTGCCCGCGGGTTTCCGCTTCGCGGTGAAACTGCCACGCGTGATCAGCCATGAACGCCGGCTGCGCGACACGATGCAGCCGCTGGCGCTGTTCCTCGATGGCGTGATGGCGCTGGGGGACAGGCTGGGCCCGCTGCTGCTCCAGCTGCCGCCCAGCCTGGCGTATGAGCCGGCAACCGTGACCGAATTCCTGCACGGACTGCGCGCACGCACCTCGGTTGATGTCGCCTGCGAACCGCGCCATCCCAGTTGGTTCACTGCGGACGTCGATGCGCTGCTGAGCGACCATGGCATCGCACGGGTCGCGGCTGACCCGGCCCGGGTACCCGCAGCAGCGGTCCCGGGCGGTGACCGCACGTGGAGCTACTGGCGCTGGCACGGGCAGCCGCAGATCTATCGCAGCGCCTACAGCGAACAGGCGCTGGCGGGGCTGGCCCAGCACCTGCATCGCGAAGCCGCCGCACAGCGCCGTGCCTGGTGCGTACTGGACAACACCGCGCTGGGCCACGCCACCGGCAACGCCCTGCACCTGCAGGCACTGCTGCAGGAGAACGCGAATGCCTGAGGGCCCCTCCATTGTCCTGCTGCGCGAGGCCGCCAGCCACTTCAAGGGTCACGTCGTGCGCGGCGTCTCCGGCAACAGCCGCATCGACCTGTCACCGCTGCAGGGACGCAGGGTCAAGGCGATTTGCAGCTGGGGGAAGCACTTCTTGCTGGAGTTCAGCCAGGTCACGCTGCGCATCCATCTGATGATGTTCGGCAGCTGGCGCATCGACGAACGGAAGCCGACCCCTGCACGGGTGTCGCTGGCATTCGACAACGGCGAACTGAATTTCTATGCGTGTTCGGTGCGGATGATCGACGAGCCGTTGGACGACGTCTACGACTGGCGGGCGGATGTGATGAACGACGCCTGGGATCCAAGACTGGCCCGGCGCAAGCTGAAGGCACTGCCGGACACCCTGGTCTGTGATGCGCTTCTGGACCAGACGATCTTCGCCGGCGTCGGCAACATCATCAAGAATGAGGTGCTGTTCCGGATCGGCGTGCATCCGGCCACGCGACTGGGCGACCTGCCACCGCGCAGGCTCACCGCCCTGATCACCCAGGCCCGTGCCTACAGCTTCGACTTCCTGGAGTGGAAACGGCGCTTCGAGTTGAAGAAGCACTGGCAGGTGCACACGCGCAAGGTGTGCCCGCTCTGTGGTGGCCCGATCAGAAAGCTGTACATGGGTACAACGCGGCGGCGCACGTTCTTCTGTCCAAACGACCAGGTGCTCTACCCACCCTGAGGCCGCCTTCCGTGGCAGCCGCGGGGCGTGCGATGCGACTCAGGCGGCCTGCGCGGCCTTGGCATTGCCGCCGCCCTTGGCCAGCAGGGTCAGCTTCTCGTCGGTCGCCTTTTCTTCCTCCAGCGTCTCCAGCAGCAACGGCAGGGCATCCTTGTAGCCCAGCTGCTTGGCCAGCGCGGCGATGGTGCCGTAGGAGGCAATTTCGTAATGCTCGACCTTCTGCGCGCCACCGATCAGGGCAGCGTCGCGCACCGGCCCCTTGTCGATGCTGTCGATCACCTCCTTGCCTTCCTCGACCAAGCCTTCCATCGCCGCGCACTTGATGCGCTTCAGGCGGATGCCGAGCACCTCGACCACCTGGTCGATGCGTTCGATCTGCCCCTGGGTCTCCTCCAGGTGTGTTTCGAACGCTGCCGCCAGATCCGGATTCTCGGCCGCACGGGCCAGGCGCGGAAGCGCCTTGGTCAGCTGCTTCTCGGCGCTGTAGATGTCCGAGAGCTCGTGGATGAACAGGTCTTCCGCCGTCTTGATAGCCATACTGGGCTCCGCAGTGAGTGGAGTAGCCAGCGTAGGGTCTGGCCGGTTGCGATCAGGCGGGGAAGGAGTGAAGGCGGCATGTGAACGCCCCCGCGGACCCTGCGCGCTGCCTTCACGAAGCGGCGTCTTTCGCGCAGGGGTGCAGCGCCGTGCCGGCGGCCTTCGCCATGGCTTCACAGCGGCATCGCTCCGTGCGCATGGAATGGCCGGTACGGTCAGTCCACCCCCGATCACGCTGGAGACTCCCAATGAGCGATGACAAGAACAACGCCGGCAGCCCGGACCGGGACCGCATCAACGTCAATGAGGATTACGAACTGCGGTACTGGACCACGACGCTGGGCGTGTCCGCCGAAGAGCTTCGCGCGGCCGTCGCGGCGGTCGGGCCCACGGCGGTTGCTGTCCGCAAGCACCTGGGCAAATAGCGCGGAGCTGGCCATGTCGCTGGTCGAGTATCGCCGCAAGCGTCGTTTTGACCAGACCCAGGAGCCCGAGCCGGGCAAGACGCTGCCGAAAGGCCAGCGCGCCATTTTCGTGGTGCAGCTGCATCATGCCAGCCGCAGGCACTATGACTTCCGCCTGCAGGTTGGCGATGCGCTGAAGAGCTGGGCCGTGCCGAAGGGCCCCAGTTACGACCCGAAGGTCAAGCGCATGGCGGTGGAAGTGGAAGACCACCCGGTGGACTACGCGGCGTTCGAGGGTGAAATTCCCAAGGGCCAGTACGGCGGCGGCCATGTCGCCCAGTTTGACCATGGTGTATGGGCCACGCAGGGCGATCCGGAAGCCCAACTGGCCAAGGGCCATCTTCGCTTCGAACTGTTCGGTACCAAGCTGAAAGGCGGCTGGCATCTGGTTCGGTCGGGAAAGTCCGCGCGCCAGCCGCAGTGGCTGCTGTTCAAGGAGGACGATGCCTTCGCCAGCGACCTTGAGGCAGACGACCTGCTGGCCGATGTCGCTGCGCCGCCACCGGAGGATCTGAAGCGCGCCGGGGCCGGCAAGGCCGCGAAGAAGCGGCTGACGGCGGTGCCTGCCACACGCACCCGGCGAAAGAACTGGTCGAAGAAGGCCCTTGCGCTCAGCAGGGCAAGGAGGGCAGCGGCGCCATCCGGGCCGTTCGAACCGCAGTTGGCCAGGCTGGGAGAGGCGCCGCCCCAGGGCGAGCAGTGGGTCCACGAGATCAAATGGGACGGATACCGGATCCTTGCCACTGTCGTCGAGGGCAACGTGCAGCTGTGGTCACGGAACGCGCTGGAATGGACCGACAAGCTTCCCGAGATACGTGACGCAGTCGCGGCCCTGGGCCTGACGTCGGCGGCGCTGGACGGCGAGCTGATCGCCGGCGCCGGCACCAAGGAGGACTTCAACCTGCTCCAGGCGACGCTTTCCGGCGAGAAGCAGGGCGTCCTGACGTATGCACTGTTCGACCTGCTGCATCTTGATGGCGTGGACGTCGCCGATGCGCCCCTGCTGGAACGCAAGGCCTTGCTGCAATCGCTGCTTGAGGGGCGGGGCAGTCCCCTGGCCTTCAGTTCGCATGTGCAGGGAGAGGGTGAGGAGGCCTACCGCCTGGCCGGTGAGCAGCACTTCGAGGGCATCATTTCCAAGCGCGGCGATCGCAGCTACCACAGCGGCCGCAGCGAGGACTGGCGCAAGACGAAGCAGCTGGCCAGCGACGAGTTCGCGGTGGTGGGCTACACCGCACCCAAGGGCAGCCGCACCGGCTTTGGTTCGCTGCTGCTGGCCCGGCCAGACGCAACGCATGGCTGGCTCTACGCCGGTCGCGTCGGGTCCGGGTTCTCGGATGAACTGATTGGCGACATCAGCAAGCGCATCAAGGGCGGCGGCGGCGGCAGGCCGACCGCGCATGTGCCCACGCAGGACACCGACCTGCGCGCCGCGACCTGGTTCGAACCGCGTTTCGTGGTCGAGGTCTTCTACCGCGGGATCGGTGGGCAGCAGCTGTTGCGCCAAGCGTCGCTGAAGGCGGTGCGGACGGACAAGGACGTCGCCGACCTCGCCGATTCCGACCGCGCCGGAACGGTCCCGGCCGCAGGGCGGTCGCATGCGCCCTCGCGGCGGAGGCGCCAGGTGGAAAGGGCGCCGGCAGCGGACCGCGCGCCACCCGGGCTGTCTTCTCCCGGCAAGATCCTGTTTCCCGGCGACGGTTACACCAAGCAGGATGTATGGGATTACTACGCGGCAGTGATGGAGCACCTGCTGCCCGAAGTGATTGATCGTCCGCTGTCGATCATCCGATGCCCCAGTGGCACCGCAAAACCCTGCTTCTTCCAGAAACACCATACGGCAGGGCTGGCGCTGGTCGATTCGGTAAGGCTGAAGGAGGAAAGCGGCATCAACGCCCATTACCTGGTGATGCGGGACGCAGCCAGCCTGCTTGAACTGGTGCAGTTCAACGCGTTGGAGTTCCACCCTTGGGGCAGCCACGCCGAGGCGCCCGACAGGGCCGACCGGGTGGTGTTCGATCTGGATCCCGGACCGGATGTTCCCTTTGCCGAAGTCAAGAAAGCGGCAACCGACATCCGAGAACTGCTGGCGCAGCTGGAGCTGGAATCGTTCCTGCGCGTCTCCGGCGGCAAGGGCCTGCACGTGGTCGTGCCGCTCAACCCAGGGTGCGATTGGGACCTGACCAAGCGTTTTGCGAAGGGTTTCGCCGATGCATTGGCACAGTCCGAACCGCAGCGGTTCCTGGCAACCGCCACCAAGAGCCTGCGCAACAAGCGGATCTTCGTCGACTATCTGCGCAATGGGCGCGGTGCAACGGCGGTCGCGTCCTATTCGTTGCGTGCCCGGCCGGGCGCGCCGGTGGCGCTGCCGATCGCCTGGGGCGATCTGTCGAAACTCCAGCGCGCCGATGCGTTCACAATCAAGGACGTGCCCGCAAAGCTCAGGCGGCGACGCAAGGATCCTTGGGCCGGCATCGCGGGAGTGAAGCAGAATCTCGCGCGATGGGCACAGGCCGACCCGTAGCCGGGCCGCGCTGCATACCGTTTGTCTGCCAGAAGCCGACCCATTCGCAGAATACACAGGGCCGGAACATTTCGTCGGCGTGGTTGGCCTATGCTTGCAATACGGAATCTGGGGGGATTCGCTACCGGAGCAGCCAATGCCTATCAGGGCAGTCGCATACGTAAGTGAAGCGGGCCCAGCCGTGGCCGGTGACCCGTTGGGCCTGCGCAGCGGCAAACTGGACGATCTGGTCGACGATGCCGCCCGCTTCAACCGGAACGCCGGCGTCACCGGGGTCCTGCTGTTCGATGGCAGCCGCTTCCTGCAGTACATGGAGGGGCCCGAGGACGGCTTGCGCGTGGCGTACTCGCGGGTACTCGGCGCTACCAGCCATACAGGGCTGATCGAGTTGCAGCGCGGCAGGGTGGGTAACCGGCGTCTGCCATTCTGGCCGATGCGCTGGCTGCCGACACAACCGGCGGAGTTGAAGCGCCTGGCCTGCGCAGACTGGCTGGGATTTGTGCAGCATGGCGACGACGACGGGGTGGCTGAGACGGCGATGAATGTCCTGGCCAGGTTGGTCGAGCCCTACGCCATCGCGGCCTGAGGTTCGGTCTATCGCCCGCCATAGCGCGCTGCCCAGGGAATCTCGCCGCTGCACGAGTCGAGGTGCCCGGTGCGCATCACGCAATACAGGCGGGCATCCGGGTCCGCACTGGCTGCAATGTAGTCCAGTGCCTCGGCGAGCATGAGGATGAACTGCGGCTCGGGATAGAACGCTGCCCAGGTGGGCAGCATTTCCTCCAGTTGCGCGATCATCAGGTCGATTTCCAGGTGCGTGCTCACTGCCTGATCCTCCGTGCAGCCACGTTAGCGACCCTGCTGCAAGCCGATGGTCGCGGTTCGCACCGGCGACGCAGGCATCGCGTCCATGCCGCACTCACGCGGTCTTGATGCCCGCCGCGGCCCTGCCAGGTGCGTGAGCATTGCCTGCACGGGCACGCCACCGTTGTTTCACCCGGCAGGGCGTATCAGGAAAGGCTCTCCGCTGAACCTGACAAGGATCGATTTCATGACCGACCCATTCCCGCGTGCAAGCTTGTGGTCAGCGGATTCCGATCCGCACGGCTTCCGCCCCCTGGCCGGGACCACGCAGGCGGACGTGTTGGTGGTCGGTGCAGGCATGACCGGCCTGTTGACCGCCGCCCGCCTGGCCGACAGTGGCCTGGACGTGGTGGTGGTCGACGCCGGCCCGATCGGCGGGCGAAACACGGTGATGTCGACCGGCAATCTTTACGCTCCCGTCTCGCGGCTGGCAGACCTGATCGCGCGTTGGGGCGGTGACACGGCACGCCGTGTCGTGCAGTGGCGGCAACACGCGCTGCGCGCCATCGAAGCACTGGTGCACCGCTACGATCTGCGCTGTGGTTTCGAGCGCGTGGCGATGCAGTACGGCATGCAGGAGCGTTCGCGCGAGGTCACGGCACAGTTCGAGCGCGAGCTCCAGGCCTACCAACGCGTCGGCCTGCATTGCGAGCACCGCCAATCCGGGCTGCCGTTCGCCTTGGGTCACGCCTTCCGAGTTGCCGACCAGGCGCAGTTCGATCCGGCGGCGTTCTGCAGGGAATTGGCCCGTCATCTGGTGGGCCGCGTGCGCATCCACGACGGGACGCGGATCACCCGCATCGAGGCCTCGGCGGGCGTTGCGACGGCCCCTGGCGCCCGCATCCATGCCAAGCACTTTGTGCTCGCCACCCATTCGCCAGCAGGATTCAACCTGGTGCAGGCCGAGATGGAGGTGTACCGCGAGTACGGCGTAGCCGTACCGGTGGCCAATCCGCCTGCGGCAGGCATTCACTGGATCGCCGACCGGCACCGCTCGCTGCGCGGGGTGCATGGCGCTGATGGCCGCGACTGGCTGGTGCTGGTCGGTGAGACGCACCGCACCGGCGAAACCCCGGCGATGGACCCGGCCCAACAGCTGATCGCCGACGCGCGCCGCAACTTCAGCGTGCAGGGCGAGCCGCTGTGCTGGTCCGCGCAGCAGTTCCGGGCTGCGGATCAGCTGCCCTACATCGGCAGCAGCGCGCACGACAATGTATGGGTCGCTACCGGCTATGGGCCGGACGGCTTGACCTGGGCGGGCGTGGCCGCGCGCGCGATCACGCAGGGGATCACCGGAACGACCAGCGAGATCGAGCAGCTGCTCAGCCCGATGCGTTTTACTCCGCTGCGCTCGGCTGCAGGCTGGGCCCGCACCAACGCCACGGTCGCGCGGCACATGGTGGGCGATCGCCTTGCAACGGCGCCGTCGCGCGCTCCCAGCGAGCTGGGCCGCGGGTGCGGTGGGCTGCTGGACGTGGACGGAGAGCGCACCGCGGTCTATCGCGATGATGACGGCCAGCTGCACGCAATGTCGGCGCTGTGCCCGCACCTCAAGTGCGTCGTCCAATGGAATGGCCATGAACGCACCTGGGACTGCCCGTGCCACGGCAGCCGCTTTTCCGCCACCGGGGCGCTGCTGGAAGGCCCCGCCACGCAGGGCCTCACACCGGCATCGCTGTAGGCCGATTGGGCCGCAGCGGTTGCCTCAGGCTTCGGCGGCTGCATCCGCTTCGCAGGGCATGCAGCGCTCCTTCTTGGACTTGATGTCTGCAGCGGTCTTCGCCAGTGCCTCGTAGCGCTGGCGTATTTCTTCAAGATGGGCCGGCTCCATCGATTCCAGGTTCAGCAGCTCCTGGTTGGCGTCCTTGCTGACCCGGATCAGCTCATCCAGCTTGATGTGCAGTGCAGCGGTGTCGGCGTTCTGCGTATGCTGGATCAGGAACACCATCAGGAACGTCACGATGGTGGTGCCCGTGTTGACCACCAGCTGCCAGGTGTCATTGAAGTGGAAGGCCGGCCCGCTGGCGGCCCAGGCGATGATCACCCCCAGTGCCGCGACGAACGCCCCAAGACTGCCGGACAACCGCGCCGTGGCCGCCGCGACGCGCGCAAAGCCGCGCCGAATCACTGCTCACCTCCGCCGGCCTCCTCATCCGTCCGGCGGTCTGGCAGTTTGACCCGCTCGCCCAGGCGCGCGGCCTGCTCATCGGGCGTCGGGGCCGCGACGAAGGGCGAGATCGGGTCGCTAGCCGGGAACGTCTCCTGCAACGCCTCTTCATGATTGCGGTGGTTATGCAGCTTGGCCTGAAGCGGGCTGACCCGATCGGTGCGCTGTGCTTCCGGGTCCGGGTGGGGCAGGTCTTTCTGATCGCGTTGCATGATGCATCTCCAGGTTGAGCGCCACTGTGGAAGTGGCGCGCCAAGCATAGGAACCGGGCCGTGAGCGGCCCCATCAACGACGCGGCAACGTGACGTCAACCCTTCAGCCAACAGGCGTTAACAATCAGGCGCAGTGCGGGGTCGGGGATCCGCGACGCGCTGCTGCCGAGCAGAACGGGAGTGAAGGATCCTCACCCCGTTCACCCCGTCGCGGCGACAATGGGGCCTCGGTGCGCCGTTGCGCGTGCCGCTCACTGCCAGCAGGATCACGAAGATGTCCCACACTCCCTTTGGCGAATCGTCATGTGCGGCCGCGGCCAGCGGCTGCATCGAGGTCCGCGGCGCGCGCGAGCACAACCTGAAGCATGTCGATGTTTCCATTCCGCGCAACGCCCTGGTGGTGTTCTCCGGGGTGTCCGGGTCCGGCAAGTCATCGTTGGCGTTCGGCACGATCTTCGCCGAAGCCCAGCGCCGCTATTTTGAATCCGTCGCACCCTATGCGCGCCGCCTGATCGACCAGGCGGGCGTGCCCGACGTGGATGCCATCGACGGCCTGCCGCCGGCGGTGGCCCTGCAGCAGCAGCGTGGTGCCAGCAGCGCACGTTCATCGGTGGGCAGCGTGACCACGCTGTCCAGCCTGGTACGCATGATGTATTCGCGTGCAGGCGCGTACCCGGCCCATCAGCCCATGCTGTACGCCGAGGACTTCTCGCCCAACACGCCGCAGGGGGCCTGCAGCACCTGCCATGGGTTGGGCCACGTCTACGAAGTGACCGAAGCGCTGATGGTGCCGGACCCGTCGCTGAGCATCCGCGAGCGCGCCATCGCCTCCTGGCCGCCGGCCTGGCATGGCCAGAACCTGCGCGACATCCTGGTTACCCTGGGCTACGACATCGACGTGCCGTGGAAGAAGCTGCCGAAGAAGGACCGGGAGTGGATCCTGTTCACCGAGGACACGCCGACCGTGCCCGTCTATGCCGGCTTCACGCCTGCCGAGACGCGTGCTGCACTCAAGCGCAAGCTGGAACCCAGCTACATGGGCACCTATACCGGCGCCCGCCGCTACGTGCTGCACACCTTCGCCACTACCCAGAGCGCGCTGATGCGCAAGCGTGTATCGCGCTACATGGAAGGCAAGCTGTGCCCCGCCTGCCAGGGCAAGCGCCTGAAGCCCGAAGCGCTTTCGGTCACCTTTGCCGGTCTGGACATCGGTGAATTCATGCGGCTGCCGCTGGATCAACTGGCCGGGCTGCTCGAGCCCATTGCGCAGGGTGACTTCAGTACACACGGCCACGGCGCACGCACGCGCAGGAGTGCGACGCCCCGCGATCGCGCGAAGCGCGCAGCGCGTGGCCACGCGACCCACGAAGGCGCCCCCGACGTGCTGTTGACCTCGGCCCTGTCCGAAGAAAAGCGCCTGGCGGCACAGCGGCTGGCTGGCGGCGTCATGGCACGTGTGCGGCAGCTGCGCGACCTGGGCCTGGGCTACCTCTCGCTGGACCGCGCCACGCCCACGCTGTCGGCCGGCGAGCTGCAGCGCCTGCGGCTGGCCACGCAGCTCAGTTCCCTGCTGTTCGGCGTGCTGTACGTGCTCGATGAGCCCTCAGCGGGCCTGCATCCTGCCGACAGCCAGGCGCTGTACGACGCGCTGGACCGCCTGCGCGATGGAGGCAACTCGGTGTTCGTCGTTGAGCACGATCTGGAACTGATGCGGCGTGCACAGTGGCTGGTGGACGTGGGGCCGCAGGCGGGCGAGCACGGCGGGCGGGTACTCTACAGTGGCAAGCCCGACGGCCTGCGCGGCATCGAGGCGTCGCGCACCGCGCAGTACCTGTTCGACCAGGTGCCTGCGCCTGCCAGCCGGCAACGTAGCGCCGGCAGCTGGCTGGAGCTCAAAGGCATCCACCGCCACAACCTGCAGGGCGTGGACGCGCAGGTGCCGCTGGGAGTGCTGACCGCGGTGACCGGCATTTCCGGCTCGGGCAAGTCCAGCCTGATGGCGCAGGCCCTGCCTGAGCTGATGCTGCTGCACCTGGGGCACGAGCCGGTGGACGACAGCGCCGACAGCGCGCCGGCCGAGGGACCCACGGTGATCGAGGCTACCCGGGGCCAGCTGGCCGGCGATGTGGACGCCATCCAGCGCGTGGTGCAGGTGGACCAGAAACCGATCGGTCGCACGCCCCGGTCCAACCTGGCCACCTACACGGGCCTGTTCGATCACGTGCGCAAGCTGTTCGCCGCGACCCCGGACGCGCGACGTCGCCGCTTTGACGCCGGCCGCTTCTCGTTCAACGTGGCCAAGGGCCGGTGCGAGACCTGCGAAGGCGGGGGATTCGTCAGTGTCGAACTGCTGTTCATGCCCAGCGTCTATGCGCCGTGCCCGGCCTGCCATGGTGCCCGCTACAACGAGGCCACGCTGAAGGTGCTCTGGAACGGCCGCAACATCGCCGAGGTCCTGCAGATGACGGTCGACCAGGCACAGGCATTCTTCGCCGGTGAAGACGCCATCGCCCGGCCGCTGCAGCTGCTGCAGGAGATCGGCCTGGGCTATCTCAGGCTCGGCCAGCCGGCCACGGAGCTTTCAGGGGGCGAGGCGCAGCGCATCAAGCTGGCGACCGAGCTGCAGCGCAGCCAACGCGGTCGCACGCTCTATGTGCTGGACGAACCCACCACCGGCCTGCATGCGTTGGACGCAGACAGGCTGCTGGTGCAGTTGCAGCGGCTGGTGGACGCGGGAAACACCGTGGTGATGATCGAGCACGACATGCGTTCCGTCGCACAGGCCGACTGGGTGATTGACGTCGGCCCGGGCGCAGGCGGCGCGGGCGGCGCCATCGTGGCGAAGGGTACGCCACGCCAGGTGGCCCGCGCCAAGGGCAGCAGGACAGCGCCGTTCCTCGCCAGGGAACTGGCGCTGTAGCGACGCCATGCCCGGCCAGCGCACTGCGCCACGCCGGGCGGCTGCAACGCGTTCGCTGATCAGGCGCCACCCAGATAGCGCTGCGCCGGCTGCGCGCGCGAAAGGCCCGGTGCCATCGCCTTGCGTGCGTGCTCGAAGGCGTCCCACTCAGCGATGTCCGGAAGCGCGGGAATGGTCACGACTTCACCCTGTGCCAGGCCGGCCAGCGACGCGTCCACCATCGCTTCGGCGCTCATCACGATGCCCTGTGGCAGGTGCTCCACCGGCAGGCCGGAAAGGTGCCAGAAGTCCGTTGCGGTGGCACCCGGCAGGACAACCTGGACACGCACGCCCTTGTCGGCCAGTTCATGGTGGAGCGACTGCGAGAACGCCAGCAGGAACGCCTTGCTTCCCGCGTAGACCCCGTTGAGCAGCTCCGGTGCCAGCGCGACGATGGAGGCGATGTTGATGATCGTGCCCCGGCCACGGGCCACAAACACCGGCGCTGCGGCGTAGGCCAGGCGCATCGCGGCGTTCACGTTGAGCGTGATCAGGCGCTCCATTTCGCCGATGTCCGACTGCAGCAGGGGCGCCGTAGCGCCGATGCCGGCATTGTTGACCAGCACCTGGATGTCCGCTCGGCCTTGAATGACCTTTTCAACCTCGGCACGCCCGTCGGAGGTGGTCAGGTCCGCGGCGACGATGTCCACCGTGCGGCCGCTACTGCGGGCCAGCGCTTCGGCCAGTTGGCGCAGGCGGTCGCCGCGTCGCGCGACCAGGATCAGGTCATGGCCGGCGTGGGCCAGGCGATCGGCATAGATCGCCCCGATGCCGGACGATGCGCCAGTGATGAGGGCGGTGCCGTGATGGGTAGGGTCGTTCACAGGAGTCGGTCCAAACCGGCGGGGGTCGCCGGGGTCAGGGCAGACTCTAGGCTGGCTTGTGCAGGGCGTAAATGTCGTATATACCTCGTTTCAGGTCACGCCGGAAAACCCGCCATGCTCAGTGTTGGATGTGACCTGCCGGCCGGATTCCAGACCATGGCGATCGCCGCAGCGTCCGCCTTCGAACTGGCCAATGCCACCGAAGGCGCGCGCCTTTACGATCTGCACATGCTGTCCGAACAGGGCGGGCTGGTGCCCAGCTCGCTGGGCATGGCCATGCAGACAGCGCCGCTTGCGCAGCTGCCGCTGGATACCATGATCGTGGCCGGCCTGCTGGAGCCAGCCCCGTCCAGCGGCACGCTGATCGATTCGATCCGCCACGCGGCCGCACGCACGCGCCGGACCGCGTCGGTGTGCACCGGCGCATTCCTTCTCGGCGAAGCGGGGTTGCTGGACGGGCGCCGCGCCACCACGCACTGGTTCCACGCACGTACGCTCAGGCAGCGCTTTCCCGCCGCGCAGGTGGAGGAAGATCGCATCTTCATCACCGATGGCCCGATCTGGACCTCCGCCGGCATGAGTGCGGGGCTGGACCTGGCGCTTGGCATGATCGAGCAGGACTTCGGTGCGGATCTGTGCAGGGCGGTGGCCCGGAAGCTGGTGATCTACCACCGCCGCGGAGGCGGGCAGTCCCAGCATTCGGTGCTGCTGGAGCTGGATGCGCGGTCCGATCGCATCCAGAACGCGCTGGCTTTCGCGCGCGGCAACCTGCGCGCCACCTTGTCCGTTGAAGAACTGGCGCAGGCCGCGCATCTGAGCACCCGCCAGTTCAGTCGCGCGTTCCGCGAGGAAACCGGGCAATCCCCCGCCAAGGCAGTGGAGGGCCTGCGCGTGGAGGCCGCGCGTGTGCTGATCGAGCAAAGCCGTTACACGATGGATGAAGTCGCGACTGAAACGGGCTTCGGTGATACCGAACGCATGCGACGTGCCTTCCTGCGCGCCTTCGGCCAGCCCCCGCAATCGCTGCGGCGCAACGCACGCGGCGGGGCGGACTGAGTCTCTTCGTGCGCGCCTGGGGCGGTCGTTGGCCGTTCCAGGCACGCCGCGCGCACCGGGCGGCGCTGAAGGCGCACGCCAGGCAAATCTAGGCCCGGTCCGATAGAGCGCTCCGGGGGCCTTACCTAGGATTCTCTCCGCCAGCCGTGCACCGGCTCGCCGGACAGGACCTTCTCCCCAAGTGTCCGATCCGTCCCCGGCCACCGCCGCTTCGGCGGCGGTGGTTTCTTGCCGCCCGCGTGCGGATCACATCTGTGAAGAAGAACACCACCATCATGAAGCTCATTCCGATCGCTTCCGCTGCAAGCCTGCTGCTGGCCGCTTCGGCCGCCAGCGCCCAGTCCTATGGCTCGGGCACCATCGAGTTCACCGGCGAAGTCACCGACCTGACCTGCACCATTTCCGGTGGCGCCGGCGCCATCGGCACCACCAACGTCACCGTTCCGATGAGCGCGGTGCAGGCCAACCAGCTGGCAGCGGCCGGCGACGTTGCCGGTGAACACCCGTTCCAGCTGATCATCGGTGGCCCCGGCCAGGGCACGTGCCTGGATGGCAAGGTCGCCGAGCTGTACTTCGACCCGGCTGCCGGCCAGGTCGACGCCAGCAACGGCAACCTGCGCAACCAGGAAGCCAACGCGCCGGCAGCCAACACCCAGATCCAGGTGAAGTACAAGAATGCCGTGGTCGACCTGCGCGATCCGTCGTTCAAGACCGATCCGGTGACCATCACCAACAACACCGCCACGATCGACATGGCCAGCCAGTACGTCGCCAACGGTGGCGCTGCGGCCCCGGGCTTCGTGCAGTCGTACGTCAACTACAAGGTTGTCTACAACTGATCGCAGGAGGTCGCCGGCAGGCGCTGGCGGCCTCCTTCCTTTCCCGTTCCGAGGTGACCCATGAACGCCCTCCATCGCATCATCGCTGCTGCATTGCTGTCGCTCGTCGCGCTGGCTTCGCCGGCGGCCCATGCGTCGGTCGTGATCGGCGGTACCCGCGTGGTCTATCCCGCGCAGGACAAGGAAGTCACGCTCAAGTTCATCAATGAAGGCGAGCGCGCGACGCTGGTCCAGGTCTGGCTGGATGATGGCGATGACCAGTCCACGCCGGATACCGCCAAGGCCCCCTTCGTGGTCGCGCCACCGGTGTTCCGCCTGGACCCGAAGAAGCAGCAGACCACCCGCATCATGTTCACCGGCGCGGGCCTGCCGGCCGACCGGGAAACGCTGTACTGGTTGAACATGCTGGAAATCCCCCCGAAGAATGGCACTGCCAGCGCCAACATCCTGCAGTTCGCCTTCCGCACCCGCATCAAGGTGTTCTACCGGCCGTCGAACCTGGCAGGGGAGCCGGTGCTGGCTTACCAGAAGCTGCGCTGGACCCTGCACACCGGTAAGGACGGCCTGGTTCTGCGTGCCGACAATCCGACCCCGTTCCACGTCAACTTTGCCAACGTCAGCCTCGATGTCGGCGGCCAGGAGCAGGGCGGGCAGGGCGGCGGCATGGTCGCGCCGTTCTCACAGGCCGAGTTCCCGCTGAAGGATCTGCGCGCGCGCCCGTCGGGCCAGCTGAAGGCTGCCGTTACGGTCATCAATGACTTCGGCGCGCTGGTTCCCACCGAGGCCGTGTTGCAGCCCTGAGCCGCGCACCGCCACCGCACCGCACCGCCGGAGAATCCATCATGAACGCCCGTTTCCGGGCGCCGGCTGCCGGCGCCCGCCGGTTCCAGCGCGCCCGCCTGCCGGGTGTGGTGGCCGCCATCCTGTTTGCCCCGGCCGTCGCGAGCGCCGGCAACGAAAGCCCGGACGATGTCGAGTTCGACGCCGCGTTCCTGCCGGTGGGGGCGTCCTCGCGCCTGGACCTGCAGCGGTTCTCGCAGGAAGACTACGTTGCGCCCGGCACCTACCGGGGGGACGTGCGTCTGAACGGCCAGTGGCAAGCGCGTGCGGACATTGTCTACCGCGAGGTGGACGGCGTCTCGCGGCTGTGCCTGGACCCGGCCGCGCTGAAGCGCTACGGCATCGCGCCGGAGCGCCTGCACGCCGACCAGGCCCGGCAGCCGGCCCTGGCCTGGCCGGACGAACCCTTCTGTGGTGACCTGGGCGAGCGCGTGCCCGGTGCCACGGCGTCCTTCGATGCAGGCAGCCAGACGCTGGATCTGCAGGTGCCGCAGCTGTACCTGCGCAGCGAAGCGCGCGGCCATGTCGACCCCAGCGAGTGGGATGCCGGCGTGGCGGCGCTGTCGCTGGGCTACAACGCCAACGTCTATCGCTACAGCAATGGCGCTGCCCCGACCTACTCCGGGTTCCTTGGCCTGAACGCCTCGGGCCGCGTGGCGGGCTGGCAGCTGGTGCACCAGGGCGCGATGACGCGCGGTGGCAGCCAGTCGCAGCGCTACCGGTCAGCGGCCGCCTACCTGATGCACGACATCGTGCCGTGGAAGGCGCAGCTGATGGTCGGCGACACGTCCACTGCGGGCGATCTGTTCGAGAGCGTGCGCCTGCGTGGCGCCCGCCTGGGCAGCGACGACCGCATGCTGCCGCAGTCACAGCGCGGTTTCGCACCGGTAGTGCGTGGCATCGCCGAGACCAACGCCCGGGTGATCGTGCGCCAGCGTGGCAACGTCCTGCTGGAAACCAGCGTTGCACCTGGACCGTTCGAGATCAACGACCTGTTCCCGACCGGGTATGCCGGCGATCTCGACGTGGAAGTCGTCGAAGCCGACGGCCGCTCACGGCGGTTCACGCTACCGTACTCGGCGGTGCCGCAACTGCTGCGTCCGGGCCAGTCACGGTGGTCGGTAGCGGCCGGTCGTGTTGCGGAGGCCTCGCTGCTCGATGCGCCGGACGTCCTGCAGCTGCAGTACCAGCGCGGCCTGTCCAATGTGGTCAGTGCCTACGGCGGCGCCGTGGTGGGCGACAACTACCACTCGGTGCTGGCCGGTAGTGCGGTCAATACACGATTCGGTGCGCTGGCAATGGATGCGTCGTTGTCACAGGCCCGTGTAAACGGCCTGCCTGAGCTGTCCGGCAGCAGCTTTCGCGTGGCCTACAATCGAAGCATCGCCAGCACCGGCACCTCGTTTGCCATCGCGGCCTACCGCTATGCAACGCGTGGCTACGTGAGCGTGCGCGACTGGGCCAGCCTGCGTGACGCACAGGCACGTGATCTTGGCATCGACGCGGTGGCGCGCCAGCGCAACCGCATGGACCTGAGCGTCAACCAGCGCCTGGGGGAGCGCGGAGGCCAGCTGTTCGTCATCGGGACGCGGCGCGACTTCTGGAACACGGCAGGCCGCCAGCTTGACCTGAGCGTGGGCTACAGCAACCAGTGGAAGTCGCTGAGCTACAGCCTGAACTTCCAGCGCACGCGCGATTCGATCGATTTCATGCCGGGCTTCCTGCAGGATCGCATTCCCGGCGCGGATGCCGCGCCGCGTCCACAGATGGCGCGGGCTGACAATCGCCTGATGCTGATGCTGTCGGTGCCCTTGGGGCGCACGCCCCGTGCGCCACAGCTCAATGCCACCCAGACCCGCAGCGACAATGCCGATCCCTCCACGCAGCTGTCAGCCAGCGGGCTGTGGGCCCGCGACGACCGAGTCAATTACGGCGTGTCACTGGCGCGTATCGGCGGTGGCAACGCCCTGGATGTCAACGGCGGCTATCGCGGCGGCCGCGGCCAGGTGGCGGCCAATCTCAGCCGGGGGCCCGGCTATACCCAGATGGGCCTTGGCGCGTCGGGCGGGCTGGTGCTCCACGCGGGTGGGCTGACCCTGTCGCCGCCGCTGGGCGACACGGTCGCGCTGGTGCACGCGCCCGGCGCGGCGGGAATGCGGGTGGAGAACAGCGGCGGATCCCGCGTGGACAGGCGTGGGTTTGCGGTGGTCCCGTACCTGACGCCGTACCAGCTGAACACGATTTCGCTCGACCCCAAAGGGGCCGGCTACAGCGTGGAGCTGCAGGAAACCGCACGCGCGGTGGCGCCGCGTGCCGGCGCGCTGGTGAAGCTCGATTTCAGTACGCGCGCCAGCCGTGGGCTGATGGTCGACACGCAGACCGAAGACGGGCGCCCGCTACCGTTCGGCGCGGAGGCCACCGATGCCAGCGGCGCCACGGTCGGCGTGGTGGGGCAGGGCAGCCGCCTGCTGCTCAGTGGCCTTCAGTCGTCCGGGCCGGTGCAGGTGCAATGGGGCGAGGGCGCCGACCACCAGTGCGTGGTGGACGTGCAGATTCCGGACGGCCCTGTCAGCGGCCAGTACGCCGTGCTCAGCGCGCAATGCCGATCCCCCGTCGTCCATGCCAACGGTGACGCGCCGCCCGCGCGCCGGGTTACCACCACCTTCCAGGAGAACGCACCGTGATTCGCATGCCTCTGGTCGCGCGATTGATCGCGCTTGTCCTGTTGATGGTCGCAGCGCCTGCGCTTGCGCAGAACTGCCGCCTCAACGCTGGCACCACCACACTCACCAACATTGCCAACCTCAGTGGCAGCATCACTGTCGGTCCGGATGTGCCGGTCGGCACCGAAATCTACCGGGCCACCTATTACGCCGGGCCCACCAACCAGATCTACTGCACACCGGGCAGGGCCGATCGCATCCGCCAGTACACCGCGCTTCCGTACGGGCCTTCGGGCTACGTACACGGGCGCTACGGAACCGTATACAACACGAATCTTCCCGGCGTCGGCGTGGCGG
The DNA here is from genome assembly GCF_059371235.1 of Stenotrophomonas sp. YJH_SMC_29. Classification (NCBI taxonomy): domain Bacteria; kingdom Pseudomonadati; phylum Pseudomonadota; class Gammaproteobacteria; order Lysobacterales; family Lysobacteraceae; genus Stenotrophomonas; species Stenotrophomonas sp. YJH_SMC_29. Next base: position 98,953 of record NZ_JCAFUK010000003.1, on the reverse strand, counting down.
TCTGGTTCAGCGGCAACCCGTTTCCGATGCTGGTTTCCGCGGAGGTGACCACGGGCACGCTGATCGACCTTGTTCAATCCTTCGACGTCAGCCTGATCAAGACCGGACCGATAACGGCCGGCACGATCACTGGCGCGAACCTGCCGCGCTTCGAATACCGCATGACCGGCGCCAACAGCGCACTCCAGCTCTGGAACGGTTGGGTGCAGGGCTCGCTGTCCATTGTTGCCCGCACCTGCACCGCTGCAGACGTTTCGGTGAATCTTGGCGATCACCGCGTGACGGAGATCCCCACCGTCGGCAGCGGGACACAATGGGTCAACGTACCGGTAACGCTGAGCAATTGCCCGGCGTTCTATGGCCGCTACCGCGGCAACCTCACCACGGGAACGGTACAGACGGCCAATGGGCGCGTCGACAACACCCTCCGCTTCCGCGTGGATCCGGTCACGGCCGTGGCGGATAGCGCCCGCTCGGTGATGATGCTGCAGAGCGACGGCGTGAATACCACGGCCACCGGCATCGGCATCCAGATCGGGACCGCGGCCGACGAGTCGGTGGGCTTTGGCAGCATGCGTGATTCCGGGCTGGCGTTGAGCGAAACCAACAACGCGTCCTACACGCTGATGCTGCGTGCGCGCTATGCCCGCTACGCCGCTGCCGCCTCATCGGGACAGGCGAACGGGGCCGCCACCATTACCCTGGAGTACTACTGACATGCACGCGCGATGGCTGCTGCTGGCGCTGCTGTGCGGGGCCGCCATGCCGGTGGCGGCGGCGGACCTCACCGTCCGCTTCACCGGTAGGTTCCTGGCCGGGACCTGCCAGCTGAGCGTGCAGGACGTCGATCTGGGCACGTTCCAGGCAACGTACTTCGCCACCAGCACGCAGTCACCCGCGGTGGCCTTCGTGCTGGAGCGCAAGAACTGCAGTGACGACCTGCGAACGCTGCACGTCCGCTTCGTCGGCACCGCCGACAGCAGCAATGCCAGCTACTTTGCCATCCCGGCCACCGGCGGTGTGCGGGGATTGGCCATCCGACTGCAGAGTGCCACCGGCACGCTGTATGCACCCAACCAACCCGCGTTTGACTGGCCCACCAGCGGCGGCTCGGCAGGCCAGCTCGATCTCGGCGCATTACTTGTCCGCACCGGCAATGTCACCGCCGGTGCGATCCGTACCCCCATCACTGTCCAGGTCACCTACAACTGAGGTCTCCCATGTTCCGTCCGCTTCTCTCCCTGAGCCTGCTGCTTTGCGCTGCCACGGTGCACGCGCAGGACAGCCAGGCCTTCACCATGTCCGGCGAAATCCTGCCAGGCGTCTGCAAGGTCGCATTCCCCGATGTGGATCTGGGCTCCCATCAGGCGTCATTGTTCACCGGCAGCTATGCCACGGCCTATGTGGACTTCAGTGGCACCGTCAGCGACTGCGACGCGCAGGTGCTGCGGGTCGCCATGACCTTCACCGGTGCGGCCGACAGCAGCAACGCGTCGCTGTTCCAGGGGGTTCCCGGCGTAGGCATCGAACTGGTGCGCGTGGTCGGTGCCGTCAACGTGCCGATTGCACCGGGTGGCCGTACCCAGTACACCACCGCCGCCGGCGTGTATCCGTACCGTGCGCGCTTCCGGCAGTCCGCTGCAACGGTGGGCGCGGGCCGCGTGACGCGTCCCATCACCGTTTCGCTCACCTACAACTGAGGCTGCAGCCGATGTGCACTGTCGCCCTCCGCCTGCCTCCCATCCTGCTGGCGCTGGCCTCGCTGCTCGCTGCAGGCCACGCGGCCGCGCAGACGACCACCACGTTCAACCTCACCGGCACCATTCTGCCGGGCGTCTGCCGCATCGCCGTGGCCGACGTCAATCTGGGCAGCTATCAGGCAACACTGTTCACCGGCGCGTATACCTCGCCGTTCCAGCCGGTGAATGTTGTGGTCAGCCAGTGTGACCCGCTGGTGACCCGGGTTGCCCTGCGTTTCGATGGCACCGCCGACACCAGCAATGCCCAGCTGTTCCAGGGTGTGCCTGGCATCGGCGTCGAGCTGCAGTACACCAGCAGCGGGGCCCGCGTCGCCCCTGGCGGAACGGCCCAGATGGCCACGGCTGCGGCGACGCACGCATTCCGCGCACGCTTCGTGCAGAGCCGCGCAACGGTATCGGCCGGTACGGTCAGCCGACCGATCACGGTAACCATGACGTACAACTGATCACGCGGGTGGGGGACGGCAACCGAGGCCGTCCCCTCGCGTTTCAGGCGCAGGACCGGGCTGCTGCGCGCAGCGGCGCCTCGCTAGCGGAGGCTGTCCGCGCTGTGCGATCCATCGCCCTGCTCCTCTGCAGCGCTTTCCTCACGCAGCACGCGTGAGCGTTCCGCCACGATCTCATCCATCTCGACACGCAGCGCCCGGGTCTCGGCAGACAGGCTGGCAACGTTGAGCCGCAGGCCATCGATATCGGCCCGGTTGCGCAGTCCGTCCTCGTTGGCCTCCAGGGTTTGCCTGACGCGCAGGGATACCGGGGCCGCCAGCCGCGCGGACAGCCGACCTGCCAGATTGCCCTGGGCATTGTTGATATAGGCCGGGACCAGCGCCACCACGTCGATGACATAGCGATGCTCGGCACGCACCACGGACATGTGTTCAATCGACGCACGGCGATCGCCCAGGTACCGGGTAACCACGGCGCGGGCTTGGTTTGCGGCCCAGGTCTGCTGCCCGATCTCGCGCAGGGCCAGTCCCAGCGGCAGCGCCAGCAGAATGAACGTGGTGGCGATCACCCCCGCTTGCCAGGCGGTGTGGCGAGGTGAGTTCTCCATCCCGAACCCGTACCACTTGGCAATCAGTGTCACGCTCAGGGCAATCGCCAGCAGGTTGGTCATGAAAAGGAACATCGCGCCCCCAGCCACGCGCATGTCGCCCGTCGCCAGCCCAAACGCGACCACTGCCAACGGCGGCATCAGGGCGGTCGCAATTGCAACGCCCACAATGGCCTCTCCCTTCCGGGTAATCACTGCATAGCCGCCGGCCAGCCCTGACAGCAGTGCCACCAGCAGGTCGAACAGGGTGGGTTGCGTGCGTGCAAGGATCTCACTGGTCGCCTCGCGTAGCGGCGACAGCCATACGATGCACATGGCGGTCAGCAGCGCCAGCGCCATGCCCACAAGCAGCGCAAGCAACGCACGGCCCATCATCCGGAAATCGACCACGCACAGCGAAAAACCCAGCTGCACGATGGGGCCCATCAGCGGCGAGATCAGCATCGCACCGATCACGACGGCCCCCGAGGACTGAAGCAGCCCCAGGATCGCGATACCGCAGGACATCACTGCCATGAACGTGAAGCGCGGGCTGAGCCCGCCACCGTCACTCACGTTGGCGATAACGGCATCGTGGTCGACGGCGGCAAGCATGCGGTTGCGCCACCGGCTCCAGCCATGGTGGGCGGATGCCAGGACACTCACCAGCAGCGTTGGCACGGCACTCATCGATCCGCTCCCGGCTGCGCGGGTGAATGCAGCGCTTCGGCCCGTTGCAGCCGGTGGAAGTAGTCCAGAAGGGCCAGCGCCTCTGCGAGGCAGGTACGGCCGCCAAGCAGCTGACGGCCGCGCATGACATTCCAGTGGCCGTACTCGGTGTAGATGAGGGTGTGTCGGGAAAGATCTGCCATGGAGATGCCTGGGAACAAAGAGGGTCGAACACCTATCGTCAACCAGCGTGTTGCAGCAGCCCATCGGACGACGCCCATTCCGCCAGGGATCCGACGCGTGACGCGAACGTCCACGTACCCACGCCAGCCGTGCGGCCGCGTTGCGCCACAGCGCGGCAGAAAGTCAGCCGCGTCCTATGTGGCTGTCTGCCAGGGGCCGATAGGGTGGCCGCTCCCTTTCACTTTCTCCGGTATGGCCCGCATGTTCCTTGGCGGGCGCATCCACAGCGACAATGTTCCGCTTCTTCCGCTCCGCACACCTGCGCCAGGACGCCTCGCCTGATGCTACCGACGATTGCGACCTCGCTGCGCTCCGCAAGTACCAGCGCGGCGTGCTGCTGGGCGGCGGCTGCCTGCTCAGCATCGCCATCGTTGCCGGGCTGATCGCGCTGGCGCTGTTCCACGCAGATGGCTTTGCGGCGCGGCGGTCGGAAGCGCTGCAGCGCAGCCGTGCCATCGTCGAGGCCCACCTGGCGGCGTCGGATGCGGCCCACCTTCGGCTGTTGAGCATGGCCGAGTACGCCTGGCGACATCGCCCGGACAATGATGCGCGGACGCTGGAAGTGGACCGTGCCAACTACCTCCGTGCCGGACAGCGGGCCGTCATGACCGCTGGCACCGAGAGCGTGCCGCAGACGGTGCTGGGTGCCGGCACCGATGCCTGGCCCGTTGACCGCCTGGATCGCTATCTCATGCTGGCGCACTCGCTGTCGATCATCCGCCGGCTGGGCGGGGCCGGCGGCCGGTCCAGCGAATCGGAGTCGAGCTTCTTTCTTGATCCGCGCGGCCAGCTGCTGGTACTGGGCGAGGGCATGAGCGAACAGCATCTGCTGTCGGCCACGGGAGAAAAGGACCGTGCGCAGCTCATCGGCCGGCTCGCGGCGCTGTCCCGCACCGGCGTCGACGGCGCGGAGGCGTATGGCACGCACGCCACCCGGATGGAACTGGTGCGCCATCCGGTGTCGGGGGCTCCGGCGATCGCCAGTGCCCTGGTGGCGCGTGACGGTGCCACCGTGATCGGCACGTTCGTCACGCTGGAATCAACGACACCGCTGTCCCGGGCAATGCGCATCGCCGATGGTGGCGTGTCGTTCGTGCTGACCGGCGACGGCCGCGTGGTGGCGGGCACCGGCAGCCCCAAAGCGCTGGATCTGGGCGAGGTGACCCGGCATCTTCTGGACGCGGAGCACAAGGGGCGCACGCTGGCCACCTTCCGCCAAGGGCTGCGTTTCTTCCAGGTAGTCCGTGTCGAGGAAGCCGACTGGGCACTGGTCAGCACGTACTGCATCGCCGATGTCATTGCCGATGGGCAACGCCTGTACATCGCTGCCGCGTCGTTGGCGTTCGGCCTGTTGCTGGGTCTTTGGACGCTGCTGGCCTGGCTGCATTGGCGCGCCTTCGGGCCCGCGCTGGCACGCGCCGCGCGCGTTTACCAGGGCGAACAGCTCAGCCGCGCGTTGATCCAGCTGTCACCGGTGGGACTGTGCCTGCTCGATCGCCACAGCGGTGACCCGGTGGTGCAGAACGACATGATGCGTCAGCTCGCCGCCGCCGCCGAGCGACGCGGCGCCATGCTCTACGCCCGCATGGTCGACCAGGCCTCGGCGATCCTGCTGCTGCCTGATACCACCATCGCCGAGTTCGAAGTGTCGGTGCCGGATCCCCACGGCCAGGCGCCTGTCGTGCTGCTGGTGGGGGCGACCAGTGCCAGCTATCAAGGGCGCATGGTACTGCTGTGCGCTGTGCGCGACCTGAGCGCGCGGATCGAACTGGAGCAGCAGCAGAAGCAGGCGCGCGAGTCGGCGGAGGCCGCCAGCCGCGCAAAGAGCCGCTTCCTGGCGGCCATGAGCCACGAGATCCGCACGCCGTTGCATGGCATCCTGGGTCACCTGGAGTTGCTCGGCCGCTCTGCGCTGGACGACAACCAGCAGGCACGGCTTCGGCGAATTACCCAGGCTGCGGACTCGCTGCTGCAGATCATCAACGACGTGCTGGATTTCTCCCGCGCGGAATCCGGGCACCTGGACCTGGTTGCGGAGACCTTCGAACCGGTGACGCTGCTGGAGCGGGTCGCGCTGCTGTTCTCGCCACTGGCCGAAGCAAAGGGCCTGGTATTGGACGTCATGGTCGATGATGCAGTGCCGGCCAGGCTGGTCGGGCCGCAGGCACGCATCGAGCAGGTCCTGCGCAACCTGGTCAGCAATGCAGTGAAGTTCACCCCGTCCGGTCGTGTCGAACTGAGGGCTGACTGGGTGCCCGATACGGACGGTTCCCAGCTGCAGCTGCAGGTCATCGACTCCGGCCTCGGCATGACGGAGACGCAGATGGCAAGGCTCTTCCAGCCCTATGTGCAGGCGGACGCCAGCATCATCACCCGTTTTGGCGGGTCTGGGCTGGGACTGTCACTGTGCCGTGAACTGAGCAGCTGCATGGGGGGGCACCATCCATGCCAGCAGCACGCCCGGCGTCGGCAGTGTCTTCACCTTCTGCATACCGGTCCAGGCGGTTCCGGCTACCGGGACGCTGCCCTTGGCTGACCGCTCGGTGCTCCTGAGCTCCTCGGCCAGTGGTTGGCGGGACGAGCTGCGGCGCCGGCTTGAACGCTGGGGCGCCACCGTGATCATCGTGAGCGAGGCCGACGCCTGGCCCGCCGAACACTGGGAAGCGCACGTTCCGCTCGTTGCATTCGAGAGAAGTCCCGCGCGGACGGAAGTGGCGTCGCGGGCGGGACGGCGGCGGGTGATCCTGGTATCTGCCGACGGTCCGCTGAAGCCGCAGGTTCGGGGAAATGCGTGGCGCGTGTCCTGCTATTCCAGTGATGGCCTGCTGCAGGCCCTGCTGGTTTCCTCGCAGCGGGGCGTGCCGACACTGGCGGTGGAAAGGGGCATGCACTAGATTCATGGCCACCCCCTTGCCCGTGCGCGGGAATGCCATGCCTCCGGCCTCGCCTGACTTGCCTTCCGCCCCGTTGCAGGCACTCCACCGTTCACAGCGCCGGCTGCTGTTGGGGGGAGGGGGGCTGATCACGCTGCTGGTGCTGTTGACCACAGCGGTGAGCATCTTTGCCGGCGTGGGCGAATTCCATGACCGCGAGCGCCAGAAGTTCTTCGAGGCCCGCGGCGCGATCGATTACTTCCTGGTGCAACGTGACCGTGCGTATGCAGGAAGCGTGAACGCCAACGACGTGATGTGGAGCGGGCAGCGGGAAGAACTGCGGCGCCTGGGTCAGCCGATGGTGGCCAACTACCTGTCGCAGGGCATGCGGACGGTGGTCCGGGCAGAAGGTCCGGCATCGGTGCCGTGGCTGGTGCTGGGCGATCCCGAGCGGCCGATGCCACAGCCTGAGCTGGAAGCCTATCTGGGCATGATCTATCAGTACTCGCTGTACACGACTGCGGCGATCAGTTCGATGCAGGGGAACAGCCCGGCCATGGTGTATGGCTATGACCCGCAGGCGCGGCTGATGGCACTGCCCGGCGTGGTTGACGAGGCGCAGCTGCTGCGGGGGCTGCGCGCAGATTCGCGGGCACAGGCGTTCGCACTGTTGAAGGGCATCGAGCGCCACGCGCCGCTGCAATCTCCAGATCCCGGTCCGATGGAAAGCGCCGCCAAGGGCCATCGCCTGGCCTCGCTGTTCGGGCGGAACCCGCTGGATGGCCGGCCCTCGCTGGTGGGTATTCTCACCCTCGCCGAGGGCACCACGCCCTATTTCCGGCGGGTCACCTTCGAGCCGATCAGCAGCATCGGCTCGCGCCTGGAAGCGACCGCCGCCGGCAGCTATCTGCTGACCGGGCCCACCGGTGAAGTGGTGCTGGCAAAGGGCCCCCTCAGCCGGGAGGCCAATGCGCTTGGCCCGCTGCTGGCGCAGCAGGACACACGCAACGTGACACGGCTGTCGTTCCAGCATCTGTTTGCGGTAAGCGGGGGGTTGTCAGGGACGGACTGGCGCTTCACGCGTCTTTACGACTGGAGCGCGCTGTGGCGCGACCAGGGGATGGCCATCGTTGCGCGGCTGCTGACGGCACTGTCGATCATCGCAGCACTCTGGCTGCTGCTCTGGCGGGTGGAGCGCAAGGTCATGGCGCCGGCCCTGGCCGAGGCATCGCGCGTCTACGAAAGCGAAGCGCTCAGCCAGACCATCATCGGCACGGCGCCGGTGGGCTTGGCACTGCTCAGCTGCGATGATGGTGCTCCCCTACTGCAGAACCAGGTCGCACGCGAACTGGCGACGCAGCCGGCGGGCGATTCGACGACCCCGGCGCTCTATGTCGCGCTGGTGCAGCAGGCGCATGCCTTGCCCGGTGCGCGCAAGGAGTTCAACTGGACGCTGCACGACGCGGGTGCAGTGCCGATCCAGCTTCAGGTGGCGTTGGCCATCGCACGCTATCGCGACCAGACCGTGTGGGTCTGCGCGCTGCGTGATGTCACGGCGCAGATGGAACTGCAGCAGACCCTGGAGCGCGCCCGTCGCGATTCCGAGGATGCCCGCGCCGCTGCGGAGGCGGCCAACCGGGCGAAGAGCGCCTTCGTCGCCACCATGAGTCACGAAATCCGCACGCCGCTCAACGGCATCCTCGGCCATCTGGAACTACTGGCACGCTCACCGTTGCAGCCTGCGCAGCAGGAACGCCTGCAGCGCATCCGGCTGTCGGCGGACTCACTGATGGCGATCATCAGTGATGTGCTCGACTTCTCGAAGATCGAGGCCGGGCAGTTGGATGTCGACCCGGCGCACTTCAACGTTCGTGAACTGATCGAGCAGGCCACGCTGCTGTATGCGCCCGAGGCGCACAAGAAGGGCGTGAAGCTGTTCTACATGATCGACGCCGAGCTTGAGGATGCCTACCGGGCAGATGCGCATCGCATCAGGCAGATCATCAACAACCTGCTGAGCAACGCGGTGAAGTTCACCGAGTCCGGGCGCATCACGCTGCACGCCGGGCTCGGGAACTGCCTGCAACCGAACCAGAGCGTGCTGCGGCTGCGGGTCGTGGATTCCGGCATCGGCATGTCCGACGAGCAGCTTGCGCATCTGTTCCGTCCCTTCGAGCAGGGCGATGCCAGCGTGTCCCGGCGTTACGGTGGCAGCGGGCTGGGGTTGGCGCTGTGCAGGCAACTCGCCCATCTGCTGGGTGGCAGCATCCAGGCCGAAAGTACGCTGGGCGTCGGCACCGTGTTCACCCTGGAGGTGCCGGTTCACCCTGTCGATGCGCCGCACGGCGGTGAGCAGCCGCTGTCGGGCACCACGGTGACGCTGCTTTCGGCAGCGCCGGAGTGGCGGCAGGAAATCGGGCAGGTCCTGCAGCGCTGGGGCGCAGGGTTGACCGTCCTTGATCGTCCGGCCGCGCTGCCCACCGATGCCGCAACGACAACGTTGCTGATTTTCGGCGAGCGCCGCGCATGGCCGGAGGAGGATGAGCAGGCGCTGTGCAGCCTCCACGCCCGGCTGGTGCGCGCGTACCCGAGCGGCCCCCTGGCCCCCGAACGCCGTCCTGATGGCGTGCACGTCACCAGCTATTCCAGCCCGGCGCTGCTGCGCGCGTTGTTGCAGGATGCGATGGGAGCGGACGCGCCATCGCCGGTCGCCGCGCAGGCGCGGCCGCCGGCGGGACGGGGAAGGGTGCTGCTGGTGGAGGACAATCCGGTGAACCGCGAGCTGATCCAGCAGCAGCTGGAGGAGCTCGGCTGGCATGTGGGCACCGCCGAGGATGGCCAGGCCGCACTGAGCCTGTGGCCGTCGGACAGCTGGGACGTCGTGCTGACCGACATCAACATGCCGGTGATGGACGGTTACGAGCTGGCCCAGACGCTGCGTGCACGCGGGGAAAAGGTGCCGATCCTGGCGATCACCGCAACCGCGCTGGCCAGCGAGCGGGAGCGCTGCCGGCAGGCGGGCATCGATGGGCTGTTGCTCAAGCCCCTGGATCTGGAACGGCTGTCGGCGGCGTTGGACCGCTACGTTCCTGCCAGCAACCACAAGGCACCCGCGCCGGCCGCGGGGCAGGGGCTGCCGCTGAAACTTCCGGCCCTGTTCGTCGAAAGCGGCGCGCGTGATCTTGACGTCCTTGCCGCCGCGCTGCGGGAAGGGCGGCAGGCCGCGCTGCTGGACAAGGTCCATTCCCTGAAGGGCGTGCTGTTGATGATGGGGGAACGTCCGCTCGGCGAGCGCTTCGGGACCGTGGAGCATCGCCTGCGCGAGCACGACACAGTGGATGAAGCCGAGCTGCAGGCGCTGCTCGCGTCCCTGTCCGCGCTCATCGACAGCTATCGGGAGGGCCTGCCGGACGGCTCGTGAGCGAACGCCGATCAGTCCGGGTCGGGGCCGTTTGAACGCAGGCCGAGTTCCGTCGCGAACTTGAAGAGATCGGCTTCCTTGTCGATGCCCAGCTTGGCCATCCCGATCCGCTTCTGCGTGCTGATGGTCTGCTTGCGCCTGTCCAGGCGCTCGGCGATTTCGTTGATGCCAAGCCCCGACACGAACAGCGTCAGCACTTCACGTTCCCGTGGCGAGAGCGCTGTCTTCCTTGACGCTGCGGCATGGTGTGGCAAGATCTGCGCGACCGACGGCGAGAGGTAGCGCCGGTTGGCCCAGGCCGCAGCGATGGCCGCCGGAACATGGCTGGTGTCATCGGCCTTGCTGAGGATATGGGTGATGCCGCGCTGATAAAGTGACTGGATGACCACCGGCTGGTCCATGCCCGTCATCACGATCACACGCAGGTCAGGGTAGCGTTCGCGGAGTGTATCCAGCAGGGCGAGGCCGTCGCCGTGCGTGCCGCCCGGCATGGCGTAGTCGGTCACCACGACATCACATGCGGTACTGTCCAGCAGCGCCACCAGCTCCGAGGAGTCGGACGCCGTTCCAATGCACTGCAGCGTGGGAACTGCATCGATTGCGGCCTCGATTCCCATGCGGATGACCGGATGGTCGTCTGCAATGGCTACACGAATGATCGGATGAGACATGCAACAGCCCCGCGCTGAAGTTGGCCCGCCACACCGGCGAACCGCCGCCGCAACTATAGGCCAGGCGACCGCGTGGTGGCACGCTCGGCGATACCTGCAACCAAGAGGATGACTGTATGGCCTTGAACCTGGTCGTTGCCGACGACCATCCCGTGATGCTGGCCGGCATGGAAATGCTGCTGCGCTCCGAACCCGGCATCGCGGTCGCTGGCCTGGCCAGCGACTCGACCGGACTGGTTGCGCTGCTGAGCGCCGCACCGGTGGACGTGGCCGTCTGTGACTTTTCGATGCCGAACGGACGCTACGGCGACGGCGTGACCCTGCTCAGATTCCTGCAGCGGCGGTTTCCCAACCTGAAGCTGGTGGTGCTCACCGGCATGGAGAGTCCGCTGGTCCTGCGCTCCATCCAGGCCGCCGGGGTGACGTGCATCGTGAGCAAGAGCGATTCGCTGGAGCACGTGGTTCCTGCGGTGCATGCGGCCCGGTCCGGCCAGCCGTTCGTCTCTCCGGCCATTGAGCGTTTGCTCGCCCACGTGGCCGAAGCACCTGCCAGTGGTGCGTCCGCACTGTCAAAGCGGGAAACAGAAGTGCTGCGCATGTTCGCCGAAGGATTGACCATCCGGGAAATCGCCGAGCGGGTAGGGCGCAGCAGCAAGACCGTCAGCACGCAGAAAATGGCGGCCATGCGCAAGCTTGGCCTGGAGCGGGACGCGGACGTGTTCGAGTACGCACTGGCGCATGGGCTGGTCCAGGCATCACAGAGCGCCCGTGCAGGCGCCGGTGGAGAATCGGACTGATTCAGGCATTGTCCGATGGTCTTGCGCTGCAGCGTTCGTATTCTCGGTGGGGCACACCCCTGTAACCGGTGACCACGTGCCCGACCCCAATTTTCTGGTAACGCTGCTGCTGCTTCGATTCAGCGAGCTTTCCGCCAGCTCGCAGGCAAGCTTCCTGGACGGCCTCAATCAGTACCTGTTTGCCTCGCCGCAGTTGCGCCGAGCGCTGCGCCGCCAATGGCAGGACCGCTGCAGTGACAGCGAAGCGGGCCAAGCGGCGGGCCCGGCACGGGGCCCTGCAAAGCAGAACGCTTCTCAACACGATTCTTGACGTCTGCCATCACGCATGGCCGCTGCAACGCATCCTGGTGGCACCTGCCGGGGCGGGCGGCGCACGCCCGCAGCGCCTCGGGCAGGCCTGCAACGCCGCGTCCCCCGCTTTTGGGACGAGTCCGATTCGACTCGCGGGTGGCCCTCACTAACCTCGCAAGTGTCCGCTGAGTGCTTCCCCTTCGGTTGCTCCGAACGCTCCAGGAAGCCCTCCAGCCTCCATTTCACTTCGAGGAGAGCCTCATGAACAAGATTCATTCAATCGTCTGGAATGCGGCCGCCGGTCGATGGGTCGTCGCCTCCGAATTCGCCACCCGTCGCCGTCGCACCCACGCGGGCAGCCGTACCGTGCTTCGCCCGCTGCAGCTGGCCGTCGCTGTCGCGCTGGCATGGGGCGGCGCCGCAGGTGCAGAGACGCTGCAGTTCCCCGGCGCCCCGGTTGATGTTGCCGATGGCACGCGGGTTGTCGAGGACATCATTGTTGCCAATGGCGCCACCGGCGTCGTCGTTGGCAACGGCGGTACGCTGGTCCAGCAGGGAAATACCTTCTACATCGGCGGCACCGCGAACCGCGCCACCCAGAACCTGGACCTCAGCGGGCTCTCTCATTACGTGTTCGACAATGCCAGCCTCGACTTCAACGTCGGTGGCCGCGTCATGGGCGGCTCACGGGATCAGACCGGGGCTACCACCGGTACGGTCGTGCTGGCTTCGGATACCAACCTCATCCGCGCATCGCACCTTGGCATTGGCGATGTCGGCCGCAACATCAGTGCAGCGGCGACCAATCAAGGCACCGTGCGCCTGGGCCAGAACAACACGATCAACGCCGACAGCATCACGCTCGGCGGCAACCAGAGCGGCGGCACCCTGGTCTTCCAGGACTCGGTCACGGACGGAACCCTCACGCTGCGTGGCTCCGACGGGGAGAGCGCCGTAGGCACCTGGAACATTGGTACGGGAAACAGCAGCAATTACACCGGTGCCACCGGCACTGTCGACCTGCGCCGAGGCGTGCTTGATGCAAAGGTGGACGCGCTGAACATCGCGGGCGCGCCCTATGGCGATGCCACCGCAACGGGCACCCTCAGCCTGGGCCGGGGCGTGCTCGAAGCCAACACCATCATGATCGGCGAACGCAGCAGCACCGCTGGCAACGGCGGTTCGAACGGTCGCCTCTCCATTGGCGAGGGCGGCACCGTGCTTGCCAATGCCATCACCCTGGGCAACCGCACCGGCACCCGAGGGACCGTGTCCTCGAACATCACCCTCGACGGCGGTGCGCTGCATGCTGGCAGCATCCTGGCCGGCGCCGGCGCTGGCACGCGCGTGATCACCTTCAACGATGGCGTGCTGGGCAACCGTGCCGCAGGCCAGGACACGCAGGTTGATGTTCCGGTGGTGCTGGCCGCGAGCGGCGAGCATGCGTTCCGCGTCGATGGCAATGATGCCGTGATGACCGTCAGCGGGCAGGTCAGCGGCAATGCAGGCACCCTGACCAAGACCGGCGAGGGCGTGCTGGCCCTGACCGGTGCCAACACCTACAGCGGCTCGACGCGCGTCGATCAGGGCCTGATCCGATTCCAGTCCGGCAGCAACCTGGGCACCGGCAGCATTGTCCTGGATGGCGGCGGCCTGCAGTGGGCCGCAGGCAGCGACGAAGACATCTCCGCGCGACTGGAGGTGCTGGGGACTGCGGGCGCGGTGCTGGACACCAACGGCAACGCTGTCACCTTGGCCACGGCGCTGCACGGCGAAGGCGGCCAGCTGATCAAGCGCGGCGAAGGCGCGCTCACCCTGACCGCAGACAACACCCACACCGGCGTGACCCACATCGAACAGGGTGAACTGGTGCTGGGCGATGGCGGCGCAGCCGGCAACGTGGCGGGCGACATCGTCAACAACGCGCGGCTGACCCTCAACCGCGGTGACCGCATGTCCCTGTCCGCCAACATCGCCGGCAGCGGCGAGCTGCTGCAGGCAGGTGGCGGCACTGTCGTGCTGTCCGGCGACGTCGCGCACAGCGGCGGCACCCGGGTGGCGGCCGGCACCCTGCAGATCGGTGACGGCGGCTCGCGCGGCACGTTGGGCGGCGATGTCAGCCTGGCCGGTGGCACCTACCTGGACGTGGACCGCAACGATACGTTCCAGCTCTCGGCGCGTGTCGCCGGCGATGGCGCGCTGCGCCAGATCGGATCGGGCACCACCGTGCTGGACGCTGACCACCGCTACGCCGGCGGCACGTTCATCGTGGCCGGTGCGTTGCGCCTGGGCAACGGTGGCACCAGCGGCAGCGTGACTGGTGCAATCGACAACCACGGCTGGCTGGAATTCAACCGCAGCGACGACGTGCTGCTGGACAATGCGGTAAGCGGAACGGGCGGCCTGGTGCAGATGGGCACGGGGACCCTGCGCATCGCCGATGACCAGGCCTACACCGGTGCCACCCGCGTGCTTGCCGGTGCACTTCAGGTCGATGGCAGCATCCGGTCGGCAACCGAAGTGGCCAGCAATGCCATGCTGAGCGGCAACGGCACCATTCACGGTGACGTGGTCAACGCCGGCGTGATCCGCCCGGGCAGCGGGACTGACTACGGTCGCCTGACCATCCAGGGCAACTACGTGGGCCAGCAGGGGCAGCTGGAACTGAACACCTGGCTAGCCGACGACGCATCGCCCAGCAGCCAGCTGGTGATCGATGGCGGCAGCGCCAGCGGCAGCACCACCGTGCGCGTTCACAACACCAGCGGCACCGAAGGCCACACCGTCGGGGACGGCATCCTGGTGGTTGCCGCCATCAATGGCGCCACCACGTCGGCCGATGCCTTCAAGCTCGGAAACTATGCACGAAACGGCGCATTCGGGTATGGCCTCTTCCGCGGCGACCTGGAAGGCAAGTCGGCCGAAAACTGGTACCTGCGCAACGCCTTCGTCGTGCAGCCGCCGGTCGATCCGACGGACCCGGTCAATCCGACTGACCCGATCAAGCCGGTCGATCCGACTGATCCGGTCAATCCGATCGATCCCATCAACCCGGTCAATCCGACCAACCCGGTGCCTCCGGTGGCCCTGCCCATCTTCGGCCGCGAGCTGGCGACCTACGGTACGGTCCAGCCGCTGGCGCGCGAACTGGGTGCACTGGCGATGGGCAACCGGCGCGACAGGGCGCAGGCCGCCGCTGCGGGCGACAGGCCGCATGCTGCCTGGGTGCGTGTGGCAACCCGCGACCTGCACAACCGGTACGAATCCATGGTTGCGCCGGAAGCCAAGGGCAGGCTCAACGCGCTGCAGGTCGGAAGTGATTTCTGGCAGGCCGCCCCGTCGGCAGGCGCCCGCTGGCAGGCGGGCGGCTACCTGTCGCACGCGAGCAGCAATGTGCAGGTCGACGGCATCTATACCAATGATGAGCGGACCCGCTATGTGCGCGGGGCGACCGGCAACGTCGAACTGCAGGCCACCAGCGCTGGCTTGACCCTGACCGGCACTGGCAGCCGAGGCGGCTATCTGGATGCCGTCGTCCAGCTGACCCGCTACGGCGGTTCCGCCAACGCGGGCCCGGTTCGCCTCAACACCCGTGGCGACGGCTACCTGGCATCGCTCGAGGCCGGCTATCCGTTTGTCATGCAGGCCGGCACCGGGCAGTTCACGCTGCAGCCTGAAGTCCAGCTGGTCTGGCAGAAGGTGCGTTTCGATGCAGGGCAGGATGCTGCAGGGCAGGTGTCGCTTGGCAGCACCCAGGGGCTGAGCGGGCGATTGGGCATCAACGGCAGCTGGCAGTTCCAGAGCGCGGGCGGCGTGCAGTGGGCGCCGTACCTCGCCGCCGATGTGTGGCATGAATCGGATGCGCGCTCGGCAGTGACGTACGCCGGCAAGGACCAGATTCCCCTGGAGGCGGGTGGAAACCGAGCGTCGTTGAGCGCTGGCGTCAACGTCCGGTTGAATGAGCGCTTCAACCTGCAGATCTCTGGTGGGCGCGAGCGCTCCATGGGCAACGGCAGTGGTGCCAGCCGGGAAGGCGCGTTCGGCAACCTCGGCCTGCAGGTGCGCTGGTAAGGGCGAGCCGCCGGTGTCCGCCATCAGATGCGGCGACCCCGCATCTGATGGCGCGCCAGCGAGCACCGCAGTCCAGCAGGCATCCAGGGGCGTGTCTGCTGCCCGGGCTGATTCGTGGGATGATGCACCACTGCGCCCGACTGCCACTACATGCACACACTGACCGATCCCCACCTCCTGAAAGACATCGCTGAGATCGGTCGTATTGAGGCAGTGCCGCGCATCCTTGAGACCGTCGCCCATATCACAGGCTCAAGATTCACCGCGATTGCCCGGGTGACAGAAACCACGTGGACGGCCTGCGCCACCCTGGATACCCTGGGGTTCGGGCTCGTTCCGGGCGGGCAACTGGTCCTCGAAACCACCCTCTGTGACGAGATCAGGCAGTCATCGACCTCCGTGGTGTTCGCGCGCGCCAGTGCACACCCGCTGTATTCCGAACACCATACGCCCAGGATCTACGGGCTGGAGAGTTACGCCTCCGTGCCGATCCATCGGCCGGATGGCAGCTTCTTCGGCACCCTGTGTGCCATTGATTCGTCGCCGGGCAACTTCGATGAGGCGCACGTCCAGCGATCCATGGAGCTGCTTGCCGACCTCGTTGGCAACTACCTCGACAAAGAGGATCAGCTGCTGGAGGCAGAGACAGCACTTTCAACGGCACAGCGTGTTTCCGATCTGCGCGATCAGTTCATCGCGGTACTGGGCCATGACCTTCGCAGCCCGCTGCAGGCCATCAGCGTGGCCGCCGATTCTCTGGAACGTGAGGCAACATCCGAGCGCCAGCAGCGGATGCTCGCGCACATCGCTGCCGGCGTCACCCGGATGGATGGCCTCATCGGTGATGTGCTTGATTTCGCCAGGGGGCGGCTGGGAGGAGGCATTCCGGTCTCGCTCCAGGAAAGCCACACCTTGCAGGCGGAGCTCGAACAGGTTGCAGAAGAAGTGGCGATCGCTACCGGTCGGCAGGACATCAACGTCCAGATGCGGATCGAGGGCAGCGTGGTCTGCGATCCCGGCAGGCTGTCGCAGCTGCTGGCCAACCTCCTGACCAACGCAGCCCAGCACGGCGAGCGCTCCGCACCTGTCACGCTGAGAGTCCAGGCCGCATCCCATCGCCTCACGCTGGATGTGCATAACGCCGGCTGCATTGCGCCTGAGCGGCTGGGGACGATTTTCAGCCCGTTTTCGCGTGAGCAGGGCGAACTGCCCAGGCCAGGGCTTGGCCTGGGCATCTACATTGCATCGGAAATTGCCAAGTCCCACGGCGGAACACTGGACGTGCGGTCGAGTGAGAGCGACGGCACTATGTTCACATTCCAGATGCCGACCGCGGCGCGCACATGAAGGTGGGCGCCAGGCAACAGGAGGGCTCCGGCACGGCGCCGGAGCCCTCGCCAGTCACTTTTCCTGCAGGAACGTCAGCAGGTCCTGGTTGACCTTGTCCTTGTGGGTGTCGGTCAGGCCATGCGGCGCACCCGGGTAGACAATCAGCCTGGCGCCCTTGATCAGTTTTGCTGACTGGCGGCCAGAGATATCGATCGGCACGATCTGATCGTCGTCACCGTGGATCACCAGGGTAGGAACATCGAACTTCTTCAGGTCGGCACGGAAATCGGTGGCCGAGAACGCGGCGATCGAGTCGTAGGTGTTCTTGTGGCCGCCCTGCATGCCCTGCGCCCACCACGCATCGATCAGCGCCTGCGACACCTTCGCGCCTGGGCGGTTGAAACCATAGAACGGGCCCGACGGAATGTCCTTGTACAACTGGGCGCGGTTCTCCATCTGTGCCTTGCGGATGCCATCGAACACTTCGATCGGCAGGCCGTTCGGGTTGTCGGCGGTCTTCAGCATGAACGGCGGCACCGAGCTGATCAGCACGGCCTTCTTCACCCGCCCGGTGCCGTGCCGGCCGATGTAGCGCGCCACTTCGCCGCCACCGGTGGAGAAGCCCACCAGGGTCACATCGTGCAGGTCCAGTGTATTGATCACCGTGGCCAGGTCATCGGCGTAGTGATCCATGTCGTTGCCGTCCCACGGCTGGCTGGAGCGGCCGTGGCCGCGACGGTCGTGCGCGATGACGCGGTAGCCATGGTTGGCCAGGAAGATCATCTGCGATTCCCAGCTGTCCGAATTCAACGGCCAGCCATGGCTGAAGGTCACGACCGGGCCGTCCTTCGGGCCCCAGTCCTTGTAGTACAGCTGCACGCCGTCGGCGGTGGTGATGTAGCTGGCGGTGCGCGCGATGGCGGTGACCGGAGCCGGCTTGGCCGGTTCGGCGGCCTGCGCGGACAGGCCGGCCTGGACCGAGAGGGCGACGGCGGCAACCGCCAGCGTACGGGCGAAGGTGTTCATGCGGGAACTCTCATGGGTGGGTGGTGAGACGTACTTTGCGCCTGTGATCAGGCGCCAGGGTGATGACGTGTCCGGATTTCTTGATAGATCGTCTTGCATGGATGTGCGCGCCCCCATCGCTCGCGATTGCCTGTTGACAGTGTAGAACGACCGTTCTACCTTGCAGCCATGAGCAAGGTCACCACCAACACCCAACAGAAGATCCTGGCCACGGCCGAGGCGCTGATCTACCAGAACGGGATCCATGCCACCGGCATGGACCTGCTGGTGAAGACCTCGGGCGTGGCGCGCAAGAGCATCTACCGCCACTTCGAGAACAAGGACGACGTGGCCGCCGCCGCGTTGAAGGCGCGCGATGTGCGCTGGCTGGCCTGGTTCCGGCAGGAGTGCGATAAGGCCGACAGCCCAGAAGCGCGCATCCTCGGCATGTTCACCGCGTTCAAGAGCTGGTTCCAGTCCGAGGGCTATCGCGGGTGTGCGTTCATCAATACCGCGGGGGAGGTCGGCGACCCGGCCGATCCGATCCGGGAAATCGCGCGGAATCACAAGCAGAAGCTGCTCGATTACACGCTGGAACTTACCGAACAACTGGATGTGGAGCAGCCGGCGGACCTGGCCCGCCAGCTGCTGATCCTGATGGAAGGCGCCATCACCCTGTCGCGCGTGATGGGTGATCTCGACGCCGCAGACACCGCGAAGGATGTCGCGAAGCTGTTGTTGGAACAGGCCAAGCGTTAGCGCCTGGGTACGCCAGATCCTTTGAAGCAACCCGTATATCCATTTCGATTGGAGGTCTCTCCGTGTCCGCTGAACAACCCCGTCCGCCGCTTCCTCCGTTCACCCTCGAATCGGCCACGAAGAAGGTGCGCCTTGCCGAGGATGGCTGGAATTCCCGCGATGCCGACAAGGTGTCACTCGCCTATTCGCTCGACACCCAGTGGCGCAACCGTGCCGAGTTCACCAACGGCCGGGAGGAAGCCCGGCAGTTCCTGGCACGCAAATGGAACAAGGAACTCGAGTACCGCCTGATCAAGGAGCTCTGGGCCTTTACCGAAAACCGCATTGCGGTCCGCTACGCATACGAATGGCGCGACGACTCCGGCAACTGGTTCCGTTCCTATGGCAACGAAAACTGGGAATTCGGCGAGGACGGCCTGATGCAGCGCCGTTTCTCGTCCATCAACGACCTGCCGATCAAGGAAAGCGACCGCAAGTTCCATTGGCCGCTGGGGCGTCGCCCGGATGATCACCCGGGGTTGTCGGAGCTGGGCATGTGATTCCCGCTGAGGCGCCTTTCGAAGCGTGCTCAGGTACGATGGGGCGGCCGGCATCTGCGCCGGCCGGGGCAGGGGTGCAATGGACATGCAGGCAGGGGGCGGCGTCGATCCGCCGGCAACGACCGATTCGCAGGAACTGACCTTCCACTGGCTCTACCAGCGGGTGCAGGGGCTGGTTGAGCACAGCATCTACCCGAAGGCGGGCAGGGTGGAGACGTGGGCGTTCCGGGTGGGCGCACTGGCGGCCGCCATCGGCATTCTCGGTAGCCAGCTGCCTGATCGATGGCTTCCGCTTACGGCTGCACTGTTTTTGGTCAGGGTCTGCCTGGCGGTGGAAATCGGAGGTTTTGTCATCGGCGGGTTTCTCGCAGCCCGCCGCGGACTCCGGCAGTTCGTACAGCCACGGCTGTCGCACGCGCAGGAAATGGATGGCGAATTTACACAGTGGCAAGCGGTGATCGGCGAGCTTCGGAAGTTTCCCAGAGTCGAGCGTGAGCGCCGCCTCAAGTATGTCAGCCACTTGCGATCCAGCATGATCGAGCGCATGGGATTAATGTACGGAGGGCTGCAGCGCCTTGGGCCATTCCCACTCTTGATTGCCCTCTATCTGCAGTTCCGCCAATGGAGATGGGGTGACTGGAGCAGCGCCTTTGATGTTGGCGCGCTGGGTGCTTTCATCATCTACGCCCTCGTACTGCTATACCTCACAGGATGGCTATTGATCGGGCTGCGTTCGCGCCTGGATACCTACGTCGCCCTGCTTGAAGGCTCCATCCACGAACCCGAACCCTCGCAACCAACGTCCCTGTAGAGCCGAGCCACGCTCGGCTACTGCGGGCGACATCGCGCCCCATCAGGTACCTCAGCAGCAACAACCCGCAGCGCCCGCTCCATCAGAACAGGCTCAGGCACCCCGGCCAGCGCCTGCTGCAGAACGCCCAAAGGTTCCATCTGCCATTGAAGAAGGGCCCGCAACTGCACAACGGCCGGCGCCCGCTGCCGGGCATCCAGTGATACCCGCAACAGCAGATAATTCGGGTGCCTCTCCAGCCACAGCACCGGAACGTCGCGGCAATAGATTTGCAAAGCGGCGCCCTCACGCTGATCGACGAATTGATAGCCCTGTCGTGACCGAGCTTCCACGAACTGCATCGCTTGGCGGCGCAGTTGCAGGAAGCGATCGTCGGGGATGTTCTGGAACCCGATGGGCGAAGGCACGGGCGGGGCAAGCCACTGCGTTGGCGACGCGACTAGCGCCACGAGGCACAGCGCCGTGGCCGCCCATCGGCACCCTGCCACTCACCCTTCCGGATGGAGGCGCGTACTGGCGTGTGCGGCGAGGCCGAGTCCGGCCATGATCAGGCCCTCCATCACCCGCGGACCGACGTACTGTTCCAGTTCGCCGTTCTCGCGGGCACGCTGCGCGGCCAGCAGGATCTCCAGCACCACGCGTAGCCCAGCCAGCGAGCAATCGGTATCCGCCAGCGCGATGCGTCGGCCGGGCATCTGATGGCGTTCAGGCCAGGGCTGGCCATCCGAGGCGGCGCCAGAGCCGATGCTGTGCAGCAGGGCGATGAGCGTGTTCGGGTCCAACGCAGAGCCATTCGCGGAGGCGTCGTGGATCGGGTGCGGGGCAGGGGAGTGGGGCGGGTTCATGACTGGCTCCTTGCGTGCATGCAGAAGCCGCCACCGATAAAGGTGGCGGACGGTGCGGGGCTCGAAATCCGGTGTGCAATCTTCCCGGCGGGCACAAGGCCCCCACGCACCGCCCGCCATAGCCGGCCGACGGATTGCCAGCCGGCACCACAGAACGTGGTGCCGGCTGGCAAGCGCATACTTCTCTTGCACAACCGAGGATTTCGAGGCCTCGGCCACCCGTTTTCGGTGGCATGAACAGGAATACCCCTGGCTGTGCACGATGCCAACGCAGTAGGGCTGATGCCGACACCACTTTCAACATTTTCAGAATCGTTGCATGCGGCGCAATGAGGCTGGGGCCTTGCACCGCAAGGCTGTTGTCGATGTCGTGGGTGCACGCCTGGCGGGTGTCGGCATTCGCCCGGCGGGGTCGTGAGCGAGGCAGATGCGACAGGACTACCAAAGGTCGCCAGGCTCGCGTTCAGTGACCAGTTGCTGCGCCACCAGTCGTTCGACTTGCGGGCAGCGAGCGGCTGCGTCGTTTCCTCGTTCACCCGCGCTCGATCCCGGCGCGGGCGCTGGGCGACTGGGCTGCCGCGAATGCCTGATCATCCATGTGACGGCTGGAACGCAAGTGTTGATGGTGTGCCAATAGGTAGTGGCGCCCGATCGTGACGCATCACATTAACAGCCTTCAATCCCGTCGAGGGGCGAAGCCTGTGGAGCCATCGAAGTCTCACGGGTACTTACATCTTAGGCGCTCGACCTCCCGAGGGTCGCGCTATTCGGTGAGTCGCGGGTCGTGGCAGACTAGCCGCCATGAAAAGCGATCAAGCTGCCATGCCCGGACGGACACGAGTGGTTGATTCAGTGTTCGAATTCGAACTGCAAGGCCGAACGCTCTACGTGGACGCGGAGCACGTATCCCAATGCGTAGAGCTGTGGCGAACTGGGCGGTACACGCAACTCGGCATTTCGGATCGTGAGAACCCTGGCCTCAAGAGCATCGATTTCATTGAGGCCTTCTTTCCTGTAGCCGATCTCCACTTGATGCTGTTTGACAGAGTCGATTTGTCTGTCCTGCGCGGGAACGCTGAGTGGCTGGAGCACTTCTTCACCAACGCTGGGCCAAACGCCATCGACGACATTAGGCCCTTCACGAGGCTCGAATCGCTGGGGCAACCGTGGACCAGAGAATTTCGCGTCGACGCAGGCCTTGACCGTTTGAAGGGCTTGGCACTGGGCGGGTTCAGATCAGCATCAGGTGACGTCTCGGAGTTGTCCGTCCTGCCCGCACTGGAGAAGCTCTCGCTCTATTCCAATCGGCTGCAGAGTCTGAAAGGGCTCGAGACGATGCGGGGCCTACGCGAACTCTCCGTCAGTTACGCGCCGAAGCTCGAATGCATCGATCCGATCGGTGACCTTAAGGAACTTCGTGACCTGCGTTTCGAACACTGCAATATCGTCCGCGGTTTTGCGGATCTGGTGAGGGGTGAGCACCTGCTCAACCTGACGTACATGAAATGCTCACCTCTCGATCACGTGCGGTTCGTCGGTCGCTTGTGTTCTTTGCAGAGCTTTGTTTTCCTGGAAACGGACGTGCTCGATGGCGACATGACTTCCCTTGTGGATCATCCGACGCTGGCGCACGTAGCATTCACAAGGAAGAAGCACTTTACGCTCAGCGAACGCCAGGTCCTTGAACGTCTTGGTGATCGGGAAGGTGGGGTTAGGGCCCGGATAGCCAAGCTGAATCTCAAGAAGGCCGCAGCGGAAGCCGCAGCGCAAGCTGCAGTAGGAGCGCAGTAGTTCCGCCGCACAGTGGGCGGCCTGTGCTCGTTACGCAAGCTTGTTGTGCGGGGATGGCACGTAGGACGCAAGCGTCTGCCGCAACTCACTGTAGATTGAGATATCGAGGCGACGTCGTATCGGATCGTTTGGCGCAATTCGCCAAATCCTCCCTGGAAAGCGAGACATCGCTCGACAATCTCAAATAGTGCGAGGATTCGGGATGTTCATCGGGGGTGCCGCGGGTGCCCATTTCCAGCGCATGCAGGACAATTTAGGGGAGCTGCACTGCGCCCAACATCACCTATCCAGCTTCCACCACGCAACCAGCGCTGCAAATGCCGGCGACGGCTGCCGACGGTTCGGGTAGTAAAGGTGATAGCCGGGGAAGGGGACGCACCACCTGTCCAGCACTGCCACCAACCTGCCTTGCGCGATGTGCTCGGCCACCAGCGGTTCCGGTGCATATGCCAAGCCCAAGCCATCCAGTGCGGCATTGATAACGTGGGTCATGCTGTTGAAGACCAACGGCCCGTCGCCGCGCACGGTGAATTCCTTGCCCTTCTCTTCGAACTCCCACGCATAGATGGCACCGTTTGGGCGATGTCGGATGTGGATGCAGCGGTGGCGCGTAATGTCGGCAGGCTTCTTCGGCTTCGGATACTTCTCGAAGTAGTCGGGTGAGCCCACCACGACCAGACGCCAATCGGGGCCGACCCTGACAGCAACCATGTCCTTGCTCAGTGCCTCTCCGAGCCGGATGCCCGCATCGAAGCGCTGCTCCACCACATTGGTAAAGCCGTAATCTACGTAGAACTCAAGCGTAATGTCCGGGTATGCGTCCAGGAATCCGGCAAGCCGCGGACGGATGATGGTCTCCATGGAGTCATCCGTGCAGGAGATTCGTAGCGTTCCAGCTGGGCGGTCGCGCAGGTCACCCAGCGCCTCCACGCTGGCACCGATGGCCTCGAAATGTGGTGCGATGGAGCGCATCAGGCGCTCGCCCGCTTCAGTGGGAGAGACATTGCGCGTGGTCCGCGCGAGCAGGCGAATTCCCAGGCGCTCTTCCAGCAGGCGCATCGAATGGCTCAGCGCAGAGGGCGTTACCCCAAGACGAACCGCCGCCTTGGTGAAACTCTGCTCCTGCGCCACTACCAGGAACGCTTGCAGGTCATGGGTCTTCACGGTGCTCATGGATCAATTGTGAGCGCAACTCAGTAATGCATCAACTTTCAACCGGCTTATCGATATAGGGGCTGGGGCCTATCGTGGCGACCCGTGTCCCCAACCGAGGCCATACGCCCATGAAACGCACCACGCTGTTACTGGCGCTGCTCGCCAGCCTCTACGTTCCAGCTTCGGCCATGGCCGCTGACGCACCGGTGCCGGCCCCGCCCCATGGATCCGACAACTTCTACCGCAGCCCCACGGTCAAGGGGGAGCGCGTGAGCTTCCACAACCAGTACGAGATGCAGGTGGTGGGTACGCTTTACCGCCCTCAAGGCCTGCCCGACGGCAGCCGCGCCCCCGCAGTGGTCGTTGGCCACCCGATGGGCGCAGTGAAGGAGCAGAGTTCCCAGCTCTACGCGCAGAAGCTGGCCGAGCAGGGCTTCGTCACGCTGGCGATCGATCTTTCCTTCTGGGGCGAGAGTGGCGGCGCAACGCGACACCTGGTGGCGCCGGAAATCTATTCGGACGACATCAGTGCGGCCGTGGATTTCCTGAGCACGCAGTCATTTGTGGACCCGGACCGCATCGGCGGCTTGGGCATCTGTGGCAGCGGCAGCTTTGTAATCAGTGCCGCCAAGATCGACCCACGCATCAAGGCCATCGCCACGGTCAGCATGTACGACATGGGTGCGGCGGCACGGCAGGGGCTGAACAGTGGCCAGTCGCTGGAGCAGCGCAAGGCGGTGATCCAGTCCGCGGCAGATCAGCGTCTGGCCGAATTCAAGGGCGGGGCGCCGGTGTTCGTGCCTGGCACCGTGAACCACCTCGATGCTGACACGCCCGCCATCCAGCGTGAGTTCTTCGACTTCTACCGCACCCCGCGCGGCGCCTATACGCCAAAGGGTGACAAGGCCGAACTGACAACCCAGCCGCTCTTCAGCAGCCTGGTCAAATTCATGAACTTCTATCCCTTCAACGACATCGAGACGATCTCGCCCCGACCAATGCTCTTCGTCTCCGGCGACGTCGCGCATTCCCGCGAGTTCAGCGAGGACGCCTACCGAAGGGCAGGGCAGCCCAAGGAGATCTACTGGGTAAAGGGTGCCGGCCACGTGGATCTGTACGACCGCATCCAGCTGATTCCCTTTGACAAGCTGGCCACGTTCTTCCAGCGCGGCCTGGCCGGGAAATGAGCCGCACCGACGCCCCCGCACATCGCGCCAACTGGGGCGGCGTGCTCGCAATGACGCTGTGCGTCTTCGCGTTGATCGCCTCGGAATTCATGCCCGTGAGCCTGCTCACTCCCTTGGCGGCAGACCTGGGCGTGAGCGAGGGCCTTGCCGGCTACGGCATTGCCATTTCGGGTGTATTTGCGGTGTTGACCAGCCTGTCGATCTCGCGATTGGCGGGTAGCGTGAACCGCCGAACGTTGCTGTTGTCCCTCACGGCGTTGATGGCGGTGTCGGGACTGGTGGTAGCGCTGGCCCAGAACTATCCGGTCTACATGACAGGTCGTGCGCTGATCGGCGTAGTGATCGGCGGTTTCTGGTCATTGTCCGCCGCAACCGCGATGCGGCTGGTACCGGAGGCCGAGGTCCCGCGAGCCTTGGCGATATTCAACAGTGGCAACGCAATTGCAACGGTCATTGCGGCACCACTGGGCAGCTATCTTGGCAGCATGATCGGATGGCGCGGCGCATTCCTCTGTCTTGTGCCGGTGGCAGCTGTCGCCCTGGCCTGGCAGTGGGTTTGTCTGCCGTCCATGGAAGCGGAGGAGGGTCGATCACACGGCGGAGTCGTCGTGTTGCTGCGACGACGCGCGGTGGCACTGGGCATGATGGCCTGCGCTGCGTTCTTCATGGGGCAGTTTGCCCTGTTCACCTACGTGCGGCCGTTCCTGGAGCGTGTCACGCATGCTGGGGTATCTGCCGTTCCGTGGGTTCTGCTGGCGATCGGAGTGAGTGGTTTCGTGGGCACACTTGCCATCGGGGCATTCATCAGGCGCGGGCTCTACCGCACGCTGGTGATTCTTCCCGCTCTCATGGCGCTGATTGCCGTCACTCTGGTTCCACTCGGGCCCCACCTTTGGCCGACCGCCGCACTGCTCTCGGCGTGGGGTCTGCTGGCCACATCCGCACCGGTCGGCTGGTGGAGCTGGCTGGCGCGCACCTTCACCGACAATGCCGAGGCCGGCGGCGGGCTGATGGTTGCGGTGGTTCAGTGCTCCATTGCGCTGGGTGCCACCCTCGGCGGGCTGCTGTTCGACAGCCTTGGCTTTGCCAGCACGTTCTTGGCGAGTGCGGGCATCCTGTTGTTTGCCGCGCTGCTTGCCTACGCCACTGCGGCTGAAGAGGTGCACACGTCAGCTGCGGCGATTGCCACAGGGGCTCCGAAGCGATGACACGCCTCACTTCGATAACGGCGAAGCTGCTCGTGCTCCTCGCTGCTTTTGGGGCGGTAGCAGCTTGCTCAGCCGCGCCCGATCATCCAGCCGTCGCTGCCGCCAGAACTGAGGCCAATCAGGAGAGTCATCCCATGAAAATTCGACTGATCATCAATGATCAAGTGCTGTCAGCCACCCTGGAGGACAGCCTTCCTGCACGCGAGTTCATTGCTCAGTTGCCGCTGACCCTGCAACTAGAAGACTACGCCGCGACTGAGAAGATTGCGCAGCTGCCGCGCAGTCTGAACGTGGAGGGCGAGCCGGAGGGAATCA
This sequence comes from Stenotrophomonas sp. YJH_SMC_29, assembly GCF_059371235.1. Classification (NCBI taxonomy): domain Bacteria; kingdom Pseudomonadati; phylum Pseudomonadota; class Gammaproteobacteria; order Lysobacterales; family Lysobacteraceae; genus Stenotrophomonas; species Stenotrophomonas sp. YJH_SMC_29. The sequence continues at coordinate 72,180 of NZ_JCAFUK010000003.1, read as the reverse complement.
CGCCCGTGGCAGGTGATATGGCCTTCTATGCGCCTTGGGGAAACCTGGCGATTTTTCACAGGCCTTTTGGCTATTCAAAGGGTCTCGTAAGGCTGGGTCGCATCGAAGGAGGGCTGCAGCTCCTTCGCAAGGATGGGCCCAGGGAGGTCCGCATTGAGTCTTTCTAGAGGCTGGCTGCACACCTTGGGGTTCAGCCATCTCGCCATTCTGCTGGGTACGGCGATGCTGGCTACCGTCCCTGGTCAGATGGCTTTCGCACACGAAGGAATAGCGATGCACACCAAATCAAATCAAGCCCCCACAACTGAACTGGATCCGCGCCGGAAAGCCATCATTCCGATCGGCGCCTTCGCAGCGGCCGGCGACTTGGATGGCCTTCATCAGGCGTTGAACCAGGGCCTGGACGCGGGATTGAGTCTGGCCGAAACGCGAGAGGTCCTGATGCAGCTCTACGCTTATGCGGGGTTTCCTCGGAGCCTGAACGCGTTGAGCGAACTGATGAAGGTGGCGGATGCGCGTAGACAGCAGGGCATCCAGGATGACGCCGGCCGCGAGCCCCGCAAGCCGATTCCCACAGGCGATGCCTTGCTCGCTGCAGGCACGGCAAACCAGACCAGGCTGGCCGGCGCTCCTGTCTCAGGGCCTTTGTTCGATTTTGCCCCGCAAGCAAATCAATACCTCCGTACGCACCTCTTCGGCGACATCTTCGAGCGCGACAATCTTGATTGGCAAAGCCGCGAATTGGCTACGGTCAGCATGCTGGCCGCCATGTACGGGGTGGAGCCCCAATTGCAGTCCCACATTGGGATCAGCATGAACATCGGCCTGCGGCCGGAGCGGCTATACGATCTGGCCGATGTGCTTGAGGAGCGCGTCAGCCTCGATGCTGCCGAACGTGTTCGCGTCGCGATTCAACGTCAGCTTGAGGTTCGAAAAGAATGATGGTCGGGAAAGTGCTCCTTCGGCCTGCCTTGCGCGATGTGCTCGGCCACCAGCGGTTCCGGTGCGTATGCCAAGCCCAAGCCATCCAGTGCGGCATTGATGACGTGGGTCATGCTGTTGAAGACCAACGGCTCGTCGCCGCGCACGGTGAATTCCTTGCCCTTTTCTCCGAACTCGCAGGCATGGATCGCTCCGTCCGGGCGATGCCGGATGTGCATGCATCAGTGAGGAAGTGGCGCGGATCGGTGTCAGTGGCGCACTCTTGCCAGAGGCGGCGTTGAGGATGACCGGCCAGCAGGCTCGGCCGATGATGCCGGCGCGCCTCCGACCGACTTCACAGGCCTGTACCCCGCAGTTGGGCATAGTGCCCCTTGGGTAGTGTGAGCGCGTCCATCCAGCCACGGGATTTTCCCGAACGCCAGGAGGTCACTGTGCCAAGTTGTGATGAAGGAATGAAGTTGACGCGTCGCCAGGTGATCGCCGGCGGCGTCACGACCGTGGCAATGTCCGCCGCACCGGGGGCGTCATCGCTCGCCGCCGAACTGGCGACGCCCCCACCGCCCAGGCCGCCGGTCATCAGCACGGTGGCCTTGACCGTCAACGGCAAGCGGCGGGAGCTTGAGCTCGACACGCGGACCACGCTGCTCGATGCCCTGCGCGAACATCTGAAGCTGACCGGAACCAAGAAGGGCTGCGACCACGGTCAATGCGGTGCCTGCACCGTGCTGGTCAACGGTGAGCGCATCAATGCCTGCCTCAGCCTGGCGGTGCAGCACCAGGGCGATGCCATCACCACCATCGAAGGGCTCGGAACCCCCGATGACCTGCATCCGATGCAGGCCGCCTTCATCAAGCATGACGGCTACCAGTGCGGGTACTGCACGCCGGGGCAGATCTGCTCGGCGGTGGCGGTACTGGACGAGATCAAGCGGGGTGTCCCCAGCCATCTACAGGCAGACGTCAGTGCACGGCCCCGCGCCACCAACATGGAAATGCGCGAACGCATGAGCGGCAACCTCTGCCGCTGCGGGGCCTATTCCAACATTGCCGAGGCAATGGAAGAGGTCGCTGGCGTGACCTCTACAGGGAGGCGCTCATGAGGGCCTTCAGTTACGAACGCGCCAAATCCCCGGCGGAGGCCGCCAAGGCCGTCGCCGGTACCGAGGGCGCGAAGTTCCTGGCCGGAGGGACCAACCTGCTCGACCTGATGAAGCTTGAGGTCGAGACGCCAGCGCACCTGGTCGATGTGCAGGACATCGGCCTGGACAGGATCGAAACCACCGACGAGGGCGGCCTGCGCATCGGCACGCTGGTCACCAATACCGCGCTGGCCTCGCATGAGCGCGTGCGCCGCGACTACGCGGTGCTGACCCGCGCGATCGTGGCAGGCGCTTCCGGGCAGCTGCGCAACAAGGCCACCACCGGCGGCAACCTGCTGCAGCGCACGCGCTGCCCGTATTTCTACGACCCCCATCTGCCCTGCAACAAGCGCCTGCCCGGATCAGGCTGCGGCGCACTCGAGGGGTTCTCCCGGCAGATGGGCGTGATCGGCACCTCGGACAGCTGCATCGCGACCTATCCGGGCGACATGGCGGTGGCCCTGCGGGTGCTGGACGCCTCGATCCAGACCGTCAGCGGTGACGGCAGTACGCGCAGCATCCCGATTGCCGATTTCCATCGTTCCCCCGGCGACAGGCCGCAGCAGGACAACGTGCTGCAGCGCGGTGAGCTGATCACCCACGTCACGCTGCCGAAGCCTCTGGGCGGTCGGCACGTGTACCACAAGGTACGTGACCGCGCGTCCTATGCGTTCGCACTGGTGTCGGTCGCCGCGGTCGTGCAGCGAGACGGCTCGGCGCGGTTCGCCTTCGGTGGAGTTGCGCCGAAGCCGTGGCGCGTCGAGGCAGCCGAACCGCTGCTGCGCGACGGCGTAAAGGCCGCGGCCCGGCAGGTGTTCGCCGGTGCCCGTCCGACGCGGGAGAATGCGTTCAAGATCGCGCTCGCCGAGCGCACCCTCGCAGCCGTGCTGGTGGAAGGAGAGCGCTGATGCCCCTTGAATTCAACGCCCCCGCCGGCGACAACCTGTTCGACAAGGCCAAGGTCGTCGGCAAGTCGACGCCGCGCATCGACGGTCCACGCAAGACCACCGGCACCGCCCCCTATGCCTACGAGCGCCACGACGTGGCCCCAAACCAGGCCTACGGCTACATCGTCGGTGCGGGCATTGGCAAGGGGCGCATCATTTCGATGGATGCCTCCCGCGCACGTGCCGCGCCCGGCGTACTGGCGGTCATCACCGCACCGGAAACCAAGCCGGTCGGCAAATCGAACTGGAACAACGCGCCGTTGTTCGGCGGACCCGAAGTGGCCCACTACCACCAGGCCATCGCGTGCGTGGTGGCAGAGACCTTCGAGCAGGCCCGCGCCGCCGCGGCGCTGATCCGCACCCGCTACGAGCGCAGCAAGGGCCGCTTCGATTTCCCGGCCCTGGCACCGTCCGCACCGCTGGCAAAGGGGCGTGACGGCAAGCCCGACCGGCAGGCGTTGGGCGATTTCGACACCGCCTACGCGAGCGCCGCGGTCAAGCTCGACGAGACCTATCACACCTCCGACGAAAGTCATTCGATGATGGAGCCGCACGCCACCATCGCCGCCTGGGAGGGTGACACGCTCACGCTGTGGACGGCGAACCAGATGATCGACTGGGCCAGGCAGGGCATGGCGACGATCCTCGGCATCGATCCTGCCAAGGTGCGCGTGGACTCGCCCTATATCGGCGGCGGCTTCGGCGGCAAGCTGTTCATCCGTGCCGACGCGGTGCTGGCCGCGTTGGCGGCCAAGCAGGTCGGGCGACCGGTGAAGATCGCGCTGCAACGCCCGTTGATGCCCAACAACACCACGCACCGGCACGCCACCCTCCAGCGCGTGCGGATCGGCTGCGGAAAGGATGGCCGGATCTCCGCCATCGCCCATGAGAACTGGTCGGGCAACATCAACGGCGAGGATGGCGAAAACGGTACCCTGCAGACGCCCAAGCTCTATGCAGGCGCCAACCGCCTGGTGGCCAACTACATCGCCACGCTCGACATGCCCGAAGGCAATGCGATGCGCGCACCGGGCGAAGCACCGGGCCACATGGCGCTGGAAGTGGCGATGGACGAAATGGCCGAGAAGCTGGGCCTCGATCCGATCGCGTTCCGCATCCTCAACGAGCCCGAGGTCGTGCCCGGCGACCCGTCCAAGAAGTTCTCCGGCCGCAACCTGGTGCGCTGCCTGCGCGAAGGCGCGGAGCGCTTCAACTGGAACAAGCGCAACGCCCGGCCGGCGCAGGTCAGGGAAGGGCATTGGCTGGTCGGCATGGGCGTGTCCGCGGGCTATCGTGGCGCACCGACGATGAAGTCGGCGGCGCGGGTCCGGCTTGACGGCCAGGGCGGGGTGATTGTCGAGACCGACATGACCGACATCGGCACCGGCTCCTACACGATCATCGCGCAGACGGCAGCCGAGACCATGGGCGTGCCGCTGGACCAGGTCCAGGTCACTCTCGGTGACTCCCGTCATCCTGCCTCTGCCGGTTCCGGCGGCCAGTGGGGCGCGGCAAGCTCCACCGCGGGCGTGTACGCGGCGTGCGTCAGCCTGCGCCGCAAGGTGGGCGAGAAACTCGGCTTCGACGGCGACACCGCAGGCTTCGCCAATGGCCGCATCCAGGCGGACGGGCGGACCATCAAGCTGGCAGAGGCGGGCACACTGTCGGCGGAGGACGGCATTGCCTTCGGCGACTTCAAACAAGGCTACGACGTCGGCACCTATGCAGGGCATTTCTGCGAGGTCGCCGTGCATGCCTACACTGGAGAAACGCGCATTCGTCGCATGCTTGCCGTATGCGATGGCGGCCGGATCCTCAATCCGCTGTCTGCACGCAGCCAGGTCATCGGCGGGATGGTGATGGGTGCGGGCGCGACCCTGATGGAGGAGCTGGTGGTCGACAAACGACTTGGTTTGTTCATCAACCACGACCTGGCCGGCTACGAGGTTCCCGTGCACGCCGACATTCCGTACCAGGAGGTGGTCTTCCTCGACACGCTGGATCCGGTGATCTCGCCGATGAAGGCCAAGGGTGTGGGTGAACTGGGCATCTGCGGGGTTGGCGCCGCGATCGCCAATGCGATCTACAACGCAACCGGCGTCCGCGTGCGCAGCTATCCCATCACCCTGGACAAGCTGTTGCCCGGCTTGCCCGGCTTGCCCGGCTTGCCCGACGTAGGCTGACGGTGCGCATGGACCGACCCGCAGCCTCGCCCGCGCTGGAGGCTTCAGCGGCAGGCGGAGGGGAGCCCGGCGATCTTGCCGAGGACCTGTCCGCAGCGCCGGGCTTCCTCGCCGAAGGCAGCCCGCGCGGCGTGCTCGAGACGGCCTTGACGCGCGTGCGTGCGGGGGAGCACGCCGTGCTCGCGCTGGTGCTGGAAACCGATGGCTCCACTTACGCCGGTGCCGGCGACATGGTGCTGTTCTGCAACGGGAGCCAGGTCGGCTGGCTGAGCGGCGGATGCCTGGAGCCCGAGCTCGCGCGACGCGCGGAGCAGGTAAGTGCGGCAGGGCGGGTCGACTGGATCGAGATCGACACCCGCAGTGACGACGACCTGTTGAGTGGGTCTGCGCTCGGCTGCCGCGGCCGGCTGCGGATTGCGCTCCTGCCATTGCGTGCCATGGCCGGCATCGACGCCGTCATCGAGGCTTGGTTGCGCGAGGGCGTGTCACTCCAGCGCGACCTTCGTACGTCGGGGCAGGTCGTTTTCCGTGCCGGCCATCACGAGCAGGCGTGGCAGCTGCATCCGATGGAGGGTACGCAGCCCTTTGGCGAGGGTGCGTGGCATTTGCCGTTGCCCCGGCTTCCGCGGGCCCTGGTGTTGGGGGGCGGTCCCGAAACGCCCTTCCTGGTTCCGTTGCTGCGCGGCCTGGGGTGGCGGGTCAGCGTGGCCGAACGGCGAGCGCGCTGGGCCCCAGCCGGGCAGTGCGCGGATGCGCATCTTCAGACCAGCCCGGCCGAGGCCCTTCATGGCGACCGTTGCGACGCGGCACTGGTGATGCATCACGATTTCGAACTGGACCGGGAGACGCTGGTGGCCCTGGCTGATACCAACGTCGCGTTCATTGGACTGCTGGGTCCGCGGCGAAGGCGCGAGGACCTGTTCAAGCTGCTGACACCGGATCAGCGCCACCGGCTTTCCCCGCGACTTCGATCACCGGTCGGCCTGAACGTCGGTGGCCGAGGGCCAGAGGCGATTTCGCTCAGCATCGCCGCGCAGCTGCAGCAATGGCGAAGCGCGCACGGCAGGTGACTGACGCGCATGCGGTCATCGTGCTTGCTGCTGGCGGGAGCACCCGACTTGGCCAGCCCAAGCAGCTTCTCACCCGGCAGGGCGAGACCCTGGTACATCGCGTGGTGCGGTTGGCGCGTGAGCTCGCGCCAGCGCAGGTACTGGTCGTGGTGGGCGCGAACGCACAGGCAGTGACATCCAGCATTGCCGGGTTGGATGCCACTCCGGTAGCCAACCACCACTGGGAGCGTGGCTTGGCGAGCAGTCTGCAGGTTGCCGGCGCACACCTGCTGCCCACGGTGACCGCGGTGATGGTCGTGGCGTGCGACCAGCCTGCAATCGAGCGCTCCCATCTGCAGGAGCTGCTTTCGGGTGCCCGCGCCGCAGCGTCAACGTGCGCGGGCACCCGCCACGGAAATGCGCTTGGCGTTCCCGCAGTCGTGCCGCGCGCCTGGTTCACCGCTGTCGGTGCAGCCGGTGACCGCGGCTTCGGAGCGCGCCTGCGGCAACTTCCTGTCGATACGGTGCATGTCCTGCAGGCGCCGGAACTGGCCCTGGATATCGATACGCCAGAAGATCTTGCGCGTGCGCGCGATGCGGGCTGGATCGATGCCGGGAGGTGACCCGCATGATCACTGGGCCAATGCCTGTCGCGCAGGTGACTAGTGGGGGCCACATCGCGCGCCCTCAGGCACCTCGCCCCCGAACATCTGCAGCACCCGATCCAACAGAACAGGTTCCGGCACGTCAGCCAGCACCTGCTCCAGATAGCCCACCGGCTCCAGCTGCCATTGAAGCAGCGTACCAAGCTGCACAACGGCGGGCGCCCGCTGCTCCGCGTCCAGTGAGACCTGCAACAGCAGATGGTACGAGCGCCTCTCCAGCCACAGCACGGGTGTGCCGCGGCAATGAACCTGGAACTCGGCATCTCGGTGCCGCTCTACGAACTGGAAGCCCTGCCGTGGCCGAGAGTCCACGAACTGCATCGCCTGGCGGCGCAGTTGTAAGAATCGATCGTCGTTGATGCTTTGGAACGCGACAGGCGAGGGCGCCGGCGTTGCCGGCCACTGCGCCTGTGCCGCAACCACCACCACAAGACAGAGCGCGTTGGCCGCCCAGCGGCACCACGCCACTCAGCCCTCCGGATGCAGTCGGGTACTGGCGTGTGCGGTAAGGCCGATTCCGGCCATGATCAGGCCCTCCATCACGCGCGGGCCAACGTACTGCTCCAGCTCGCCATTTTCGCGGGCGCGCTGCGCGGCCAGCAGGATCTCCAGCACCACGCGGAGGCCCGCCAGCGAGCAGTCGGTATCCGCCAGGGCGATGCGTCGGCCGGGCATCTGATGGCGTTCCGGCCACGGTTGGCCATCGGAGGCAGCGCCCGAGCCGATGCTGTGGAGCAGGGCGATGAGGGTGTTCGGGTCCAGTGCGGGGCCGTTGGCGGGCGCGTCGTGGATCGGGTTCGGGGTAGGGGAGTGGGGCTGGTTCATGGCAGGGCTCCTTGCGCGCATGCAGAAGCCGCCACCGATAAAGGTGGCGGACGGTGCGTGGTTCGAAACCCCGTGTGTGGATGACCGGGCAGGCGCAAGGCCTCCACGCACCGCCCGCCATAGCCGACTGACGGATTGCCAGCCGGCACCGCGCGAAGCAGTGCCGGCTGGCAAGTGCGAGCAACATCCACACAACCGGGGTTTCGAATCCCGACCACCGATGCACGGTGGCAGGGCAAGGAATACGCGGACCTATGCGTGATGCCAATGCAGTAGGGCCGATCCCGTCACCACATTCAACATTTTCAGAATCGTTGCATATGGCGCAGCGAGGCCGGATCTTTGCGCTGCAAGGCTAACGGCGATGTTGGCTCTGGATGCCCGCGGACTGTCGGCATCCGCCCGCCGGGGTCATAAGGGAGGCAATTGCGACAGTTTCGCCAGGAGCGAACAGGCGTCAGCAACCCTTCAACGCAGCCTTGGTTCGCTCCAGCCATGCGGCATTGTGGCTGCGCGCGTAGCGCGACCAGTGTTGAGCATCGTCGATGATGCTGGCGAACAGGCTGCGGGCTTGCTCGCGATCGTCGGGTTGCGGCTGCGCCATCAGCCATTCGGCGTAGAGGCAGCGAGCGGCCGCATCGTTTCCGCATTCCACGGCGCGCTCGAATGCGGCGCGGGCGCCGGGGGCTTGGGCGGTTGCCAATGCCTGCGCGTAAAGCAGCGTCTGTTCCGGCTTGCGGCGCACGTCCGGGTGGCGTGCGAACAGGCCGTCCAGCGTCTCCACCGCAAGCGCAGCGTGCCCGGACTCGAGGCGGGCACGGGCAAGGCCGGTCAGGATGTAGGGATCGTCGCCCAGCGGCGAGCTGGCTGCCTGCTCAAGCAGGGTTCTGGCTTCCTCGGCCTGGCCGGCATCCAGCAGCGTCATGCCCAGGCGAACCCGATTCTGCACGGTCGGCGTGCGCGCCAGTTCGGTACGGGCGTTGCGAAGGTCCTGGCCCGGGTCCATGAGCTGCTTGGCGGAACGGACGACCTGCCGGGCGCCGCGCGAGTGCCGGACTTCAGGGAAGTAGATCGCCAGGAAGTAGACAACGCTGCCGAGCAGCGGGAACGAGAAGAGCAGAATGAGCCAGTAGAGGCTCTGGCCCGAGCGGATGGCGTGCACCGCGAAGTAGATGGCTGCCAGTACGTGGAGTCCGATTCCGATATAGGGCATGTGTGCCGCCTCGTCCTTGTGAGGGGTGGAACTATAGTTGGGGAGGGGTGGGGCGCCAATGGGCGGGGCGATCGGGCGTGACGCGTCACGTTAATGGGGGTGATTCCTGCGACGCACCTTGCTGCATGTCACTATCAGATGGGACGGCACATCGCAGAACTGCACCTCCAACTTATCAACCCATTGTCTAGCCTGGATCGACCTTTGCCCGGAGATGATCAAATGAGGCCGTACAACATCGCCCTTTCGGCGGTCGAGTCCTTTTACTCAGTCGAAACCGGTGATTGGCCCGGAATGATTGAATTGTTCGAAGAGCGGCTCGAACAGGTACAGGTGTACAGGGAAGGCGTAAGGCGGGAGCTCTACGAGAGCTTGAGCGATTCCGAATTTTCCTGGAAATTGGCACTCTGGAATGACGATTGCCATGTGGAAGAGTTTGATGCGGAGGAAGATGCGCGATCTTTCATTAGGGATGCAGTACTGCGCCTGGTTGAGCGCACTTTTACCAAGCTTCAGACCCCGCCGATTGTTTGAGGCAGCGCGACATTGTGGAGTTTCGGGCTACGGGCGGCGGCCAGGTGCTTGATCGATTCACCACTGAGCAGTTGTGGGCGCTGGGGTGGTCGGTTAAACGCACCGAATTTGGCGTGCTGCTGAGCGCTAAGGGGCACGAGATCATTGCCACGACTTGGCCCGTAGACCCGTTTGGCGAGCAGTCCGATGCTACGACCGCGCGCATAAAGGCTGCGGCGGGGTCGCCTGTGACGAGCGCGAGCGAGACACAGCCGACCACCGCCGCGGCGAACGGGAGCACCCTAATTGCAGTTGGGAAGCGCCCCTTGGGCACGTTCCCGGAGACGCCTCCGTATCCGGCAAGCTTCTAAATTGCGTGAGTAATGCGCAGAGCACGGGGATGTCTCTTACGGTGAGGAAGTGCCAAAAATCACTCTTTCCGCACTAAACATGATCAGAGGCACATACTGAGCCACAATGTCCTCTGAAGCCGACAGCGGCACGTGACACTCCTCGCGGGAGTAGCGATCCGTTGAATGAACGATGGCGTTTCGAATGTGCTTCAGCGCTTTCGCCACGTTTCCGATTACGTGGCCGGGTTGTTTCGATACAACCAGCTCTTCCCCGAAGACGCGTCTCTTCTTCGTATAAACGTTCTCGCCCCACTCCCGTTCAACCCTCTCAATGAGTGAGATCATCTCGCGCTCTTCGACGTATCTGTCAAGCACGTTTCTCAGTAGCTCAGTTTCGTCACTCCTTCGCTCATCGCCCTTGACGATCGACACGACCTTGTCAAGCGTTGCCGTCGTCGTTTTGAAGGATGGATCGTTCAGAACGACCGCTAGACGTGCATGCAGTTTGGTTTCTGCAACCCTGAGGAAGTAATACTCAAGACAGTTGTAGAACGCCAGAAAGGATTGACTGGGATAGGGTGACGACTTCGCAACCTTATAAAAGCTCACCACGTTGGTGTCGTAGGAAGCTTTCGGAATCTGCAAGCCCCCCTCACCAGACGATCGGTCATTGAAGCTCCAGTACTTCCGGGGCTGCCATATTTCCAAGCATTCGTCCATCTGCATTGCAAGGGCGAATAGCGAAGACCTGATTGACCCAATTGCCGTTTCCTCCAAGTTTGGAGGGATGGCCTTTCCTTTCCGCTTGAAACAACCCGAGTATGTCCTTGGTACCAATTCGCTAACAGAAATATTCCTAAGCTGAGTACTGCCAATTCGATTCAGCATCCTCTCGATATGCTGCGCCGGAATAGCATCCGCCTCTAGCAGACTCATGGCGAAGGCGTTAGTCGACGGCCCGATTACAACCTCGTCCCCATTTGCGGAGGCTAGGTTGATTGGATCACGGGAGCGAGGGCCCTGCGAGAGTGCGAGCGGTACAAGCTGCACCTCAATTGAGTTGTTGACCTGAAGAATCCTAGTCTCAGGCTTGAAAGATCGACTCCGGGCGCCCTGCATTCGGGAGTAGTCCGCCTCGAAGGTCGGGTCAGCTTTAATGGTGAGGTCGTGCTTTCCCTCTCGCACCAACACAATTGAATCCGCTGTGAGGCTCACACTCAAGCCATGCTTCACAAGCTTGTTATAGAAAACCTCGAGAAACGTCATCCCGCCCCCATACAGGTCTGTGTCCAGGCGATTGTACTCGGGCGTGGGGGCAGCGCCCCTGCGGAAGCGCCTCACACGCGCTGGCGAGGTATCGGCCCCGGTAAGGGTAGGGCTGCCGCCACCGGAACGGCGTCAATTCCAGCCAACGCCACCGCCGAACGCTGCTTGCGCCGGGTCATCACATCCCGCAGATTGACGACAGTGGCGGGATGATGATGGATTCTGGCATCTTGATTGCGCACGTCTCTGGAACTATTGATCGACCACACCGAGCGTGCAGCCTCCATCATACGGCGAGGCGTGATGCGTCACGTAAATTGACGGCATCGAGTACCATCCCTCCAATCTGGAGGGGAATATGGACATTCGACTTGCGGCGATGTGTGCATTGCTGGTCATGACCAGCGTGGCGTCAGCACAGCAGATTCATTCAGCGAGGGGGCCAGCGCCAAAGCCGATTCCGGCAGCGCCCAAGGCCGCGTATAACTCGATGGCGAAGACGACAACACCATTCAACTGTGAACAGTACCGCTGGCCGAACCATCCTCATCCGGGCATGAAACCGCTCTGTGATGGGATTGAGGCCAATGCGTTACAGCAGGAGTCCAGGCAGGCGGGACGCCCAAGTCCATCTGCCGAGGTGGTGGCGCTACCTGCGATGGGTACGGATGCAGCCAAACGCTCAGGAATGGCGTGCATTGGCGGTCAGGCGATGCGTAGGCTGCCAAACGGGTGGGAACAGGTATCCTCGCGTTCTGGCGGCTGGTTGCGCTGCCGGGAGCAGTGATCCGGGGTGTTGGGGGCAGCGCCCCTACGGAAACGCCTCATCCGCGCTGGCGAGGCCTCGGCCCCGATCCTGGTAGGACTGCCGCTGGTGGCTCGGCGTCAGGGCCAGCCATCACCACCGCCGACCGCTGTTTGCGCCGGCTCACCACGTCCAGCAGATTGACGACAGTGGCAGGACGATCCCACGCGACTGCAGCACGTTTGTTCCCACGTATTGAGCAATGGGAATCTGGCGCCGAGCGTGCAGCTTCCATCATCCGGCGCCATTCCTGCGCTTGGCAGGCGGTGAGTGACAGCCAGGCCAGATCTTCGGGAAGCAGCTCGCGGCCTTCGGGTGTGATCAGGCGATCACCGAGGAAAGAAAAACCGGCCCAAGGGCCGGTCAAGTCGATACGGTGGTGCGGGTCAAACTCAATCATGCCGCGATTGTCTGCCGCACCGAAAACGCCCGGCCTCTAACGCATTGATTTTAGAAGATATGGATGGGGTGAGCTTAGCCTCTTCCTGGCAGCTTCCGTCCACCAAAGATGCCCGATATTTCCGGAAGTCCACCAAAGATGCCCGATATTCCCGGAAGTTCACCAAAGACGCCCGGCATTTCCAGAAGTACATAAATAACGCCCAACAGTTCCGGAAGCCCATAAAACACGCCCACGACTGCCGGGGGTTCATTAGAATTGCCAATTAGCCCACGCGGCGGCAAAGCCTCCCCTTGTGTTGCGTACTCGCATGAAGGCTACTGCCGTTCGCAGTCCGGCACGAGACAGTGCCGTTGCCCCAATGATGGCAAAAATTGCTAAGAACTGCCTGCCTTAGGATTTCTACTGGATTCTAGCTGTTTTTCGAGGTGTCACCCAGGCGACCCGGACTTCTCTCAAGGAACGGGCGGAACCCTGAAGCTCGATGACCGGATACCCACCTGAAGGCAGTACATCCTTCGGATTCAGCTTGAACACCCTTGCAAGCGTCAACGCCAAGCCTTCCTCATAAGCGGTTGCCAGAACCCACACAAGCGCGTCGACCAAGGCGGATCTTCCCTTAATGCTGTCCAATACCGAAGCGACGATTACGGAAGGGGACCTATCCGGCTTGTCGTTCGCGATACCAAAGGCCGCAGCGGCCAGCTCCAGCGCTGTGCCGCACGCTAACGTTACCATCGGGTCGACAACCGAGAGATTGAGCCAAGTCGCGCCGCTGGCAGAAACACCATAGGGAGCTAGGAACGACTCGTGCCGCTCTACCTCAGTGGGCCCTTGGGTGTCGTAGTGCGTTGAGCGGAAGCTCAGGACAGATAGGCCTTCAAGTCCGACCCTGGCGCATGCCGCTGCAGTGGCCCGCGTCAAAGCATCGTAGGCCATCAATGGGAGCGGAGCGCACATGAGGCCCGAGTTGCCGCCAATCATTGCCCAGCCCCAGAACGCCCCTGGCTCCGGATCGTCAGCGGATGGCTGGAAAGCCTCATACCTTACGTGAGCATTGCCATCGTCCTGGTGGACGGGCGGCATAGGAGTCGTTCTATCAATCAGGCGCGCCAGAGCTGAAGGCCAGCTTTGCGCATCACTGGGGAAGTGAATCACTCGGCCTGCCCGCTGGCGTGATGCCCAATGAAGGTAGTCATCCACCCACTGCGACACTTCACGAGCGGGAAATTGCCTGACGTCCAGTAGCGCTGTGTGGGCGTCGATTGGCTGAAATCCACAAGTACAAGTCCCGAGACCACCGGAGTGGTCAAAACTGGTGCCCAGCGTCCTTCCGCATGCCTCGCAGTGGCTGATGAGCTTCTCGCCATGCCAAGGGCACGCAGAGATGGAAGGAAGGAGAAATAGTGAACAATGGTAGCCGTGAAGTGCGCATGCGGGGCACCGCATATATGGAAGCTCACTACCCGCGAGAAGTCGAAGTGATTGAACTGGAAGCCACGCGGCCGGATTCCATAGATTCTTCGTTGTGACGTCACGGACTTCGATGGCTGACGCAAAAGTATCCTGCACCCGGCCCGGCAGAAGCAAAGGGCGGAGCATGGAGCGCCCAGTCTTACGCCTCACCCCCATGATCATGAGTTGCTCACTTGTTGGCATGCCCAGTGCAACGATCCGCTGCAGCACGCCGTAGCCCGATATGTATGGATAGAACTCATGCTCTGCGCCGACAATCCGAGGCGTAGAAGGATTTACGGCGCGAGAGCTATTCATTGCTTCCCCCTACCTGGTTTGCCGTATTCTGTATCTTCTCAATGATGGCGATTGCCTTGTCGGACATCTTCTCGCGCATGCGAATGAACTCGGTTCGCAGGTACCCGACATGCACAAGCGCAGCACGGACGTCAGATGGAGTGAAGCGTTCGAAACTCTGCTGAAACCAAGCGTTCGTTAGCAGATTCCGCACGGTCGATGTGAAGGAGCACATCGGCCAGCCACTATGTTCGGGAAGTCCCACCTCCCTCCGGAGGGCGGACACAGCATCGCAAATCATCTCCGTTTCAGATTCCAGCCGCCATCCGCGATCAAATGCGTCGGTGGCGAAGTATCTAGAAAATGGCATGTCCTCTGTCGGCCACCATGCTGCGCCGTCGTAGCGCGACAGGGCATGCCTGACCTCATCTCGCGCCGCAAGAGGAAGAAATGGGGCTGAGTCCAGAAACCACCGGCGAACAACATGTGACGGATGGTGCTGCCACATGTCGCCAAGCTCGATGCCCTGCTGGTCACTTTGGTACACAAAGACCAAAAAGAGAGTAAGCCTGTCCTTGCTCATCAAGTTATCAAGATCTTCTAAGCACTGAAACTCAAGATTGGTGAGCCGTTGAGCACTGTCGATGAACAATACGTACCTGCGTACGTCGGCGTGCCCACACGCGGCGCGCATGTGATTGTGTATTCGTGCCCTCAGCTCGTGAGGCCTGGCCGATGACCAGCGCGGCATTCCCAGTTGATGTGAAAGCGCGTGCCAGAAGCTCAGCGGGCTCCTGCATGCATCTGAGGTTGCGACGATTGCCCTGGCCACACCTGCGCGGCGTCCGTCCTCCACGAGCCAGCGCCAGTCGGTTTCGACTAGATAGTCTTGCGCCGTGGATTTGCCAACCCCGCTCTCTGAATAAAGAGAGCACCCATGATGACCCTGCTGAATGTTGTACAGAACGAAATCCGCCATGCGTTCGACAGGCTTCGTGTTGATACGGTAGCCAGACTCAATGAAAAGTGGATGGTCGGGGTCAAGGCGACGGACGGCCATGATGGCCTCCGCAAGGTCCGATCTAGTCATCAAGATTCACCTTGCCTCCCCGGGGGACTCTTACCGGGATGTGAGCTGGCTGGGACCGAATGTCGGGCAGACGGCCGAAGTGCAACTGCTGCAAGCGCGCAAGTTGGTCGACTGCGGGTTGGGACGTGTCTGCAGTAGATCGAAGATGCGCTATGAAGGCATCAATTGCACACTCCACGCCAGCGATTGAGAAATCACTGCGCTGTTTGGACCAACGACAGATGATCCTTCGCGTCCTCTCGTCATGCGGCGCGCGCGACCAAGGCGCTCGCGCGGTAGCCACTCCGAATGGCACGGTGGCACTTTGAAGTAGCACGATTGAACGAAGATCGCGCCTATTCACGCGCGCAAGAATCCTGGTGCCAATCAGTCCCCATTTATCGTTAAGGGAAGGGGATCGGTAGTCCGCATACAAGTAGGTGACATGGGGCAACTCCCCATTATCCTTGTTGCCTTTTACGGGCAGGCTTACGATTGTCGAAGCCATATCTGCAGCATCCAGGCCACAGGTTTCCGGCGCAAACGCAAACGCTGACTCTTTGCGATTCGTGAGATACGCTAGCGGCGTCATCTGTCCGAGTGCGGAGTGAGGCGTCGCGTTGTAGTTGGCTATGATGACGTCCAGGAGCTCCTCGAGAAGGTGCATCTGGATGGGATGGGCATCCGGAGAGAAGTTGCTGATCCTGATCTTGTTTTCCCCCAGCCGTTTGGCGGGCTCAAAACCGCCGGGGATCTTACGCAGCGCACCACGTTCCAAGCGCGAGAAGAATTGCTCTACAATGGGTCGTGAGCGCGGTGTGTGCGACTTTCCGAAGATCATCACACCTCCCCGAGCCCTGCAGAATGCTGCTTCGAGTGCATGGGCCGAGTGCGCAAGGAAGTTGTCCAGTGCGACAGCGGCCGAGCGCGTGACTATCGGCGTTGCTGCCTGATAGACGGGCATTCCAGCGCCAGGTGCGTAGAAGAGGTCCGGGATCGTCAGGTCCCTGGGAGCCCAGGGTTCCATTGACTTGGACAAGCAGAGCGCTACATCAAGATTGTCATAGCTCTGGCCGACACAGAGAAGCCATCCCGTTACCGCCCTGGATTCAGTCTCTATTTCGATGAGAAGCCATAGCCGTGACACTTTGCGCGTAACACGCGCGCCATTGGGCATATCGATGGAGATCTTGCATTCAACATCGATTTGGTGCGCGTCAAACTCCGTTCTGGCGAACAGGCCCATCCGTACTGCTTGCTCCAAAGCGACAGGAGCGTTCGATGCCGATTGAGGTTCATAAAGGTCCACGTCGGCTACTGCCGACTGCCGCCGCTTGAGCAAAGCAAGCAGCGAGCGCTTCCCCTTGCCAGGATCGTTCAGGGGGAATTTGTCCTCCAGGTTGTGCTGCTTCAGCTCCGCAAGGACTCGTTGGTGCAATTTTACGAACGCGCTTGGAGGGCGGCCCGGCGGCAGATGGGTTGCAAAGCCATCGATCAAGGCTTTAACACTTGGCACAGCTTCGGAGACTTTGTGCCACGCAAATCTTCCTGGAACCAGCGGCAATTCCGCGGGTTCGAAGGAAAGCTCAGTCGAGTAACTGCCCCATGGAATGCATACGCGAAATCCGTGCGGCATGCCATCGTGGGCTATCGTGGGCGCTTTCATTGCCATGCGCTTCAGGCGTTTGTGGCAGATTCCATATCTCCGGGATATAGCGGTGATGGTGGAACGGCCCAGAAGCAAGGCGGTGAGTGCTTCCTTGGCCACGCGGAACTTGGAGAGATGATCTGGTGCAATATCAACCGGATGTGGGGAGTACCACTCGTCGAGTGTCGCCTGATCATAGATTTCGTACCTAGCCATGACGCACCTCCACGAGGGCATCCGGATCCCCTGGGCGATAGTCCACGAGTTGTACGCGGCCGGTGTAGACGAGGCTTGCCACTGCGCAAGCCACTGCGAACCGGGCCTGGCCCGTCTGCAGTTGTAATGCGCTCATGGTGAGGCGCTCAACGTTCTGGAGCATGTCCTCAATCCTCACTTCCAACTGCCTGGCCCCCGCGATCTTTGCATTGGCCCAGACAAGCGGAAGTAGTTCGTAGGCAACAGCGACCTCGCTGGCGCGAGATGCCAGAGAGTTTTCGTGGACAAGTCGCAATACGAGCCCTTGATTCAAGGCCATGTGGATGAGCTCGTCATCTACGGGAAGCTTGACTAAGCCAACGCTCAGTGAAGCCACCCGTTTTGTAGGGATTACAAACTGGTAGTGCTGGGTGCCATCCCTCCGCCCGACCCAGAAGCTCAACTCAAGGTTGCGCTTCTCGCCTACCGTGATTCGACGCGGCCTCTCAACATACATCTCCACCTGGGGGTCAAATTCGAGCATCAGCGCCTGGCAAAAGTTGACCAGGTCGGCCACCGTTACGGTCCGCCCATTCTTCGGGGACTGAAATACAAAGATTTCGCGGCGGTCGCGCTTGCCGCGTGCTAGCTCGAGAGGGGAATGGGGCAGATGCCCCTCACGGCGGTCTTCGTCCGTCGGTTTGGCGGTCGCGCTTTTTCCTGCGGTCATCATCCTGCTCCTCAGCCGTCGGCTTGCGAACGTCTGCCCGGTCTCGAGATTGGAACAAGGTGCCCATTCAGGTTCGCCTCCGCCATATGAGATGGGGAGGAAATGGGCGCACCCCTCCGCGCGAACGGGAAGTCGCTTGACTTTGTCAAGGAAAAGGGTGAGCCTCAGGGTACAGGCTGAGTTTCACCACCATCTGCTCCAACAGATGTCACTTGCCCCCGCGCCAACGGGGGCAAGTCATTTCCAGGGTTCGGAGATGTTAGTTTCCGGCTCTTGGTACTCTCCTCGGCGCTCGGCGAGCGCATCTTCGGGGACGTCTTGAGTCTGTTCTTGAAACGCTACAAGCCCGGCCCCTTGAGTTTGGGTTGTGGGGCGTCATTCCTGGTTGGGCTTCAGAGCAGCCGCTTCATCTTGCGGGGTGCCAGATATTGCCGGCGGACTGATTGCGGCCCTCAGCCCAACCATCCAGTCGGCGATGTCCATCGCAAAGGCAAATTTGCCGCGGCGGCCGGGCACTTTGAATATCTTCACGGGCAAGGTTCCGCGTGCCTCTGCTTGGCGGAGCGCGTGGCTGGAGCGATAGCCAAGAGCTCGCGGCAAGTTTTCATAGCCGATGAGAGGCCCGAAATGAAAGGTCAATTCTCTTTCGATCTCACGGCGTTCCGGGGCCAGGATTGATTCGTTGGTCCGCTCCGTCATGGCGTGGTCACACCCCGTCGCTTGTGTCCTCCTGATTCTGCCCCTCTAATACGGATGGTGGAAGGAGTAACAAACTCGCGTTTCGTTACCCATCAAAGGTGAATGGGGAGGGGCACGGCCATGGCGCTCAAAGAGATACCCTTTTACGGCGAGGCGCGACTTGCCCGCATGCGTGCAAGCACGAGCATACTTCCCGCCAACCGAGCCGTGCCGTACTGCCTGCGATCACTCAGTGTCGGATTGTGGTTTGAATGCTTGCGAAGCCGAATGGGCCTATCCAGCGCATACGCGCTCGGACAGTCGATATCCCCGGAGCGTCCCGGCTGCCACTCCAATGTGTGGGTGAAATATGCCCATGCGGAACACGTCCCGTCCCAGGCGACGCAGGCAGCAGCCGAGGCGCGCTATCCCGGCTCCCGCATGGTTCTATGTTCACCGGTCTGGGCCGCTCTGAATGTCCACGAGGCACTTGGCGGTTGTGGAGAATCAATACTCATGTCGCTCAGTGCACCTGTGCAACTGGAAGTGTTCAGCGGAGCGAGCTTGCGAGCCGGCATGTTTGTCCGCCGAGACCGTCGGTTACGAGAGATCACCGAGGGCTTGTGCGGGCTGGGCACTCTGGATAGCCTGGCGGCACTAGTGGTGATGTTGAGGGTCGCCCATGAGCAGGGCAGACGGCATGACTGCTTTGCCTTGGGGCGTGCACTGCACGATTGCCTGCTACTGGTGGGGCAGGATAGTCCCATCCAGCTTATTGCCGAAGAGCTGTTCTGGTACTTCAGCCATTTCGTGCTTCCTTTCACAGGGTGCCGGGGTGTTCGGATTGCATCGTCGCGACGCCGCTTGCTCCTGCAGCATGAGGTTCTCTCCCGCCTCGTACTTGAGCTTGAAGACAGCGGGTTCGACTATCTCCCAGGCATGCGTCACCCGCTCTTGCGGGTAGTCCGCAATCAGCAGCATGCTCCGTCTTCGCGCTTCTTCTCGCCCGGCGTCGGACCCTGCAGCGCAACATCGCGGCAGATGGCGCGGTAGCGCTATCAATACAGAGTCTTGTTGAGACGAGGAGGCACCCAGGATGGTGAGCGCAGAGACTAAAGGCTCGACCGATTACGAAATGAGCCGCTTGTGGTGGGCGGCACGGCTGTCGCAGTCGAGTAGAGGCTCAAGATGATTGCCTATCTTGGTTGGGGGTCGCTGGTATGGCAACCCGACGGTCTACCGGTTCGTGGACAGTGGCTGGCAGACGGGCCAACGGTTTGCGTAGAGTTTTTAAGGCAATCCGGCAATGGACGGCTTACGTTGGTCATGCATGCGGCCGCGTCTGCTGTCACCTCCTTCTGGGTTGAGGCTGGTACCGACGACGAGGGCGACGCCAAGCGAGCCTTGCGTGAGCGGGAAGCCATTCCCTCAAAGAACATGGAGCGACACTTGGGGGTCTGGACACATGGCTGTCCAGCACCGGCGAGTATTCCTGGGCTCGCTGACTGGGCCGCTGCTCGCGGGATTACCACTGTGCTATGGACGGCGCTGCCACCGAAGTTCAACGGGGAAAATCAACGCGTCCCATCAGTGGAAGAAGCAGTTGCCTACCTCGCAAGCCTCTCAGGGCAAACTGCGACGCTCGCAGAAGAGTACGTCCGGCGAGCCCCGCCCCAGATTGACACCGTCTATCGTCGTGAGTTTGCTGCACGTCTAGGCTGGCATCCCCTTCCGAAAGGGAGCTAACTGCGACGTGCGTGTGATAGCCGATGGCCAAACTCCGGCAATGGCCAGCACCGTTTCTCACCTTGGGCCGACTTGGGCCGGAAGGCCCGGCCCTGTCAGCGCTGCCCGGGGCTCCGGCTCAACAACTGGATGAGCAGAAGCCACTTGTGTGTCACTTTGCCGGCGGAGGCAGCACAACGATGAGTGCCATCCATGGGGCGATTGCCAGAACAGTGGCAATGTACGCGTACTTCAAACAGCTGAATTTTGACGAGAGAATCTTGGAATTGCGCCAACATTGACCCAGGAGGTCTTCCTCGAACTCCATCAGCGTACGCTCCGCGCACTTCTGCAAGAACTCGTGCTCGGCCATGCTCGACACCCGTTCAAAGAAGATGAGCGAATTTGACCCGCCTCGCAGTTCCGGAAAATATCCGTACCACAGGTGCCAGAAGCTAACAGTAAGCGGTGTAAGGAACAAAACGCCCACAACCGAGATCAGGGCCGTTAGTTCATCAAGTTTCGGCAGCCGCGTCGCGATCATGGCAAGCATGCCCAGGTTGATACCCAGGCCGACCGAGAGTTTTGTGTCTACACGGGAGAAGAAGCCCAAGACCAAATTCAGCTGCTGCCAAGCGGCACTAACGCGGTCGCTTTGATTTGGCGGGTGGCCGCCAGAATTTTGAGGTTCTTGCACGGGGTGAGTTCTCTGTCTTGAGGGATACGGTTTGTGTTCGTTTGATGGCAGATCGAAGACCGCAGATGTCCAGCGTTCCGCAGCAGCGCGCTCCTGCAGCCGCACAATCCTCAAGGAAAGCTGTGTCGGCCAGCGCACATCGGTGCTGTTCCAAGATGAAAGTGACCAGGGCCGCAGCGTGGTCGCCACATGCAGTGATCGCACCGTCAGGATCGCGGCCACATGGGCAGACTGGGGGTCTCCCGACCAAGGTTTCAGTGCGCGTCGACACCCGAGCAAGGAGTAGTTTGCCGTGCCAGAGCTCGAGCCTCCGCTTCTGAGGGCGCGAATCCTTGCGGACCATGAACTGCCCCGCGAGCACATCTGCCTTGAATGCCGGACCCAGTCGTTCGGCTGCCTGCTCAGCATTGGCCTGATGCTGCGCAGCACGACCGTGCGCGCGGCCGTTCTCCGCTCCAGGAAAGACCCGGCGGGCGTTCGCGCCGATCTGGTAGGTCAGGTACTGGTAGACCGTGGCCCACCAATGCCTCGCTGCTGCTTCGTCTTGGATCCGGCTCGGATTGTCTTCTCCCCAGCCGAGGCAGAAGCTACGGTCACCGTTGATATGCCGATCGGGACAGAACCCCGGCAGCATGCCGGGGTCGGCGATCTCGCGCACTGAGACGTGCTCGCCTGCAACGGAGACGAGCAATCTAAATGCGTACTCGGCTCCGCCGGCCCGAACCACTGTGATCCCAACCAGCCCCCCGACAGGGTCTACGATCAACGTGGCACCGTAGTCCGGTGCCACGCGCTGCAGCAGCTCCAAAGGCCTTGGCGTCACGTCGCGGCCACATGAGGACGGATCGGCTGCGCGAGCGCAGGAGCCACTGCGGGTGCCACTTCAGCGTAGTGTGCCTCCAGTGTTGCCTTCGCCACGCGGTCCCCGGATGCGGCGAGTTCCTCCACCGCTGCGGCATAGTCTAGGTTCGCCGCCTTTCGCTTGTCGGTAAAGACGGTCCGTATCCCGGCGCTGGCGGCCTTGTAGGCATTTTCACCAATGGCCGTCTCCACACCGTCGCAGAGTCGTTGTTGGGCTTCAGATTCCAACACCGCTCGCCCCGTGGCACACCGCAGAAGGCTCCCCTTCATGCCCAGGCGGGAAATGGCAAGGGGGCCAAGTTCGAAGCCAATGGCCAATCCCAGCTCTGCCACTTCCGCGCCTTCGGCGCTCAGTTGCTCTAGGGCAGTGGAGAAACTGCTGCGCAATGCACCCGCGCACTGGGCAGCGGTGCTGACCGTGTCCTGCGCATCTGTCGTCTGTGACGTGCCCTCCAGCAGCACCCCATGAAGGCAGTCGCCAATAAAACGGACACGACGCCCTCCAAAATCCTCGTGTACGACCGCATCCAGCTCAGAGCGCAATACGTGCAGTGTTCGAACCAGATGTTCGGGATCCTCCTCTAAGTGCTTGTCCACGAAGTCGGTGAATCCGTCAATGTCGGCATAGATCGAAACGCCATCAAATCGCCTTGAGTTCGCCGCGCTCAGCAGGGAGAAGTCCAGATCAGAAAGCGGAGGCGTCGGTCGACTGAACTTGAATTCGCCGATAGGGAGCTCGGCCTGTTCATCTTTCCAGAGTTCGATGATGCGCGACTTGGAAATGCCGAGTGCAGCGGCCTCGACGCATGCGGAAATCTGAGCATCGGTCAGCGAAGTGGTGCGGTCCTTGTTGCCGGTCAAGGTAGGCAGTTCAAGCACGGCACGTGCGCCGTGCGTCAGGTAGATGCCTTCAGCCCCTCCATGCCCGGCACACTTGGCCGCCTGATTGGCTGGGGAGCCTAAGAAAAGAGGTTCTCGGCTGGCGCGACGACCATTGTTGACGGCCAACGCCATCCCGCTGTCAATGCCGACACGAACCTGGGCATTGGGGATGTGCGCGTCCGAGTCGCCCGTTTCAGCCAGCACATCGATGGCGAGCTGGGCGATCGCAACCGCGCGCTCGATCCGGGCGCGTTCGTTGGCATCGCCGTACGGCTTGGTCACAACCGCATGCAGCCGCTGGTTGTGAAAGTCCACACGGATGGCATCACTTTCAACGAGGATGCGATGGACGGCGCGGTAGTGCTGATTCAGGAATCGAAGGGCCCGCTTGTGGCAGGTTTCGCCTTCGATGTCAGTGCAGCTAAGCATGTCCGCCAGATTGACGATGTCGATGTAGACATGCGCCCCTTGGACGCGATAGGCGCGATTGACTGGAATATCCACCAGCGAGGTTTCCCGCTTGTAATCGCGGATGTCCACGTCGCGGACTTCGGCGTAACGGGTGGCAATGCGCTTCTTGGTGCGATCTTTTTTCCAGCTGTGTCCCATCGTGCTACTCCCTGCGCCCAAGAGGAGGCCAGGCCGGGCGGGTCGCGTCGCCTACGGCGTGGCTGGCAGCCGGATTCATTCCAGCTCCTTTGGGCGTATATTGGGACCCAGTTCACACTTTCAAGGGGGCAGTATGGGGACTGGGATCGTCGAGCGCCTCGCGGCGGATGATGGCAGGCGACTGATCGCCGCCTTGGCTGAGTTCCGCCTGCTGGCCGGCTTGGACGCGGCCGCAGCCCAGCTGGCACAGGCCGGGGAATTGCTCGACGTGGGGACAGGGCAGGCCTTTATCACTCAGGGCGCCCCAGAGACCGACGTTTTCTTCATTGTCTCCGGCTCCGTGGACGTGCTGGTCAACGGCAAAGTGGTTAATACCCGAAGGGCTGGGGACCACGTCGGCGAAATGGCAGCCATCGAACCGGCGCAACTGCGGGCGGCAACTGTTACTGCACGCGAGCCGACCGTAGTGCTAAAGGTGCCGGAAATCGATTTCAGCAGGATTGCGGATTCACACCCCGTCATCTGGCGGCGGCTGGCCGCGACCCTTTCGCGCCGTCTAAAAGAGCGCAATCACATGATTACCCAACCTCGCGGACAGGTCCGGGTCTTTGTGATGTCGTCGGTGGAGGCGCTCCCTGTCACGCGGTTGCTGGTACAGCACTTCGAGCACGACCCGTTCCTGACGGTGGTATGGGACCACGGGGTGTTCCGCGCCGCCAACTACACACTTGACGAGCTCGAGCGCCAGCTGGAACAGGCAGACTTTGCCATTGCCGTGGCCCACGCGGATGACATGGTCATCAGCCGCGGTGACGAGTGGCCTGTCATGCGCGACAACGTCGTCTTTGAACTGGGTATGTTCATTGGATTCCTGGGGCGTCGGCGCGCCTTCTTGATGGAGCCGCGCGAAGACAAGCTGAAGCTTCCCAGTGATCTCACGGGGCTCACGACCGTCCCCTACCGATACACCCCTGGCCCGGACGCCCGGGCTTTGATTGCACCGGCATGCGAACAAATTCGCTCCCGCATTCTCGAAGCTGGGCCGAGGGACTGACGGTGGCACTGCTGGAAGAGATGACGGCCGCCGTGCAGGCGATAGCACAAACCCGATGGTCTACACGGAGAGGTCAAGTTGTACCCGATCCAGAAGATCTGCGATTGGGCAATGACGCAGTGGAGTTTGATCGTGCCACTGTTTTGTACGCGGACCTGAACGGCTCAACGAATATGGTCGACACCGAAGCCTGGCAGTTGAGTGCAGAGATCTACAAAGCGTTCCTGCACTGTGCAGCGACGATCATCAGGAAAGAGGGCGGCAAG
This sequence comes from Stenotrophomonas sp. YJH_SMC_29, assembly GCF_059371235.1. NCBI lineage: Bacteria > Pseudomonadati > Pseudomonadota > Gammaproteobacteria > Lysobacterales > Lysobacteraceae > Stenotrophomonas > Stenotrophomonas sp. YJH_SMC_29. The sequence continues at coordinate 47,714 of NZ_JCAFUK010000003.1, read as the reverse complement.
ATCACCTCCTACGACGGAGATCGTGTCATGGGCATCTGGGTGGGTGACCGGCAAGCCACGCCGGCGGCTAAGGCCGGGTTGAAAATCAACTATGCGGTCAAGATGATCGTCATGCCAGCGTTGAAACAGCAGTACCCCGACTGGACAGGTACCGTGAGGCATGTCGTCGGAATCGACAGCAGCCCAATCCGAGCTGCTCGCACGGGTATTCGAGGCGGCAACGACATCGTCTGGGTTGGACGCGCGGCCAATCATGCGGCCAAGCTCACGGACCTGGACCTTGCCCCGTCAACCTGGATTACCGATGAGGTGTTCATCCGGTTGGCTGATGAGTTGAAGTACGGTGGAACGCCGCCGACTCTGATGTGGGAGGCGTTCCGCTGGAACCGGCAGGGTGGTCGCCGCATTCACGGATCAGACTGGGCTTGGCGCGTCTAAAGCGCCCTCTGCGGACCCGGCATTCGCAGGGCCAGCATGGCAGGGAAAGGGCGCACTGTTAGAGGCCGATTTCATGGCGCGGGAGTCAGGCAGCCGAGTCCTGCCCTCCGATGAGTGCGCGCCGGGAGAGGAACCCGCTGCCATTGCGGAGCTCTGGCAGAGGTTCATCTACGCACCGGCCCCTAGCGCCGCATTGATCTCAGCGAAGGCCTTCTCAAAGCGCTCCAGCGTTTCATTGATGGCCGTAGTTTCCGCGGCCAGCACGTGCTGATTCTGGATGAGCCAGTTGGCGGGAGTGAAATGATCCAGGGGCGGAACGGAAGCCCCCATGACATTAAACAGTGCTTCGGCCTGTTTGACCTGGCGCGTCAGGGCACCGTCTTGGCTGAACTGCCGGGCGGAAATTTGCCCTTTTCCCTTCAGACCGTAGGCACCGTTGAGGATGTCGGCGAAGACGGCGGGTGCGAAGAAGTCCTCAATGTCGCTCTCCGCCTTTCCGGTGAAATCCGTGGCTACCAAGACGCCGGAAGTCTTCATGATCTGAGACTCCCTCAGCCGCTGCACCTTGCCTTTATCGCCATTGCCGTAGTCACACAAGGCGACCATGTGGATGCCCTTGCCAGAGAAGAGCGAGGCGAACGATTGCACTTTGTCTATGCCGCCTGTGGGGCAGATCACCCACCGGCTGTCCAAGCCTTGGCGCTTGCGTTGCTTGAGCGCGTGCGATGCCGCCTGAAGATAGAGCACATCCGAAGGTCCTTCGACCAACAGGGTATGCGCTCCCACAAACAGGCTTTGGGTAACCTCGTAACCGAGATGGGCCTGAAGGGGGAACAGCGTGTCCTGATCGACGCTCAGGACGTCCGCGGAGACCTGTGTGCCCTTAACGGTGGGGCGGCGACGCTGGTCGTAGGTGACAACGTCCTCGACGACGCGAACGTCCGCAAGACGATCGGCCGGCACCATAAAGGGCGAGTGGGTGCTGTAGATGACCTGGTGGTCGGGGAGTAGACGCTCAATGATGTAGCGGAGCAGATCAGCTTGCGCCTTTCCATGTAGCGTCAATCCAGGCTCATCCAGAAGGATGATCGCACCGGGGTTCCTCTTTCGCATCTGCTTGAACTGCGACAGGAAGGAGAAGAACCAGACGAATCCGGCGCTGCGCTCAGACAGGGGCACCGAAACCTTGTGGTTGTCATTCCGAATGCGGATTTTGGCAACAGTCCCGCTATTGAAGGGGGCGGGATCCTCGGAGAGGCCTTGGGCAAGCGCTATCTCTACACTGAGCGCGTCGTTCTGACTCCAAAACTCGAAGATCTCATCGGTAATTTCATTGGAGGCGGCTTGGCAACGTGCGTTGAGCTCTTCCAGGCGTGTGCTGGACTGCAATTCGCTGACCGACGTCCCGGCGTACTCGAGGAAGTCGAGGAAAATCTGGTCACCCGGGGAGATCGTCGCGCCGCTTTGGGTGTCACGAGACAGCTTGTCCAGCGATATCTCCCCGGACATGCGATCAAAGTGAGAGGTATAGAAGAACGCCGGCATCCTTTTCTGCAGGATATCGATGGCCGCCAGCACTGGTTTCCCCTTGCGGAAGCCGCTGATGGACCGCTTGACCGCCTGCAATTGGTCAGACGGCTCGGGGTGCGCATCTATCTCGACCACGAGTCGATCCAGCAATATCTTGGAAAACTTCTCCCGCTCTTCGCCTGCCACACCGTGCTGGTCGAGCAGAAACGCGCGCACCACGTTGGGATCGACGTGAATGCTCCAAGTGCTGTGGCCACTGTAATCTGTCGTTACGTCAACGGTCGTACTACTTAACGCGCCGGCACCCAGGACGTCGGCGACCGCCTTTTGGTCTTCGTGGCTGAGCTCCCAGGTCAGGGTGGCAACCGGTGCGGGTTCGTCGTCGTGGCGTTCCTCATACCGCGTGAGGAAGCGGCGGGGGTAATCGCGCACCGTGTCGTAAGCAAACTGGTCGGCGATGGGACGGGTACCAAACAACGCCGTCAGAATTGCAGTCTTGCCCGCCTCGTTCTTACCGACCAAGCAGGTCAGCTCTCCGACATCGAACGTTCCGGAATCCTCTGCAGAACGGAAGTTTCGGATCCGTGCCTTGACTAGCTTCATGCTGCCCCCTGATTCCTGCCGTGGATGGTGCGCGTCTTGTGCAGGATAGGGCCCGAGCGGGGCACATTCAACGCGCACTGCTGGCCGCTCGGGCCGGAGGCTCAGTCCTCATCCATCAGGCGCGCGGCGGGGTTGCTGCCGACGCCGCCCTGCTGGAAATATCCGATCACGCTGGCCACGGAGCGGTGATCGGTCATCGCCATCAGCGCCGGCAGGGCCACCCCACGCCGCGCACCTTCGGTAACAAAGCCCGAGCGCAGGCTGTGGCCGGCAAAGTCCCCGTCCAGACCGGCCAACCGCGCCCGGTCCTTAACGATGGCGGCGACCGCCTTGCCGCTGAGCGCGCCGCCCAATGACCGTGGCCAGACGCGCCGGAACAGGGGGCCGTCGGTAATCTCGGCCACGTCCAGCCAGTCCTGCAGTGCGGTGGCTGCCTCTCCCAGGATGGGCTTGTCGGGGCTGCTGCCAACCACTGGCCCGGACTGCAAGGTTTTTCCGTGATCCAAGCGATAGGTGTAGCCGCCTTCGGGCAGTCGGGTGAGGTGATTCACCGTCGCCTCGGCGACTTCGCTGCGGCGGCGCCCGCCGCTAGCAAAGGCAAAGTAGAGCAGGGCGCGATCGCGCTTCCCCTTGAGCGAGGTGTCGCAGGTGGCCGCCATTGCGCGCAGATCTGCGGCTGACAGCGCGGTCTTCTTGGCCGGGCGCTCGCCTCGTTTGTGAGAAGCCCTGCGCCCCTTGGACAGTAGGGTCCTCACGGCGCGATCCTCGCAAGGGTTGTCTTGGCGGGCCTGCTTGTGGGCCGCCGACAAGACCGCCACCCGGTGGACCAGGCTGGAGAACGCCAGCGGCCCAGGCTTCTTCTTCAGGCCCGCATGCACCAAGGCACTATCCAAGTCTGCAGGCAGATCCCAACGAAGCCCCAAATCGCCTGAGCGCCCCATGTGATCCACGATGAACTGAACCACTGCCGCCGGGGGGACGGGTAGGGCGATGGGCCTGCCATAGCGCCCTTCGAACCAGCCCGCCCAATAGCGCAGGGCGCCGGCGTAGCTGCGAATGGTGTTAGGCGCTTCGGCCTCCTGCAGGATGTCTCGCACCGCTTCTGCGGCGGAAGTGGCCAGCCGCTCCGGAACCAGCCCCGAAACGAGTTCCCCTGACGCAGCAGTGATATTATTCATATGTACTATGTATTGTGCACTATGATTAGGTTGAGCTACATCTGATAAATATGCCTTATCAGACGTAGCATGCCAATTCCCACCGTTCCGCAGAAGGACACCCCATGGCCAAGGGCATCAGCGAACTGGATGTGAGGGTCGGCAGGGATTCATGTAAAAAACAGCCGTTCGCCTTTTAAGCTCTTGATGTTGCCGTGCTTTTGCTTCTGAGCCTACTGCGTTGCTGAGGCCACGAAGTGGCCTATTAGCCTCAAAAGAGTCGCCAAAATCATAAGCCGGCAGGTCCCCACTTCCGACCTAGCTCGCCAGGATCCGGCTCGAATAATCGAGCGGCGCGATCTTCCGGCTCAAGTCGAGTGTGTAGTCCCCAAAGCGATTGATGTGACTGGTCCGGTACGGGGACAGCCCGGCGAGCACCTCGGCGCTTATACCCATCCCCTCGTCCCGCAGCTCGGCCAGGATTCGGGTCATCCGCTCCACGTTGTGCAGGATGATCATGTTGGCCACGAGCTGGTTGTATTTCACGATCTTGCGCTGCTCGTGCAGGATGTTCTCGGCGATGATCCCTTCCCCGCCGAAGAACGACCACTTGATGAACCCGTTGAACTCCTCGCTCTTGTTGGTGGCGGCATGAATGGTTTTGCGTACATCGACATCATCGATGTAGCGCAGCAGGAACATGGTGCGGATGGCTTTGCCGAGTTCGCGGAAGGCGAAGTACAGCTTGTTCTTGCGGCTATAGGTGCCGAGCCGACGCAGGATCGTGGAGGCAGTGATCTTGCCGAGCTTGATCGAGACGGTCACGCGCAGCATGTCGTGCAGGTGGGTTTCGATCAGGACCCAGTCGATGCTCTCGCCGAATAACGCCTGGATGTTCTTGTAAGAGCGACCCGGCTCGGGTCGGAAGAACGTCAGATCCTTGATGCCGCGGATGCGCGGCATAAGCTGAATGCCCAACAGGTGCGCCAAGCCGAATACCGGATAGCTTTGGGCCTGCGTGTCGCCATGCACGATCTCCGGCTGGATATCGGAGGTATTGGCCAGCAGACCGTCGAGAATGTAGACCGCTTCATGCACGCCGCACGGAATGAAGTGGCTGAACAACGCAATGTACTTGTCCGAAACGTGGTAGTAGCCGATGCCGCCGTAGCCGCCATAGCGGATGTGGTATTCGGACAGCAGGTTCTGCTCGTACACGCTCCATTTCGTACCATCAGCGGAGGCGCTCTTGCCGCTGCCCCAGTATCCGGGCAACTCGAACTTGTTGTAGGTATTGATGACCTCGACGATGGCCTTGTCGAGGGTTTCCTCGGTGACGTATTTCAGGTTGAGCCAGGAGATCTGTCGCCGGCTGAAGCCTTTCACCGAGCGTGCCGTCTGGGTCGGGCCGAGGTTGCAGCCGTAGCAGAACAACGTCGTGACGACGCGGCGCAGCAACTCGTCCACGCGGCTGTCGGTACCGGCGATCGGCCGGAAGTGCTTATGCAGTTGCAGCCAGTGCGCGGCGTCGACCAGCACATCGACGATGCTGGTCGGCGGCAACCGCTCGGTAATCACCCCGTCGAGGGACACGATGGCACGGGACACTTCCGTGCGTTGCAGGCGCTTGAGGATCAGGCGACCGTCGACCAGTTCTGCATGGACGTTCTCCGGAAAGCGCTGGTCGACGGCATCGGCCAAGGCGGCGAGTTCCACCCGCAGTCCGCGCACGAAGACCGCGGCGTCGGTCGGCAACCCGGAGACTTCGCCGTAGGCCTCCAATTCCTGGGCGAAGGTCGCTTCGTCCACCAACTGTTCGCGGTAGTCGTCATAGCGTTCGCCATGCGGGATATACAGGTCGCCGGATTTCAGTTCGTCCTTGATCTGCGCCAGCACGGCCAGCTCGAAGTATTTGCGATGCAGCCAGCCGCGCCCGGCCAGCGTGGCGGACTTGCCGAACACGTGCCGGCGCCAGGCGCTCGACAACCAGGTGAAATCGCCCTCCGGATCCAGACCGAGGGCACTGGCCTCGATCAGCTCACGACGTTGACCGCGCAGCGCCTGCAGCGCCGCGATCATGCGCTCCATCGTGGCATCATGGCTAGTTGAGCGCAGGCCCATGATCTCCAGGCAATTGAGCAGCAACGGGCGCATCGTGGCGTACGGCTGCAACAGGAACGGCAGGTAATTCTTGCCGGCGTACGCCATGTGCTCCTCGCACTCGGCGAGCAGCACCGGCACCTCGGTGACGAGCGCGTTGCCGATCGCATCGACCCGTTGCGTGTCGGTTCCCTCGACCTGATAGGCCTGGAGGATGACCTTGAGCTGGCCGATCAGGAGATCGGCGCGCTTGCTGTGTTCCAGTTGATAGGCCACGAGCCGTTGCTGCGCCGAGCTTTCCAGCTTCTGGATGAGCCGGATGAAGACGTCGGCCGCATCGTCGAGGGTCTTGGCGTATTGAGCGCGAATGAAGATCGCCGCGAGCGCATAGCGCTTGGTCGGTTTGAGTTCGGCCAGTTCGCTGGCATCCAGAGCCCGCGCCATCGCCCGGTACTGCTTGAGCTTGGGGACCGGCACGTCGATCGCAGGCAACTGTTCGGCCAGGTGTTGCAACCGGCGGATGTGCTGCAGGTAGAAGCGGACCTCCTTGTTTGTCGGGCGCTTGGGCTCGCGCTTGAGTGCCTGCCAGCCGCTGAAGGCGTCGTCGGGCGACACCAGCAGGTCATCGATGAGCGCGCGGACCGCGGGCGTCAGCGCATCGGCAATGCGGCCGAAGTAGCGATCGTGTACTCGCTCGCGGGCCTGGATCGCCAGACGTTCCAGGGTGCTGAACGCCGGCAACTCGTAACGGTGATGGACCAGTTCCTCTAGCAGGACATTCACGATGTCGGGAATGATGTGCTTGGTCTCGGCCGCCGTTTCCGCAACCGTCGCCAGCCAGGTGCGGCCGTCGGGATCGAGCACGCGCACCCGCAGGTAGTCGCGCAGCTTCGCGATATGGCCACGCTTCGCGCCAGAGCTGTCGTAGCTGTGCAATTGCTCGATCGGCACCGAACGACGATCGCCGGCCGTCTGCGCGATGTGCTGGATGATGCGCTCGGGCACATCGGCCAAAAGCGTGAAGTAGCCGAGGCGCTGGAACAATTTCAGGTGGACCAGCACCGCCAGTTGGGCCGTGGGTCGCGTTGCGGTGGCCGCAACAAAGGCCAACTCGGCCTCGGTCGGCGTGTAGATGTCCTGCAGTTCCTTGAGGGTCGGGTCCGGTTTCAGGCGCGGATACGCGGTCTCGTGCAGGGTCGTCATCCGTCAACAAGGCTCCTCAACGTAAGAAGGTGGCGTGCCTAGTCCCAATGCCGCCCATCGCCAGCGCGCAACGAGGCCTCCAGGAAACAGCGATGGTTGTCGGCGATGCGATGCATGTCGTCGATCAAGGTCGCCATCGCTTCATCCAAGACGTCTGGCTCGACTGTCGGCACGGTCAACCGGTAACGGGTGCCATCTGCGTCGGAACGCTGGGCGCCGTAAGGCGCCAGGCAGATATCCTCGATCAAACGCCGTGCCCGGTGGGGCCCGCGGCCGCGAGGCGTAAACGGGGTGAGCACGAGACTCAGGTCCACGGAGAGTGTCGGCGGCTCGACTGCCACAGGCGCCGGCAACGCGAGTGGTGCCGGTGCCGGCAAGACCAGGCCTGCTTCGATCCGATCGCGCGCGCACGGATCGGCGCCATCGAGATAGCGCATCGCCGATTTGATGTCTTTCCAGCCGACATACTCCATCAGCGTCTTCACATCCCAGCCATTCGCATCGGCCCAGGCCGCGAAGCCGCGCCGCAGCGAGTGTCCGCTGTAGGCGTCAGATGCCGACAATCCGGCCGCGGCGAAGGCGCGACGCAGCAGCGGGATGAGGCTGTTCGCATGCAAAGCGTCTTCGGACACTTGGGCCCACCGACCAATCGCCCGAAACAGGGGCCCTTCGGTCAGGCCGGCCACGGCGATCCACTCGGCCGTCGCCGATACCGGGCAGCAGCGCGACAGCGCCGGGACCTTGAAGATCCGCCCTTCGTTGCGCCGATCGCTCTTGGTGCGGGGCAAAAAGCAGGTCATGCCTTGGCCGGGAACGATGCGCACGTGCTCGACCTGGAGATGGATCAGCTCGTCGCCGCGAAAGCCACGCCAGAATCCGAGCGAGATCAGCGCGCAATCCCGCAAATGCCGCAGCTGCGCCGCTCGGTCACCGCGACCTTCCGCGGTCGCCGCGGCCGTGTGCAGCCAGGTCATGACCTGCGCGAGCTGGGTCAGTTGCAGCGGTTCGGCCCGCTTCTCAACGGCCGGATGCAACGTCTGGATACCCTTGAGCACCTGGCGCACGCGCGGCGATCGCGTCGGATCGACGAAGCCATGCTCGCCGTGCCATTGCGCCAGTGCCGCCAGGCGCTGCTTGAGCGTATTGATCGCCAACTGCTCGGCGTAATCGGCCAAATACTGGGCCACGCTGTCGGCGGTGGCAGGCAGATGCCCACCCCATTCCACCTCGAAGTGGCGAACCGCCGACTCATAGCTGCGCCGTGTGTTGGCGCGGGTGGCGGCTTCTCGGTAGCGGTCGACGCTGCTCAAGGGATCACCGCGTGGAGAGCGCCTGGGCATAGGCATTGGTGATCGGATAGCGTCGTTCACGTCCAAACGCACGCCGCGAGATCTTCGGACCCGGCGCCGCCTGCTGCCGCTTCCATTCGTGGCGACGCACAAGGTCCAGCACCGGGTCCACCACGGCGGCGGCGAATCCGGCCGCCAGGAGTTCCTCGCGCGATTGTTCCTGGTCGATATGACGGAACAGGATCGCATCGAGCACGTCGTAGGGCGGCAGGGTGTCCTGGTCGGTCTGGTGCTCGCGCAGCTCCGCTGTCGGCGGCCGTGCGATCACCTCGGGCGGGATGACCGGCGCGCCGCCTACGGTATTGCGCCAGCGGGCCAACGCACTCACCTCGGTCTTGTAGACATCCTTGAGCGGGGCGTAACCGCCGCACATGTCGCCGTAGATCGTCGTGTAGCCGACCGCGTACTCGCTCTTGTTGCCGGTGGTCAGGAGCAATCCGCCGAGCTTGTTGCTCAGCGCCATCAGCACCGCACCGCGCGTGCGCGACTGCAGGTTTTCCTCGGTCGCATCAACCGTCGTACCCGCGAACAGCCCGCTCAGCGTGTCGAGAAAGCCCTGGAACGGGGCGTCGATCGGCACCGTCCGCATCGCCACGCCCAAGGTCGCGCACTGCGCCGCCGCCAGGTCGTTGCTCAACGCGCTGGTGAAGCGCGACGGCAACCGCACCGCGGTGACGCGGTCGCTCCCCAGCGCATCCACGGCCATCGCCAGCACCACCGCCGAATCCAGTCCTCCCGACAAGCCGACCCAAACCCGGTCGAAGCCGTTCTTGCGGCAGTAGTCGCGCAACCCGCACACGATCGCGCGCCAGGCCACAGCGTCGCGGCCGACGTCGGTGTCGATTGGCCAGGAGACCTGGGTGAACGTGCGTGAGGCCGGATCGAAATCGGCGACCAGCACATGTTCCTCGAAGGCGATGGCCGCCGGATGCACCTGGCCATCGGCATCGGCCAGCAAGGAGGCTCCGTCGAACACGACCGCATCCTGGCCGCCAACGAGGTTGACGTAAGCGAGTGCGACCTGATTGTCGCGGGCGCGCTCAGACAGCAGCGCGTCCCGCTCCGCGTGTTTATCGCGCTCGAAGGGCGAGGCGTTGGAGACGAGAATCAGCTGCGCGCCGGTTGCGGCGGTTTCAAACGTCGGTTCCAGCCCCCACAGGTCCTGGCAAATCAGCAAGCCCACGGTGACGCCCTGAAGCTCGAACACGCACGCCCCGCTGTCCGGATCGACCGCAAAGTACCGACGCTCATCGAAGACGGCGTAATTGGGTAAGTCGCGCTTGCGGTAAGTGGCCGCCACCGCGCCGTCGCGCAACATGCTGATCGCGTTGTAGACGACAGCGCCTGCCGCTTCCGGCCACCCCACGACCGCGACGATGCCGGTTGTTTCCTGGGCGATGCGCTGCACGGCATCGGCGCATTCGGCCAGGAACTGCCGCCGCAGCAGCAGATCCTCCGGCGGATAGCCGCTCAGCGTGAGTTCCGGAAACAGCACTAGGTCGGCGTGATAGCGATCGCGCGCCTCGGCGATCCGCTCGGCAATGCGCCCTGCGTTGCCGTCGATGTCCCCGACGGGAAAGTCCGCCTGGACCAATGCGATTCGCAGGCTCATGGGCAGTTCCCACCAAGGCATCGCATCACCAGACGGTTCATGCCGACCTCTTCCGACGCACGTCTGTCGTTTTGACCCGCGAGGTCGGCATCGGCTCCCGCAAGGTGGCCAGAATCGAGCACTGGCCCCGGGCGCCTCCGGAGCATGCGTTGATCGTGCGGTCCAATTCCCGGGCAATGCGATTGAGCTCGCGGAGCTTGCTGCGGATATCGGTCAAATGCTCGCGGGCAATCGCATCGATCTCGCCGCAGGAGAGCGTGCGGTCGCTTTCCAGCCGTAGCAGGCTGCGGATCTCATCCAGACTGAAGCCGAGGTCGCGGCTGCGGGTGATGAAACGCAGCAGGTCCACTTCGTCATCGCGGTACTCGCGGTAACCGCTGGCGGTTCGCCGCGGTTTGGGCATCAGCCCCACGCGCTCGTAGTAGCGAATGGTTTCCAGATGGCAGCCGCTGGATTCGGCCGCTTCGCTAATCTTCATCGACGCCTCTTGACCCTATAGCTGCTACGGACTTTACCCTTTGAGGCCTCCGGGGGCTATGGCGCACGGGAGAGGAGGTTGCCCTGTCGTGGAATCCTGCCCTTGACTCCGTAGCAGGTACGGGGTGTACGCTCACCGTTGCAACTGGTTCCCATTGCCGTTTATTGCCCTTCACCTAGGCGCTCTCCGTGACCAACTCCCTCTGTCGTTGCCTGCTGATCGCGTTATTGGCTTGGCTGTCCTTCCCAGCCTTCGCCACCGCGCCGTCCGCGGTCAACCCGCGCCAGACCTGGCAGCTGCTGGACTATGTGGCCGTCGACTATGGCACGGCCGTGAAATCCGGCAGCGTCGCGTCCGAGGCCGAGTACGCGGAGATGCGTGAATTTGCAGGGGCGGTGCGAACCCAATTGGCCGCACTGCCGTCGACGCCCGGCCAGGCCGGTCTGATCGCCCAAGCTGATCAGCTGGTAACCGCTGTCGAGTCTAAGTCCGACGCCAAGCACGTCGCCGATCTAGCGCATCGGCTGGCCGACGGCCTGCTGGCCAACTACCCGGTCGGTGCCGTGCCGGCGACGCCGCCCGATCCGGCCCGGGGGGCGCAGCTCTACGCCGCGCAATGCACTGCCTGCCACGGTCCGGCCGGCCACGGAGATGGGCCGGCTGCGGCGAGCTTGGACCCGCCGCCCATTGCCTTCACCGATGCCACCCGCGCCGCCCAGCGCAGTCCCTTCGCCTTGTACGAAGCGATTTCCCAAGGGATCCAGGGAACGGCCATGACCGGCTTCTCGTCCCTGCCGGAAGCCGATCGCTGGGCGCTGGCGTTCTACGTCGGCAGCTTGTCGCATTCGCCGCAGATGCGGGCCGAGGGCGAAGCGCTGTGGCGCGACGCGCCGGCCTGGCACCAGCGCCTTCCCACGCTGGAAGCGCTGACCCGCACCAGCGAGGCGGATCTGATCGCCGCCGGCAGTCAGGACGCGCAGGCGCGGGCCATCATCGCTTACCTGCGCGGGCAGCCGCAGGCCGTCCAGACCGCAGCTTCGGGCGTGGCAGCAGTCCAATCGCTCGCACTGGCCCGGCAACGGATGGCCGAGAGCCTCCGCGCCTATCAGGCGGGCGATGCCGGGCAGGCCAAGACGGCGGCTTTGTCGGCGTACCTGGATGGCGTCGAACCGGTCGAGCCCACACTCGCCGCGCGGGACAACGCGCTGATGCGTGGGCTCGAAACCACCATGGCGCGCTATCGCGATGCCATCGGCCGCCGCGTTCCTGCCTCCGATGCGACAGCGCAGGCGACGGAGGTGAGCGCGCTGTTCGATCGCGCCGAGGCGGTCTTGCGGGATGCGCACACCGATCGCACCACGGCGTTCCTGGGCAGCTTTACCATCCTGCTCCGCGAAGGGATCGAGGCGTTGTTGATCGTGATCGGCATGATTGCCTTCCTGCGCAAGGCCGAACGTCGCGAGGTCCTGCCGGCGGTGCACGCCGGTTGGGTCGGGGCGTTGCTGGCGGGTGTGGCAACCTGGGCCATCGCGACCCATCTGGTCGATGTGAGCGGCGCCAACCGTGAGGTCACCGAAGGCGTGTCGGCGTTGTTCGCTGCAGTGGTGCTGCTCAGCGTGGGCATCTGGATGCACCAGAAAAGCCTGGCTGGGCGTTGGCAGCAGTACCTGCACGCCAAGGTCTCGGCTGCGCTGACCCGGCGCTCTGCGGTCTTCCTGTTCATGCTGGCCTTCGTCGCGGTCTACCGCGAAGTGTTCGAGACGATCCTGTTCTTCATCGCGATGTGGAACCAGAAAAACAGCACCGCGATTCTGGGTGGGCTGGTCGCCGGTAGCGTCGTGTTGGCCGGGGTGGCGTACTGGATGCTGCGCATGAGCAAGCGCCTGCCGATTGGCCAGTTCTTCTCGATCAGTTCGATCCTGATTGCCGTGCTCGCCGTCGTGCTGGTCGGCAAGGGCATCGCGGCGCTGCAGGAAGCTGGCTGGGTCGGTCAGGCGCTGGTCGCCGCGCCGCGTATCGATTGGCTGGGCGTGTACCCCTCCTGGCAATCCCTGCTGGCGCAGTTGGCCGTGGCGGTGATCGCTATCGGCAGTTTTTATTACAATGCGCGCAACTCTCGCGTGCCCCCGCAAGCCGTCAAGGGAGACCGCGCGCAATGAGCACGTCTTGCAACAGCTGTGGTGACTCGGCGACCATGGCTCAACTTCCGGCGCCTTCACTCCAGGTTATGCGTTATCGCATCGCGAACATGGACTGCCCCGCCGAGGAGGCGCTGATCCGGAACAAGCTCGGCCAAGTGCCCGGCGTGACGGACCTGCAGTTCAACCTGGTGCAGCGCACGCTGACAGTGCTTCACCAGTTGCCTGCGCTGGCCCCCGTGGAAGACGCGCTGGCGGCGATCGGCATGCAGGCGGTGCCATTGGAGACGACGGCGTCTGCCGTTGAAACGGCGCTGCATATCGCGAACATGGATTGCCCCACCGAGGAAAGCCTCATTCGCGGCAAGTTGAGTGGCATGCCGGGGGTGGACGCGCTGGCCTTCAATCTCGTGCAACGCACCCTGACCGTCCGCCACGCGACCGGTGTCTTGTCGGATGTGCTAGCCGCCTTGAAGTCGCTGGGCTTCGAGGCCGAAGCGGTCGCCACGGCCGGCAGCGCAGATTCGACTGCACCGGTGCAGACCCGGACAGCCTGGTGGCCGTTGATCGTTTCCGGCGCGGCGGCACTGCTCGCCGAGGTCATGTCGTGGCTCGGGGCCCCTGCGTGGCTGGTCATAGCACTGGCGCTGGTGGCGATCGGTACGGGCGGCCTGTCGACCTACAAGAAGGGCTGGATTGCGCTGAAGAACCGCAATCTCAACATGAACGCCCTGATGTCGATCGCGGTCACCGGCGCGATGCTGATCGGCCATTGGCCGGAGGCGGCCATGGTGATGGTGCTGTTCGCGCTGGCCGAGGTGATCGAGGCCAGATCGCTGGATCGCGCGCGCAATGCGATCCGGGGCTTGATGGACCTGGCGCCCGAACGGGCCACGGTGCTGCAGGACGGCAACCGATGGGTCGAGGCGGATGCCAAGACGGTCGCGCTCGATAGCCGGGTGCGGGTCAAGCCGGGCGAGCGCATCGCGCTGGACGGCGTGGTGGTCCTTGGCCGCTCCACGATTAACCAGGCGCCGATCACCGGCGAGAGCCTTCCTGTCGAAAAGGCCGAGGGCGATCTGGTGTTCGCCGGCACCGTCAACGAAGCCGGTTCGCTCGAATATCGGGTCACGGCCACGGCCAATGATTCCACCCTCGCGCGCATCATCCACGCGGTGGAGGCGGCGCAGGGCAATCGTGCGCCCACCCAGCGCTTCGTCGACCAGTTTGCGCGCTGGTACACCCCGCTGGTGTTTGCCGTCGCCATCGGCGTCGCGGTAGTGCCGCCCCTGTTGATGGGCGCGGCGTGGCTGGAATGGACCTACCGGGCGCTGGTGCTGCTGGTGATCGCCTGTCCTTGCGCACTGGTGATCTCCACCCCGGTGAGCATCGTCAGCGGACTGGCCGCGGCGGCACGGCACGGCATCCTGATCAAGGGCGGCGTGTACCTGGAGAATGGTCGCAAGCTGCGATGGCTGGCGCTCGACAAAACCGGGACGATCACCCACGGCAAACCCAAGCAGACCGACTTCGTCGCATGGGGCGAGGCGGACCCAGGCCTGACTCGCGCGGTCGCGGTCAGCTTGGCCGCTCGCTCCGACCACCCCGTCTCCAAGGCCATTGCCGTGGCGGGACAGGACGATGCGGTGACCGTGCGTGAAGTCGAGGACTTCGCCGCCTTGCCGGGCCGCGGCGTACGCGGCCAGGTGGCAGGTGTGCTTTACCACTTGGGCAACCATCGGCTGGTGCAGGAGCTGGGTGCCAGCTCGGCAGCGTTGGAAGCGCATTTCAGCAGCTTGGAAACACAAGGCAAGAGCGTCGTGGCGCTGGTGGCAAGCGATGGCGTGCAGGCCCTCTTCGCCGTGGCCGACACGGTCAAGGACAGCAGCCGACAGGCCATTGCCGAACTGCACGCACTCGGCGTCAAGACCCTGATGCTGACTGGCGACAATCCGCACACCGCGCAGGCCATCGCCCGCGAAGTCGGCATCGACCGGGCCCAGGGCAACCTGCTGCCCGAAGACAAGCTGCGGGAAATGGAAGCCCTCGCCGCACAGGGCACCAGCGGCATGGTCGGCGACGGCATCAACGATGCCCCGGCGCTGGCGCGGGCTGATATCGGCTTTGCGATGGGCGCGGCCGGGTCCGACACCGCCATCGAAACCGCCGATGTGGCCTTGATGGACGACGACCTGCGCAAGATTCCCGCCTTCGTCGGGCTGTCGAAGGCCACGGCCCGGGTTTTGGCACAGAACATCGCTCTGGCGCTCGGCATCAAGGCGGTGTTCCTGGTGCTCACCTTAGCTGGTCAGGCTACGATGTGGGCTGCGGTGTTTGCCGACATGGGCGCGAGCCTGCTGGTCGTCGGCAACGGCATGCGCTTGCTGCGGAAGTTATCTTCGGCCCGCAAGTGAGAGGAGGACGCCATGACACGGTCGAAGGAAGTCGCTAAGTTCTTCTCCTGTTTTGAAACCTTCCATGCGCTCGTGCACGGCTATCTTTTGGGGGGCGGGCACGGATCTAAGTGTGTTGGGGATTCAGGTAGCCGTCCACTGAACCCTCACGGGCGTGTTCGTCAACGCCGCCATTGCGGTCGCATTGCGGCTATAGGCTTGGCGAGGCGACAGGCATCCTGAATGATATTTCAAAGCTCACCTGTTGCTGGCCATGCCGGAGGGTTGAAGTCCGCCGCGTCCCGTGCCTTGCTTGCGCGCTTGCGCACTTCCGCGCGGTTGGTTGTGCTGGTGCTGTTGATCTTCGTCATGAAGATTGGCGCTGCCGCCGCGTGTACCCGGCATGATTTCGTTGATCTGGGCCATGGTACGAAGGCCTCGCTCGAGACCGTAGTGAATGTGCCAGCGGACGATGGCGAGGGTGCGTCGAGGAAGGAGCCCGGCGGGTGTTCGCACTGCAGTTGCCACCACGCCGCCGTTATGGCGCCCGAAACCTTCTTCAGCTTCCCCCTCCCACCGCAGGATGTGGCGGTACTGCTCGCCGGCGTGCGGCGCAGCATTACGTCTTGTTTGGAACTTAGGCCACCGATCGCCTAACCGGCCTGTGGTTTGCCCCCTCGGCGCGGAGCGTCGAGGAATGTTGTCGATTCAGAGGATCCTTCCAATGCACCTTGTTCGTTCGACGCGCCGACGCGCTGTCGCCTGGCTGGCCATCGCGCTGTTCGCCTGCTTGCTGGCAGGACAGGCATGGGCCGCCCAAGCGCCCGGGGCCATGGCCCCGGCGCCCCTCCGCGCGGCGCTTCTGGCCGCTTGGCAGCGCCATCCCAGTTACCGTGCCACCGAAGCACAACTCGCTGCCGCTCGCGCACGGCTGGCAGCAGCGGGACAGCCGCTGTACAACCCCGAAGTCGAGCTGACCCGCGAGGAAGAAGGCGACGAACGTACGTCGACTGCTGGACTCAGCCTCACGCTTGATATCAGTGGCAAACGCCGCGTACGCCGTGATGCAGCCGCAGCGCGGGTCGATCAGGCCACGGCGGAAGCGCAAATGCACCGTCGCGATTTCGTCAAACAATGGTTCGCCAGTTGGGCTGATCTGCAATCGGCACAACAGCGGTTCCGTACTGGCGAGCGCCGTTTGGAACTGGTGTCCCGATTTGCAATGCTGGCCGAAAAGCAGTTCGCAGCCGACGACATTTCCGGAATCGAGCGGGATCTCGCTCAACTCGCCCACGACGAAGCGCAAGCCGAGCAATCCCAGCTGATTGCAGAACGCGGGGAAGCCGAAGCGCGCTTTCGGGCTGTGGGCGGCAGCCCCGAATTGGTTGCGAGCGTACTCTTGCCCAGCAAAACCCTGCCACCGCCTGTTACGCCTGCGGAAGGCGTCGAGCAATTGCCGGAGTGGCAGGTCGCACATGCGGCGGCGCTGGCTGCCGAGCGGGATGTCACGGTGGCGCGTCGTGATCGCATAGCAAACCCGACACTGGCCGTTCGCGGCGGACGCAAGGACATCGGCCCGGTGACTGACAACATTGTCGGTTTCTCGATCAGCATTCCGTTGTTCGTCCGCAACTCATATCGTGCCGAAGTAGCGGCGGCCACCGCCGAGGCCGATGTGGCCGCAGCGGTGGCTGAACGCACCACAATGGAACTGACAGCGGATCGTCAGCGCGCCATCGGCAGCTACGGTGCCGCGCAGTCCGCCTGGTCGCGCTGGCAAGGTAGCAGGGGCACCGATGTGGAGCGCCGCGCCAGCTTGCTGGAGAAACTCTGGCAGGAAGGCGAACTGTCCACCGCCGATTACCTGTTGCAGCTCAAGCAGACCCTTGACACCCAGCTCGCTGGTGCCGAACTTGAGGCGCGCCTGTGGCGCAGCTATGCCGACTACCTCGCCGCCACCGGTCAGCTTGAACGCTGGGCCGGTATGGAAGGCACCCCATGAGAGAGATTTCGATGGATCGCATGCGTTTGTTAACCCTGCCGCTGACCGCCGCATTGCTGCTGGCGCTGGCCGCTTGTTCCAAATCCCCCGATGCAGGCGCGGCCAAGCCTGGGGCCGAAACCGCGAATTCCGAACAGGCGGGTGGTGAGGGCCACGCCGAAGGCGGTGAAGAAGAAGCCGCCAGTTCGGTGAAGATGGACGATGCCGCGATGAAAGCCGCCGGCATCCGCTTGCAGACACTGCGGCCGTCGGCGCTCAGCGAGGAACTGCGCGCTCCGGGCGAAGTGGTGGATACGGGCTATGGCACGACCTTGATCACCCCCCAGGTGGAGGCGCTGGTCGTGCGCCGGCACGCCAAGCTCGGCGATGAAGTCCGCGCCGGCGCGCCGCTGGCGACACTGACAAGCGTCGATGTTTCCGACGCGCAAGCCGAGCTGCGCATCGCCGAACAGGAATGGCGCCGGGTTTCAGCACTTGGCCGTGAAGCCGTCGCCGGCCGTCGCATTACCGAAGCAAAGGTCGCGGTCGATCGCGCCCGGGCCAAGGCGCAGGCCTACGGACTGCCTGGCACCGCCAGCGGTGGCGTCAACGGCCAGTTCACGCTGACCGCGCCGCATGCTGGCCGCATCACCGAAGACGACTTCGTCGTCGGTGAGCGTATCGAACCGGGCAAGGCCTTGTTCCGTCTGGTCGATGAGTCCGTCGTATGGGTCGATGCCAAGCTGCAGGCGGGTACCGCACACCGCATCCGCCCTAGCCAGGAAGCGGTGGTGCTCTTTGACGGCGAGCGCTTGGCCGGTACCGTGCAGCAGGCCGCGCACCGCACCTCCGACGCTACGCGCAATGCCGTCGTGCGCATCAAGGTGCCGAACCAGGGCGATCGCCTGCACAGCGGTGACTTCGTCGATGTGTTCTTCGAGGCAACGGGAAGCGCCCAGGCCGACAGCCGTGCCGCCACGGAGGTTGCCGTGCCAAACGACGCACTGGTGCAACTGGCCGGTGACACCGTCGTCTTTCGCCGCAACGCGGAAGGTGCTCTGGAGCCGGTGCCGGTGCGCACGGGCGAGGTGATCGGCGACCGGACCCTGATCCGGGACGGTCTCAAGCCGGGCGACACGGTGGTGGTCGCAGGCGCGTTTGCGCTCAAGTCGCAGATGCTCAAGTCCCAGTTGGGAGAAGAAGAATGAGCCGCGAACTGCGCACAAGGGTGCGAGGTAACGCGCCATGCTGAATCGCCTGGTCGAACTGTCCCTGCGTTACAAGTTCCTGGTCCTGATCGTGTTCGCGGTGGTGGCCTTCCTCGGCATCAGCGCCGTGCGCAACGTGCCGATCGATGCGTTTCCCGACGTCACCCCGGTCCAGGTCAATGTCTACACCGAATCCCCGGGCCTGGCGGCCGAGGATGTCGAGCAGTTGCTGACCACGCCGGTGGAATCGGCGCTGGCCGGCTTGCCCAAGGTGCAGGAAATCCGTTCGGTCAGTCTGTTCGGGCTGTCGTACGTGTCGGTCTATTTCAAGGACGACATGGACATCTACTTCGCCCGTCAGCTGGTCAACGAACGCCTGCAGGAAATCGGCGATCGCCTGCCAGAAGGCTACGGGAAACCAAGCATGGGCCCGAATACGTCCGGGCTGGGGCAGGTGTACTGGTACACGGTCGAGCGCGCCCCGGGTGTCAGCAAGGAACAGGTCACCGACATGGACCTGCGCACCTGGCAGGAGTGGACGGTGCGCCTGATCCTGCGCACCGCGCCTGGCGTGGACGACGTGAGTTCCTGGGGCGGCGGCGAGCGCCAGTTCCAGGTACAGATCGATCCTCAGCGCTTGTATGCACGCCACCTGGGCTTCAGCGATGTCATCAACGCCATCCCCGCCAATAACGGCCAGGTCGGCGGCAATGTCATGGATGTCGGCCGCGAGCAATTCCTCGTCCGTGGCCTGGGCTTGCTGAAGTCGGTCGAGGACATTGGCGCCATCGTGCTGAAGTCCGAAGACGGCGTTCCGGTGTACCTGCGCGACGTGGCCCGCGTAACGGAGGCCCCTGCACCGCGCTTCGGTGCCGTGACCCGTGATGGCCAAGAGGTCGTCATGGGCCAGGCACTGGCCCGCATCGGCGAGAACGCAAAAAACGTCGTCGAAGCCGTCAAGGGCAAGCTGGAGGTCGTTCGGGCGGCGCTGCCCAAGACCATGGTGCTGCGCCCCATCTACGAGCGCACCGACCTGGTCAACAAGGCGGTGGAAACCGCCGTGCGGGCGCTGATCGAAGGCTCCATCCTGGTCGCGATCATCCTGTTCCTGTTCCTGGGCGAGGTGCGCTCGGCGCTGGTGGTGATCGTTACCCTGCCGCTGGCGATGTTGATCGCTTTCATCGGCATGGGCCAAGCCGGACTATCGGCCAACCTGATGTCGCTGGCCGGCTTGGCCATTGGCATCGGCATGATGGTCGATGGCGCGGTGGTGATGGTGGAAAACGCGTTCCGGATCATGGCCGAACGCCTCGAACACGGCGAGAAGGTCGACAGAACTTCGGCAGTGCTGGCGGCGGCGAAGGAAGTCGCCAACCCGATCGCCTTTGCCATCATCATCATTATCGTGGTGTTCCTGCCGCTGTTTGCGCTGGAAGGCCTCGAAGGCAAGATGTTCAAGCCGATGGCGTTCAACATCGCCTTCGCCATGGCCGGCTCGCTGATCCTGAGCCTGACCCTGATTCCGGTGCTGGCGTCGATGATCCTCAAGCCCAAGGAGGAGCGCGACACCTGGCTGGTCGCCCGGATCAAGTGCATCTACCGGCCATTGCTGGACAAGGCCCTGGCCAAAAAGCGGACGGTGGTGATCAGTGCGGTGGCAGCCCTGATCGTGAGCCTGGCGCTGTTCCCGTTCCTGGGCAAGGAGTTCATGCCACAGCTGCAGGAAGGCTCGATCATGTGGCGCGTGACCGGCATTCCATCGACCTCGCTGAACGAATCGATCCGCACCAGCAACACCATCGCCGCAGCCTTCAAGCAATTCCCGGAAGTGGAAACCACCCTCTCCATGATCGGTCGTGCCGAGAAGGGCGACACCGCCGACGTCAACTACATGGAGATCTACACCGCCCTCAAGCCGGAGGACGAGTGGACCACCGGTCGGAATATCAAAGAGCTGGAAGCGGCGATGCAGGAAACGCTGGAGAAGGTGGTGCCCAATGTAGTGCCGAGCTACACCCAACCGATCCAGATGCGCGTGGAAGAGCTCATTTCCGGCGTGCGCGCCACGCTTGCCCTAAAGCTCTACGGTGAGGATCTGCGCGAACTCGACAAGCTTAGCGGGCGCCTCAAGAGCACCCTTGCCACGGTGCCGGGCGTCGCCGACCTTGCCCTTGAAGCCAATCTCGGCAAGCCGCAGATCCGCATCCAGGTCAACCGGGACGAGTTGGCGTTGTATGGGCTGAATGCCGAGGACGTGCTGACGATCGTGCGCAATGGGCTGGGCGGCGAACCGGTCAGCGTACTGTTGGACGGCGTCAAGCGCTTCGATATTGCCGTGCGCCTCGACGACAGCGCCCGCGTGTCCGTTGAATCCGTGCGTCACATTCCCCTGCGAACGGCTTCCGGTGCGCTGGTGCCCCTGTCACGCGTGGCGGAGATCAGCATCGCCGAAGGCTATTCGTTCGTCCGCCGCGAGCAGTTGCAGCGCTACGCGGTGATCCAGATGGACGTGCGCGGTCGCGATGTCGATGGCTTCGTGAAGGACGCCAACGCGGCGATCAAGCAGCAGGTGCACTTGCCTCCCGGCTACTGGATCGAATGGGGCGGCGCCTTCGAGAACCAGCAACGGGCGCTAGCCAAGTTGGCGTTGATCGTGCCGGTCACGATCTTCTTCATCTTCGTGCTGCTCTACACCGCGTTCAACTCGGTCAAGTACGCCACGCTGATCATCGCAAACGTGCCGTTCGCCACCATCGGCGGCCTGATCGCTCTGGCGGTCACCGGACAGTACCTGTCGGTGCCCTCGGCCATCGGTTTCATCGCCGTGTTCGGCGTGGCCATGCTCAACGGCATTGTGCTGGTGAGCTTCCTCAACGAGCTGCGCGACAAGGGCTTGTCGGTCCGCGAAGCGGTGGTACAGGGCACCGCGCTGCGCCTGCGGCCGGTGCTGATGACCGCCAGCGTCGCCATTCTCGGCCTGGTGCCCATGCTGCTGTCCACCGGCGTAGGCGCGGAAACGCAGCGTCCGCTGGCGACCGTGGTGGTGGGTGGCCTGATCAGTTCGACGCTGTTGACGCTTGTGCTGTTGCCGGTGCTGTATGAATGGCTCGAAACCCGCGCCGAACGCAAGGCGGCCGGATCCAACCCGCAGGAGACCGTGTGATGAAACAGATCAAGGCGTTCGTGCACCGCAACCGGGTTTCCGACCTGATCCACGCGCTGGAAGCCGCCGGCTTCCAGCGCCTGAGCCTGTTCGACGTGAAGGGACTGCTGCGCGCCTTGAGTGCGCGCGAGCAGGAGTATTCGGTCGAGTTCGGCGACCAGGTGATCAATGAGGTGCAGATGGAGCTGTTCTGCAAGGATGAGGACGTGGCTCGGGCCGTGGAAATCTTCCGCCGTGTCGGGCGGACGGGGCGACCGGACGCGGGCTGGGTCTATATCAGCCCGGTGGAGCAAGCATTCCCCATCGACGGCACCGCGTAGGACCCAAGGGAGCTGGCACGTCATGCAAACACACAGCGCAGTCCGAGAATTCTTGGTTCCAGTGGGGCTGGCAGCACTGGCCGTCGTGCCCGCGCTGTACCTGCGCGCGTCCGGGAGCAGCGTCGGCGCCCTGGGCGACATGGCGCTGTTCGGCATGGCGATTCTGGCCTCCGGCTTCCTGCTGTCGTGGGGCGCGGAGGCTGCCGAGAAGTACATCGCCACCAGCTTCGTGCTGGCGGTGGTCGCACTTATCACGGTGCTCCCCGAATACGCGGTGGACTTCTACTACGCCTACCGCGCGGGCCAAGATCCGGCGTCCGGGTATGTGGCCTACGCCGCCGCCAACATGACCGGTGCCAATCGGCTGTTGATCGGGCTTGCCTGGCCGCTGCTGGTGGGGTTGCACTGGTGGCGCTCGCGGCAACGCGGGATTGCGTTGCAGGTCGAAAATTCGGTCGAAATCGTCTTCCTTGCGTTGGCGAGCGCGTATGCCTTCGTCATCATCCTGAAGGATCGCATCGGCCTGTTCGATTTCGTCGTGCTGGGTGCCTTGTTCTTCCTGTACCTGTGGCGCACATCAAAGACGGAGAACGAAGAAGAGGAAGAAGACGAAGAACCGGGCCCGGGAGCCGTGATCGCGCGGTTCTCGCCCGGCAAGCGCTGGACGGTGATGGTGCTGATGGGCGTGGTGGCCGCAGGCGTGATCCTGCTGGCGGCCGAACCCTTCGCCGAATCGCTGGTGGCTTCCGGCCGGCGCCTGGGGATGGACGAGTTCCTGTTGATCCAGTGGCTGGCGCCGCTGGCCAGCGAAGCGCCGGCGGTCACCATCGCGATCCTGTTCGTCCTGGACGGCCGTGCCCGTGCGGGCCTGACGACCATGATCAGCGACAAGATCAACCAGTGGACCTTGCTGGTAGGCATGTTGCCGATTGCCATGAGCATTGGCGCCGGCGAGTTGACCTCATTGCCATTGGGCGCACGCCAGCACGAGGAATTCTTCCTGACCGCCGCTCAGTCGATGTTCGCGCTGGCATTGCTGGTGCGCATGCGACTGAGCCTGGTTGGCGCCGTGGCGCTGGCGGTGCTGTTCGTCGGGCAGCTGATGCTGGCGTTCTTCTACCAATCCAACCCCGAGCGGGAAATCTTCGTGCTGACGGCCATCGCCTGGCTCTATCTGGCGTTGGCGAGCATGCTCTTGGCGCGTGACGCCGGGCGCGTTCCCGCGCTGCTGCGAGCGGCGTGGCCGGCCCGAGAGCGCAATCATGCGTGAGATACACACCGCGCAGGGCCGCGCGCCGCGAATGCCGAGCGCACTGCCGTGGCTCGGTGTGTCCGCCATCGTATTGGCGGTCGATCATCTGACCAAGTATTGGGTGCTGACCGCGTTGCCGGAGCACATCGCGGTGCCCGTGGTCGACCCTTGGTGGAACTGGTACCGCTCCTACAACACGGGCGCCGCCTTCAGCTTCCTCAGCTCGGCCGGCGGCTGGCAACGCCATGTCCTGACGTTCCTGGCGCTGGCGGTCGCCGCGCTGTTGACGCGTTGGCTCACCAAGCTGCCACGTCATGCATGGCCGCCGGCGCTTGCCTACGCCCTTGTTATCGGCGGCGCCTTGGGCAATGCGGTGGATCGCATCCTGCGCGGGCACGTGGTGGATTTCATCCAGTGGCATTGGCGCGACTGGTACTGGCCCGCATTCAACCTAGCCGATGTCGCCATCGTCACCGGTGCAGTAATTCTGATGTTGCAAGGCATCTGTCGGCGCGGCTAGAACGGCTTGTCGCGTGGTTCATTCAACGAGAACGAATAGTGGACGCAAGCTTGATGCTCGACCTGGTCACCATCGGTGGCGGGCCGGGCGGCTAACCACGCTACGAAGCCAAAACCAATTCGTTTTCGTAAGGTTCCGGAAAATCGCCCACATCGTTGTTGTCTAGCGCGAGGTGTGATGTGAATTGCGCCGAGATCCTCATCGGCGCCCTGATGTCATCCAGGGAGGTGCGGGAATTCTCGCGACGCACGAGAGGCACGACGTAAGGCCCGTTCGGGCGCAATTTCATAACGCGCGACTAGCCGACCCAACGGCAACGGCCAGTGCGACGCATGGCGATACATGGCCACCATGCGCCGCTGGGATTCAGCTTACTGGGCTGGCATGATCTGGGTGATCGTCGCTTCCATGGCCTGTGCCTGGAACTCGAAATGTACCTTCTGACCCGCCTGTACCGAGGCGATTTGTTCAGGTGTGGCCTTGAAGCCCATCGTCATCGCCGGCCAACCCAGCGCGTCCACCGGGCCGTGGGCGATGGTGATCTTGCCAGCGGCCGCATCGACGGCTTCGACAGTACCCGTAGCCGATGCCGTCTTGGCCGATTGCGCCATGTCGCCAGTGGCCGGTTTTGCCTGGTCGGCCATTGGCGCGTGCTCCGCAGCTGGCATGGGCGTGTTGTCGGTTCCTTGCATAGCGGTGTCACCGCTGGGTGCCTGCGAGCAGGCCGCCAACAGCAGCGTAGTCAATGCGGAAACGAATAGGGTCATTTTCATACGGTTCTCCTTCGGTAGTTGCGTAGTTCGATTGCAGGTTGGTGCGACGGCAGCGCAATCGGACTGCCGTCGTTGGTTCCGGTGGTGCTGCTTCAATGCGGCTTACGGTCGGCCGATAGCGGATATACCTCATCGAAGCGGCGCGCCTTGCCTTCGACCAACGTAGCGGCCACGCAGCGCCCAGCTACGTCGGCATCGATCCGTGCTGTGCCGACGGGGCGTTCGCGGAAGGTCGGCGGGAACTTCGGGTTGCCGAATTGCTGGCGGCGTACCAGTTGAACCTGCTGGCCGGCGACCGGCGGTACTGCCTGTGGATCGAAGCACAACTGCAGGGTGTGGTCGGACACGGTCTTGACCGAGCCCAGACGGTGCGCGGCGGTCGTGGTGGTGCAAGCACTCAACATTCCGAGGGCGGCAGTCAAGATAGCGGTAACGAAATGACGTTTCATGATGAATCTCCTAAAGTTGTCAAGTGAGCGAACCCAATGCGCCGCTCACGTCGCGGTGTCCACCGATACGGCAGACGAAGTTCGAGACAGAGCGCGCCCGCGCAGCAGGCGGAACGCGGCCGGAATGACGAGCATCGACAACAGGGGCGCGGTCACCATGCCGCCGAGCATCGGCGCGGCGATGCGCTGCATGACCTCTGAGCCGGCGCCGGCGCCGATGAACAACGGGAACAGGCCGGCGAAGATCACGGCGACGGTCATGGCTTTGGGGCGCACGCGAAGCACCGCGCCTTCGCGGATTGCGGCTTCCAGCGTGGCGACCGTGGCCGGTTCGCCCGCGGCCAGATGCCGTTCCCAAGCGTGGCGCAGGTACAGCAGCATGATCACGCCGAACTCGGCGGCGACCCCGCCGAGCCCGATGAAACCGATCATCGTTGCGATCGACACGGCATGACCCAGCATCCAGATGAGCCACAGCCCGCCGACCAGCGCCAACGGCAGGGTGAGCAGGATGATCGCGACCTCGCCGAAGCGCCGGAAAACCAGCCAGATGACCAGAAAGATGATGGCCAGTGCGGCCGGTACCACCCACTGCAACCGGGCCAAGGCGCGCTGCAGGTACTCGTACTGACCCGACCAGGCGATGCCGTAACCCGGTGGCAGCTTCACCTGCACGGCAACAGCGCGTTGCAAGTCGGCGACCACCGATCCGAGGTCGCGGCCAGCAACGTCGACATAGATGTACCCGACCAGGCGGCCGTTGTCGCTTTTGAGCATGGGTGGCCCGGGGCTCAACGACACGTCGGCTACCTGGCCCAGGGTGAGCTGCACGCCACCGGGTGCGACCAGTGGCAGCTGTACCAGCGCATCCAGCGAGTCGCGTTGTCCACGCGGGTAACGCAGCACGATCGGGTAACGCTCGCGGCCTTCGATCGTCTCGCCGATCGGATCACCGCCGACCACGGTCGCGATGAGCGTCTGCAATTCGGCTTGGCTCAGGCCGTAGCGTGCTGCAATCCCCGGGCGGATGTGCACGTCGACATAGCGCCCGCCAGTGACGCGCTCGGCCAGCGCGGAACGCACGCCCGGCACGGTCTTGGCCACGCGTTCGACGTCGCTGCTGAGCTGCTCAATCACGCCGATGTCCGGCCCCGATACCTTGATGCCAATCGGGCTCTTGATGCCGGTGGCGAGCATGTCGACGCGATTGCGGATCGGGGGCACCCACAGGTTGGTCAGCCCCGGCACCTTCACTGCAGCATCGAGTTCGGCGCGCAACTTGTCCGGCGTCATCCCCGGCCGCCACTGGTCGCGAGGTTTGAACGTCACCGTGGTCTCGAACATCTCGATCGGTGCCGGATCGGTAGCTGTCTCGGCTCTACCAGCCTTGCCGAACACGTGCGCGACCTCGGGCACGGTCTTGATCATGCGGTCGGACAGTTGCAGCAGTTGCCGGGCCTTGTCCGCCGACAGGCCCGGCAGCGCCGTGGGCATGTACAGCAACGTGCCTTCCTCCAGCGGCGGCATGAACTCGCTGCCCAGGCGCGTGTACGGAATCACGGTCAGTAGCAACAGCGCGCCGCTCAACCCCAAGGTCAGGCGCGGATGCCGCAGTACCCAGTCCAGCACCGGCCGGTAACCGGCGATCAGCACCCGGTTGATGGGGTTCTGCTGCTCCGGGCGGATGCGGCCCCGGATCAAGTAGCCCATCAACACCGGAATCAGCGTCACCGACAGGACGGCAGCGGCGGCCATCGCGTAGGTCTTGGTGTAGGCCAATGGTGAGAACAGCCGACCTTCCTGCGCCTGCAACGCGAACACCGGAATAAACGAGAGCGTGATCACCAGCAGGCTGGCGAACAACGCGGGGCCGACTTCAGCGGCGGACTGCGCCATCAGCCGCCAGCGCGCTTCGCCTTGTGGTTCATCGCCGTGTTCCTCGCGCCAATGCTCCAGGTGCTTGTGCGCGTTCTCGATCATGACGACGGCCGCATCGACCATGGCACCGATGGCGATCGCGATGCCGCCCAGCGACAGCAGGTTGGCGGTGATGCCCTGGTAGCGCATGACGATGAACGCGGCCAGCACACCCAGCGGCAACGTGATCACCGCCACCAGCGCCGAGCGCAGGTGCCAGAGGAACAGTGCACATACCAGAGCCACGACCAGGAACTCCTCACCGAGCTTGTGGGTAAGGTTGCGCACGGCTTCGTGGATCAGTTCGGAGCGGTCGTAAACCGGCACGATCTCCACGCCTTTGGGCAAGTTGGCCTGCAAATCCTTCAATCGTGTCTTGACGTTCTCGATTGCGGTCAGCGCATCCTTGCCGGTGCGCAGCACGATCACGCCACCGGCGACTTCACCTTCGCCGTCCAATTCGGCGATGCCACGGCGGAAGGTCGGGCCGCGAGCGATGGTCGCGACCTCGCCGAGCAGCACCGGCACGCCCTCGGTCGTGCTGACAATCGGCACCTGCTCGAACGCGGCCTGGCTGCGCAGATAACCTTCGCTGCGCACCATCAGCTCGGCTTCGCCCTGTTCGATTACCGAACCCCCGGTGGCGCCATTAGCCGCATCAACGGCGTCGACCAGCTGCGCCACGGTGAGGCCGCGGGCGGCCAACGCCTGCGGATCAGGCGCGATCTGCCAGGCGCGTACCGCGCCGCCGATGCTGGCGACCTCGGCCACGTCGGGGATGGTCTTGAGCTCGTAGCGCAGGAACCAGTCCTGCAGGGCGCGCAGCTGGCCAAGATCATGCTGGCCGGTGCGATCGACCAGCGCGTACTGGTAAATCCAGCCCAGCCCGGTGGCGTCCGGGCCGAGTGCGGGACTCACGCCTTGCGGCAGCCGGTCGCGCACCTGACTCAGGTACTCCAGCACGCGCGAGCGCGCCCAATAAAGGTCGGTGGCGTCATCGAACAGGATGTAGACGAAGGAATCACCAAAGAACGAAAAGCCACGCACCGCCTTGACGCCCGGCACCGACAGCATCGTCGTCGCCAGCGGATAGGTGACCTGGTCCTCGACGATGCGTGGAGTCTGCCCCAGCCACTGCGTGCGGATGATCACCTGCGTGTCGGACAGGTCCGGCAGCGCGTCCAGTGGCGTGTGTCGCACCGACCACACGCCGGCGATGACGAGCAGCACGGCTGCCATCAGCACCAGCACACGGTTGGCGATGCAGGCGTGGATCAGGCGGGCGATCATGGCTGCTTCTCCGGGCTTGCCAACGGCACATCGCGGATGGTGCAGTCGGGCGCCGCACCCGGTCCGAATTTCGGCACCAGTTGCATGTCCATGAAGGGCGATTTGCCGGGCTGGTCGAAGTGCTGGCCCGGCTTCATCGGGTCATACCAGTACTGCACCGGGCACGAGCGCGGCGGTGCGACAGCAGCGGGCTTTGCCGGCGTCGATGTTGGGACGATTTCCGGCGCGCTACTCGGCGATAGTGCTTTCATGGGCACTGCCGGCGACGCGGTTTCCGGTGCCCCCAGACGTTCCAGTGCGCCGGACAGACTGGCCTCGGAATCGATCAGAAATTGACCGGAGACCACGACATGCTCGCCCCCCTTGAGTCCGGTCAGGACTTCGGTGCGACCGTTGCTACTGCGCCCCGTCGAGACGCGCACCGGACGGAAGCCGCCGCTGGCGTCCTGCACGATGACGCGACTGTCGGCACCGGTCGCGATCAGTGCCTCGGTCGGCACCAGCGGAACTGCCGTGCCGGCCTGCGGTTGCAACGTCACTTCGGCGAACATGCCCGGCGCCAACACACCGTCAGGATTGCGCAGCACGATGCGCGCCCGCTGCGTGCGGCTGGCGATATCGACCAGCGGCAACAGCGCTTCGACTTCCCCGGCGAAGGTCTGGCCGGGTATGGCGCTGACGATGGCTTCCACCGATGTGCCGGGGTGCAGGGACGTGGCGCTGGCCTGCGGAATCGCGGCTTCCAGCCACAGGGTGTCGATGCCGTTGACGCGGAACAGCGGTGTGCCTGGCATCACCGTCTGGCCTTCGCGGGCGAGCACTTCGGTGACGACACCATTACTGGGTGCACTCAGCGTCACGCTGCCGTCGCGGGCCATGCCACTCGGCACGCCCAACACGCGCAGGCGTTGCTGGGCGGCAGACTGCAGCTCCCGCGCCGAAGTCGACTGCGCCTGGCGCAGCGCCTGGGCCTCGGCCAGGGCACTGCTCCAACTCGGTGCCAGCAACGCCGCCAGCGGCTGGCCACGCGCGACCTTCGTGTACGGAGCTTTCACCTGCACCCGGCTCACGATCCCTTCGACACGGGCGCTGACTACCGATTCCTGACGCAGGTCCCAGGTCAGTGTGCCCGGCACGCGCACCGTGGACGCCAGGCGACTGACTTCGACGGGCGCGGTGCGAATGCCGACGCTCTGCTGCAGTCCGGCGTCGATGCGCACGCCGCCGCCGGCAACTTCGTCGGCGTACTTGGGCACCAACTGCATGTCCATGAAGGGCGACTTGCCGGCCTTGTCGAAGTGCTGGTCCGGCACCATCGGGTCGTACCAGTACAGCACCTTGCGCTCGCTCTGACTCGCCATCGGCGCGGCAGTCATCGGCTTCATGTCTGGACCGACGCGACGCTGCGCCCACCAATAGCCGGTGCCGAGACCTATGGCCAGCAGTGCAACCGCGGCAGTCGCCAGCATTAAACGGGTCGTCGTGGACGTCATGGTGTGCTCTCCTCGGGCAGCAAATAGGCCAACGCTGCCCAGGCGCGGCCGAGTTCGCCCAAGTGGCGGGCGTGTTCGATATGCAATGCAATTTCGTCGCGACGCGCTTCCAGCCACGGTTGCAGGTCACCGCCACCGGCGTAGGCCGCTAGCGCGCTCTTCGCGCGGTCATGGGCCAGCGGAAGAGATTGGGTTTCCTTGCGGGCCACCTGGCGTTGTAGGCCCTGCCAGTCGGCCAAGGTGCGGCGTACGGCTTCGGTCTGGACGCGGCGGGCATCTTCGCGTTCGGCGGCCACCGCATCCAACTCGGCACGCCGCGCCGCCACGCCGCGGTCCTGCCGATTGCGCGGAAACAGCGGCAGGTCGATGGCGAACTCGACCATCAGCATGTCGCTACGGGAAACACCGTTCGGCATCCGGTCACGTTGCCCATAGGTCACGCCGAGGCTCCAATCGGGCCGCTTCTCGGCGATGGCAGCGTCGACTTCCGCTTCAGCCAGGGCTTCGCGCGAGCGCCATGGCAGCAGCGGCCCTTGGCTGTCGATCGAGGCCAGCAGCGTGGCCGGATCGACAGGCAGTTCCGTCAACTCGGGCGGTGCATCCTCGGCTTCCACATCGACAGGATCCACGCCAAGCCACCGCGCCAAGCCAGCGCGAGCGGCTTCCAACGCGGCCAGCGCGGCATCAATCCGATTCTCCAATTCCAGCGCCGCCGCTTGCGTGGCCAGGGTGTCGGTCACCGTGCCAGTGGCACCCGTCAAACGCCCCTTGGCGGCGTGGACGGCGATGGAGGCCGGTTCCCGCAGGGTCTGCAGCGCAGCAACTTCGCGCTGAGCAGCCCACAGGGCAATCCAGGCCTCGGCCGTGCCTCGCTGAACCGCCAACTGTTCGGCCACCGACAGCGCCTCGGCTTGCTCGATCCCGCGATCGGCTACGGCCTGACGCGCTTGGCGTTTGGCGCGAGCCGGGAACGCCTGCATCACGCCGATCTGCTTCATGGTCATGTCGTCGGCACGAAAATCGAACGCGTCGGCGCCGGTGACCGGCCAGTTGGTGAGGCCCAGCGTCAGCTTGGGATCGGGCAAGGCAGCGGCGCGGACAGCTTCTTCCTGGGTCGCCGCAATTTGTGACTGGCGCGCCTTGAGCAAGGGAGCGCGCTCGGCCGCCAGGCGCTGCGCGTCATTGAAAGAGATGCCAGCCGCGATGGACCAGGCAGGGGTGACCATGAAACCGATGGCCAGCATCCACGCAGGCCAACGACGAGTTCTGCACTGGCGGTGCAGTGAGAATGGAAAGGACATGAAACCTCCGAACGTGCAACGACGAGCGCGCCGCCGAAATCGTCAGCGCGGGAATAGGTCGCGGTCGGGGGCTAGATCTGCAAGCTACAGAAGCGCTGCGCCGGCGGTGGATCGGACTGGCAGGTGGGCACGTCTTCGTAGTACTGGGCCTGCAACGGCGGCAGTAGTGTCTCGGTCAGGGTGAAGTGACGCGCCGGCAATGCCAGCGGCGGGACCTGCGGGGTTTTAAGGTCAGGTTGGGCGACATGATCGCGCTGACAGTGCTGGTCGCACAGCACTGGTGCGGCCGGGTCTGGCATCTCCATGCCTTCGCAGCCGGCCATCATCATCTTCGGCTCCGGCGGCGTCTCGGCGATCGGGCACGCGTAGGCGGCCAGCGCAACCTGCTGGAACAGCAGCGCAAGCAACGCCAGCCAAGCAAAGCGCAGACGGAGTGATCGAGTCCGGAGCGCACGCAGTTTCATGGCCATTTCTCGCAATACAACGCGACCCCGTGGCCAGAGGGCACCACGGACAGACTTCGCGTGAGAGGGGCCGAGGACTGGGGCATCGCCAAGCAAGTGTACTGCGGACTGTTCGCTTGGAAGCGCACCGAATCCCGAAAGTTCCCGGCGCAGGCCATTTCGTACTACTTGGCGGCCACTAAGTACCACTTGCGAGGGGTCAGGCGGGATAATCCGCCATTATCCCGCCTGATTTTTATTGCAATCTAAGGCTAGTTCTGATCTTGAAATAGTATGTAATTACGTGGTATGTAATACATTACGAAATCGTCCGGAGAGGATCATGGCACGTGGCGGCTTGTACAAGAGCGATATCCAGAAGGCCCGTGACGCCCTGCGGGCGCAGGGCAAGCACCCCTCGGTCGACGCCGTGCGGGTGGCACTGGGCAACACGGGCTCCAAAACCACGATCCACCGCCACCTCAAGGAACTGGAAGAAGAAGAGGGCCAAGGCCCGGGGGCCAAGGTCGCGGTCAGCGAGGCGTTGCAGGATCTGGTCGGCCGGCTGGCCGGACGCCTGCAGGAGGAGGCCGATACGGTGGTGACCGAGGCGCGTCAGGGCTTCGAGGCCCAGTTGCAGGAACGCAGCCAGGCCTTAGAACACCAGCGGCAGGAAGGCGCCGCGTTGAGCGCCCAGTTGCAGCGCACCGAGACCGCGTTGCAGGCGGAAAAGAGCGAGCACACGACGACGCAAACGGCACTGGCCGATGCCACCATGACGATCCGCCAACTGGAAGAGCGCATCGCCGGCCTGACCACGCGCCTGGCCGAGCACGAGGCCCACGCCCGATCATTGGAGGAAAAGCACCAGCATGCCCGCGAGGCGCTGGAACACTACCGAACCTCGGTCAAGGAGCAGCGTGACCAGGAACAGCGCCGGCACGAACACCAGGTCCAGGAACTGCAGGTCGCCCTGCGTCAGGCCAATGAGGCCCTGACCGCCAAAAACCACGAGCTGCTGCAACTGAACCGCGACAACAGTCAGTGGCTCGAACGGCACGGCCGCCTGGAACGGGAATTGACGCAAACCCGCCAAGCGGCGCAAGCCCAGCAACAGCAATTGGACGCATTGCGACAGACAGCGGTGGAGCACCAGGCCCTGCAGGCACGGTGGGCGCAAGATCTCCAGGCCTTGGAAGCCGCACACACCGAACTGACCGGCGCCCGCACGGATGCCGCGAAGGAACGGGAGCGCCGCGAGCATGCTGAAGCGGAGGCGCTGCGCGCCGGGGTCCGGTTGGAGACGTTGGAGCAGTTGCTCGCGCAATTGCGCTTACAGGAAGACAAGCCCGAACCGCCGGAACGATCGACAGTCCCATCCCGGCAGACTCGGAAGACCTAGCCTGTGGCCGGCATGATGGAGCGCAAGCTTTCGCTATGAATCAACTGCACGGCTGTTTTTTGCATGAATCCCTGCCGACCCTCTAGCAGGCGTCGCCGCCCGCGACTGAAGACCTTGGTAGTTGCGTGACCCTGCTGGTGGGCGCTCACCCTCCGGGGGCGGGCACGACCGTCACCTCTTTAGCCACCTCTCGAAGTCAGCAATAAGAGTGCCCAACGAGAGTCCGGTCAATCGAGCAATGTCTCGGAGCTCCATCAGGGCGATACGGCCGCACTGTAACAGGTCAATTTGACTGTCACCGAGCCGCGTTACGCTTAAGTGTGTCTGTTACAGTCGCTTGTATGAACGACTTCCACGCCGCTGCCCGCTACCTCCGGGAACTACTACCCGACATGGTTGGTGAGCTCGAGCGCGGGCCCAGTTCCAAGGCATTCACCTTGCCTCACTTCCTCGCCAGCCTGTTCGACTTGGCCGAGATTGACCTGCTGGGACACCGGGTGCTGCTGGCCAACGTCTTGGTGCAAGCGGAGCCGATGCCACCTTCTCGCCTGATTGCGCATGTGCATCGACTAGCCGAGAAGGCCGGCTTGAGGGTCATTCTCGTGCTCTCGGGCGTGTCACCCTACATCCGTTCCAGGCTCATCGAGTATCGAGTGGATTTCATTGTGCCAGGCAGCCAGCTCTTCGCTCCGAGCTTCCTGATGAGCTTGCGCGAGCGCGATAGCTCTCCATCGGTCCCACTGCCCCTTGGGAAGCAGCTGAGCCATCCGGCACAGGCGATTCTGATCGCCGCACTGCTGCGACCGGACTTTGAGGAGGGCGGCATGCCTGGGAGCGTCCAGTGGTCACCGCTCGAGCTGGCACGCGAGGCAGGCTATTCGCGCATGACTGCATCGCGGGTTGCCCGTGAACTGGTGGCGGCTAACCTGGTCAGCGCCGACCGCGAAGGCCGGGAGACGAGCCTGCGGTTTCTGGAAACGCGCCGAACTGCTAGATAGCCTTGATCGCGAGCAAGGCGAGAAACTACCCCCGATCTCTAGCCGCTACCGCCGACTGGGTCTATAGACATCACTCTCTTTCGGCGCGATATTCTCGCCAGCCGAAGGAGCCTGTGTCTTGAGCATTCTCAACGTTCTTCTGCGCCCAGATCAGCTCCTAGTGGCAGTCGACACCTTGGCCGAAGACGCCCAAACAGGCAGGAAGTCGTCTGGCGCCAAGCTGTTGCTTATTCCCCAACATAACGTGGTCCTAGCCGCGCGGGGAAGCTCCCAGTTCTTTCTGCGAATCTACGAGCTATCCCTGCAGGCCAGCTTCAGGGCGGACTTCACCATGGAGCAGCTAAGCAGAGAACTCGGTCTGGTCATAGACAAGCTCTGGCCAGCCTACGAGCGAGCGGCGCTTGAGGCTGGCATTGAGCCAAATGCTTTGGCATCAGAGTTGGTTCTGGGCGGCTGGTCGTCTAAAGCGAGTCGTATCGTTGCAACTGCTTACGCCAAGCAGAGCAGCGCGGCCCCCGCAGTCGTTCAACCGCTCGAGGGCGGCCTGGCTTCCCCTGGGCAGCCGCTGCACGGCAGGGAGGGCAGCTTTGCACCCGAGGCAGTCCTTCAAGCCAGTCGCATCCAGGCGGCGTGCCTCAACAAGACAACGGGCCGGCAGGTGTCGGGTGGGCACGTCTTGGCAGCCGTCTTACGGGAGAGGCAAGCGGTCATATACGATCTCGGTCCGATCTAGGCGAGTCGAGCCTACCTCTAAGGCCGCGTAATGAAGCAGTTTGGCATGTCTACTTCATGGTGACACGTAGCACAAACAGGACTCCGATACACAAAGCAGTTGACAAGGTTGATGCGACCAGGGCGCGCGCAGCATTGCCAAACATCCTTTTCTGCAGCGACCTGCGATTCCGTCGCAGGGCAGGGCGCAACAGCAGCCACAAACATGCCGGGAGCAGGATTAGAGGCGAGGCCAATGCCTTTGGAAGCAATGGCTCAACGGCGGAGCGATGGCTGAGGAACCATGCGAAACCAGCAGCAGGAAGGCCCAAGTACAAGGCGATTGAGCTGATCTGCACGACGTGAAATCGGAAACCAACTTTCGGTCGAGCCCTTACATCCAAGTGCGTGACCATGATTTCCAGCCGATGCATCAGCATGGCAATAGTTGCAGTGAAGAGGATCAAAGCTGCAACAAGCGCCACATAAACGGGGCAAGCGAACTCGAGTGCAGTTTGGAACTGATCAAATGCAACTTGCCCGCTCTCCGCGACCGCTTTAGCCTCACCCATGTCAAGGAGCCACCCCTGGAGCTCGAGACATGCGGTCGCCCAGGGACTTGCCGCCGCACTGACCAGCGCGAGAACACCAAGAATGCGCTGCAAAAGCTTCTGTTCGGGTATCTCAGCAAATGACCGAGGATCACCCCAAAGCGGAAAGGCTAGCAGTAAGGACCGGGGATGCTTCGCGGCCCAGCTGCGCATCTTGCGCCGCCGCCTCCAAGCGATAGCCTTTACGTACCGAAGCTTCTGTAGAGCGCCATCTTCCACATCGGACAGTCGCACCGAAAGGCGATAAGCCCCACGACAAGCCCATCGAAGACATTGAGGAGTGCGCTTGAGCGCCTTACGTAGCTGCTGTGGAGTGGGCCGGAGAAATGTCTTCACATCAAGAACTGTAAAGACGTCGCTTCTCCCGGGTCTACACCACAGCTCACACCTCACGGTTCCACGAAAGAGGCTAAAGTTTCGACCCGACCCGTCAATGCCGATCCGCGTCACGAACTCCCGAAAGGGTCTACCCCCTCGAACCCGTTGACCGCCTGTCACCGGCGCATGCGCCTTTTCACGACCGGCCTGCAAGAAGCGTGCGCCTACCGGCCCGCCCTGAAGAGGCTTTAGTCCTTGATTCGCTTCTCAAAGTTTGTGATCAGCTTGCCCAGCGAAAGGCCTGTCAGGCGGGCGATATCCCTCAGCTCCACCACATCAACCCTCCGCTTGCCTGTCTCGACGTCACTGATGAATGACTGACTGCGGCCCAGCATGCTCGACACTTGAGCTTGGGTGAGACCAGCAGCTAGCCTCGCGTCGCGAACAGCCTCAATCAGGGCGGCGTACTCTTTGCGATGGATGGACTTCGACACGGCCGCGCCTTGGTTGAGCGGGCTAAGAAGCTATATCCAGTTCTCCGATATCTAAAAACCCGATATTCTGTCATCTTCATTGACAGGGGGAACGCATGAGCAAACATCCACGCCGCCTCATCACCGCGGCCGGAAGCAGAGCAACTTTCATCCTGGCAACCGCAGCGCTGCTAGCTGCTTGCGGTGGGCCGACTGACAAGAAGATGGTTACGAATGGAACCCAGCAGCAGTACCGGGAGTCTATCGACGCTATCGACGCGGAACTCAGTGACCACGAAAGAGCGGCCTTCAACTGGGCAGTCGCTGGGATGAACCTTGAAAAACTGAACCAGGCCTACCCAAACGCTTCTGTAAGACAGGTCGTGAGAGGGCAGGTCAAGCACATCAGGGATGCCAATCCAAAGGAGATAGGAGCGCTACGAAAGGAGGTCACTGATCAGCTTCCTACTGTTGCCGAGCTCCAGAAGGTCACTGCGGTTGATACCGTGTTTCTGATGGAAGACAGCTTCTTTGGTCCAAAGCCGGTCATCACCGCCCGAATCGTCAACCGCTCGACACTGCCATTGAGCGAGGCGAGCTGGAATGCGGCGCTTTACATAAATGGCGATGCACAGCCTGTAGCTACGTCGAAGGTGCGCAGCGACTTCCGCTCCATCGAGGGCCTCAAGCCCGACCACCATGTAACGGCTCGCTTCACTGTCGGATTCGTCAAGGGCGACCACGCATGGACCACGCTGGCAATCCGTCAAGCTGCATCCACTCGCGTGGAACTGGAGATGATTCCAGAGACAGCCTTGGACTACGGCGATAAGGCTTATCTGAGCGCCAACAACCAGGAGCGCATTGATTCTCTGGAACGCCAGCTCAAGCAAGCCGACGAGTTCGAAGACATCTAATGTCATCGACCCAGCCGAGGGTTCACGCCCTCGGCTCGGCTTGGTGGCAACGCCTACCTTCGCCCCAATGAAACAGGACCACAAATCAATGCGCCCGACCATCCTCGCCATGGACTTAGAGGGAACGCTGATCTCCAATGCGGTAAGCCAGATCCCGCGCCCGGGCCTCTACCAGTTCTTGGAATCGGCGAAGTGCCTGTTTGATGAGCTAGTCATCTTCACAACAGTCCCGGAACCGAAATTTCGTCAGATTGCCGATCTGCTGACTTGCGAAGGAGCAGTCCCCAGCTGGTTTGGCAACTTGGCTTACACAAGATGGACGGGCCCGACGAAAGATCTAAGCAACGCTTCTGCAGACATCGGCTCGGCGTGGCTGCTGGACGATTACGCACCCTACGTCCACCCAGGACAGGAACAGTATTGGGTACAGATCGAGCTTTTCGGCTCGCCATACCAAGAAGATGACACAGGACTGGACGACGCCATGGCAGCAATCCGGAAGAGACTGCGTGAGTGCTTGTAGGCTGCCGGAGATCCTGAAGAATCTCCGCGCCATCCTTTAGGCAGGGGCACTCTGCTGACACGCCTGATCCCGCCTTGGGCTGGTAAGCAGGTGCACGCCCCGGTCAGATGACCAGACACCGTAGCTGGCCATGTACCTGGCGCACCCCGGGTAGGCCATTGCACACCATCAGATCCAGCGCTCTGCCGCCGGCAAGTTCGCCGTTTGCGTGAGTCCGCCTAAGCCAGGTATCCGCCTGATCGGGATCGGTGAAAATGGCGTGGAGTGCACTGTAGATTCCCAGGAGCAACGAGATGCGCGTGATCGCATCGACTCCCAGCGTCGCCAGATCGCCCTCCTTCCAATGAGAGAAGTCTGCGCCACTGGGGCAACCCAGCAGTAGCAACTGCTCGCTGTCGGTAAGTTTCCATGCTCTCGCAAGCCCCACGAACGCGCGAAAGGCCGGTCCACGGAGCTCCTCCAAGTTCGTCATCAGCTTGATCTACGTCTCGTCATGGACAAACGGCAACCAGGGAGGATCGCTCCGCTGGTCGATTGGGCGCCGGGGCTCAGAGATGCAGGAGGCCCCTTGGAGCGCTACAGCCTCCAATTGCTACTGGGTTCGAGCCAATACCTGATGCCTAATGGCAGGAAAGTCTCCATCGCCACATCCAAGATCAATGGTTGACGCCAGGCTTGGCTAGGCAGGAAGCAAAAATCCTTGGCGCCCAAGATCCCAGCTTGTTCTCGGCCGGCCAACCAGATGCATCTCCGGCCAATCTCGCGGTCCAGCGCTAGGCGCGCCGCCGCCTCATCCAACCCGCTTTGAATGAACTCCGACGCAGCGTTACGCATGCTAGCCCAGAGCACATAGCGCTTGCGTCCCAAGCTGAGTGCGTGCCACTCAGGTGATTCAGTTGACGTAAGCCCGTCGCCAAGACTTGGTTCTAGGCGATGCTTTCGCAGCAGATTTGCCAAGTACGCACGTGACTCGGTAGCGGCGAGCGATACGCCCAGGCTCCGCCTGACACCCGGAGAACAATCAGCCGCCCAGCGACTCAGAGCACTGGTCAACGCCGCTTCTACGTTTACGTCTTGGCGGGACCACGGCGACCGGTAGGACCACGCCAAAGGCTCGTACAGCGACCTTGCTGCATCCCGAGAACGTTCCACCGAAACACGATGCAGGACGCGCAGTGCAGCAAGGGTGTCAAGCGCCTGTGAGGCCAATCCCTCGGCGGCTACCGGCGAGCTAGCCGTTCTTGAGCGCTCTAGCGCGCACCACGCGCACGCGAGAAAGGGGCCTATTGAACGAACGAAATTGTCCAGTTCTGGCCAGGGCGAAATGAGGGTCGGTTGGCTAACGACATAGGCCACACAGCCCTCAAATCGCGATACCAGCTGTGAGGATAGCAACCTGCCAACAGACTGTCTATCTGACTTTCCGATATTGATCCTCGGGCATCATCTCCAGCTCACCGATATCTGAACATCCGATATCCTAGCTGCCCTGCGATTGAGCGGGGAGCGCGCCGACGCGCGACGTAGAACGTTACCGGATGTTGGGAGAGCCGATATGATGCGCACCAGTTTCAGCCACCCGTTACTGATCGCAGAGTTGCCCGTTGGCGCCCATGGAGGCGCCATAGGGGTGACATTTGCGCCAGGCAAGTACCAAGAAATCGCCATGACTGGAGCATGGGCGAGAGACCTAGATGTGGACGTCTTGGCTATTCGCGACTGGGGCGCCACTCACCTAATCACCTTGCTTGAACCTTGGGAGTTCAAGGACCTTCGAATCGAGAGCTTACCGGCGGTAGTGGCGGGGAAGGGCATCTCTTGGCACGGACTGCCAATCACTGATGGAGCGGCACCAGACGACAGACTGCTCAAAGATTGGCTACAGCTAAGTGCTGATCTCGTCGCTGACATGCTGAGTGGTCAAAGGATCGTGGTCCACTGCAAGGGAGGCCTAGGACGCGCGGGAACGGTCGCTGCAATGCTTTTGCTACAGTCTGGAGAGGCCAAGCAGGCATCCGATGCTATCCACATGGTGCGGCATGCCAGGCCCGGCGCAATTGAGACCATTGCTCAAGAGGAGTTCCTCGAGTACTGGGCGAAGAGCCTACACCCGGTGGGAGTTTGACCACTAAGGTGCGCAGTCAGGAACTCAAGGGCGAGTTGGATGTGGATCTAGAAATCGAGGGCGCCTCAGGTGTGGATCCAGAGATCGAGGGCGTCTGCAAACCTAGTTGCCTATGATCTTGTCATCGGAACATTGGATCTTCGCGAGGGGTCAGGGCACATCAAAATGCGCTGGCTCGAAAGCTAAGAAGCTTTCACTCGCACGCATCAGGATCTGGTACTGGCGCCGGACCAGCGAAATTGCTGACTGGTGCAGGGTAGCCTCCAGGGACTGTCATGCCAAGACGCGATGTCGATGTAACGAATGGCGACTCAGCCAATGCGTGCCGCCTTGGGAGTTACGATCTGACTGCACTCCTGACCGAGGCGAAACGCCACCACGTACAGGACCGTGGCGTCCATCGGCACACCTGAGCCCATCCGAATGACGACCGTACGCTGACCGTGAAACAGTGACACTCCCTGCTCCCGCAGTGTCTCAATGTGCTGCTGCAGCTCCTCGTAGATATCTAGCTTGTCGACTTCTGAGTACAGGTCGTGGCAGTCGCGATACTCACGGTAGTAGTCGACCAGTGCAGCAAACTCGCTCGCCGCCTCGCGCGATAGCTCGAAAGCCGGTTCGGACAGATCCATGTCGCACGAAACGATCAGGCGGGCCAGCTCGCGCCCCGCAGTCAGCGGGGACACCGCCAGGGTGATGTAGTCGCGCTCGAACTGCGCTTGCGCCACCTGCAGTTCCTCGTCCGTCGGCAGCGAGAATGGCTTGTTGAGTGCATCGATGTCATTGAAATCGAAGGCGCGAGCCAGTGCGCGACGGGTATCGAAACTGGCCGAGTCGCCCTGCTCAACCCGCTGAACTGTTCGCACGTTCAGGCCCGAGATCTCGGCCAATTGTTCTTGCGACCAATGACGCAACTGGCGGAACTGTCGAATGCAGTCGCCAACCTCAGCAGCGGTAAGCAGGCGAGGCGGGGTCTTGGTGGTCATAAAAGATAACTCCGGAGGGGTAGGGAGCCCAGATTAGGAGCGTGCCGAGCTTGGAAACACGACAGTCCCCCGACAGGGCCCCGACACAGATCAACTGCCAGGCCTTGGCCCAACGAGCGGGGCGCAACTGCCGAGGCACTCACCATAGACCCCACCTTAGACGCGCAGGCGAGCCGGGACTGCTCTGTGGCGAGGGCT
The DNA here is from genome assembly GCF_059371235.1 of Stenotrophomonas sp. YJH_SMC_29. Classification (NCBI taxonomy): domain Bacteria; kingdom Pseudomonadati; phylum Pseudomonadota; class Gammaproteobacteria; order Lysobacterales; family Lysobacteraceae; genus Stenotrophomonas; species Stenotrophomonas sp. YJH_SMC_29. Next base: position 7,341 of record NZ_JCAFUK010000003.1, on the reverse strand, counting down.
GTTGGGTAGAGCCCCCATCAAGTCGAGGAGGGGGGCAATGGCTCCAGCTCTGGCAGAACACCCTCAAATTGACGATGTAGTGCATTCATCCATGCCAGAACTGGTTCACTTGGCCACAGGTGGGCCAGATTCAGAAGGGTTAGCATGGCAAGAGCATTGCTGTTCATGACCACCCCCTCCAGAAGCGAGCCCGGGTAGCCATTCAACTGCCTTGCCAAGGGGTGAATCCCGGCATGGAGATAGGAGTTCAAGCCGACATACAAGCGTTGCCTAGCTCTGCCCAGTAACTGTGATGCTCCTCGGGGCCCAGAGGTCTCAAGCTTTACGAGCATGTCCTGAACGCCAGGGAGCCTCTTTGCCGCTTGCTGACTCTCCAGAGTCAGGGGCGCCAGAAGCTTCTCTATGTCGGCGTCGGTAGCTGCATGACATGCCCAGGTTGCACGCACGAGGGCCTCATACTGCGGCCGGACCAGCGAGATTGCTGACTGGGGCAGGGTAGCGGTCAGGGAGTGTACTGCCACGGCGTGATCAAGGGACATCTGGCAAAGTGCCGCCACCGCCGTCGATCTTCGGTCACGTCCATGCTCTATCTCCATCCAAGCGGCTCGAATTTCACCCAAGAGCTCTAAGGAGCCCTCCAGCACAGACGCCCGATCCTGGTCAGCCGATTGAGGCACAAGTCATCCTAGAATCGTGATCTGCAGGCAAGAGTAACGGCTCGTCCATCGGGCAAAGCCCTCAGTTGGCCGGCTGGGCTGCAGCATCTGTTAGCCGGTAATCTCTGCATTGCATCATCCGTGCATCAGCAATTTCTGCGTTGCGTCAGTCGCAAGTCAAGTTCTTCTGCAATGGACCGTCTTGCACTGAAATTTTATTCCTCAAAAGCTGAAATCTCTGCAATGGCACCCTAAGAATGTCTGCGATGAACAGCGTTCTGGTCCGCGCGCGATTGCTTCCTATATTGCAACCATACGCTCAGCCAGCCAACCGCCGGGATCCATGATCGCGCGAGCGGACGATCCCGGTCGCAAATGGCTGGCTGCCGTCACTCTCGTGGCTTTGAGCGATCAAGGGGAGCAGTCTGGCCCACGTGTCGAACAGAAGCCTTGGATCTTGGTGGATCAGAAGCGAAACCCGCAGCGCATCTTCCATCGCCTTGAGGTAGCCGCGGCGTATCTCAAGTGCGTTCTCGCAAGCATTGGGGCGACCAAGAATTTGTGTGATCGCGGAGGCCATAGCAGTCTGGACAGGAGGGGAGGGGAAGGCGATAGTCTGCAAACGTCTAGACGATCCCGCAATGAGCATCCTCAACGTTCTCCTCACTCGTGACCACCTCGTCGTCGCAGCGGATACCCTGGCAGAGGATGCTCTCACAGGGGCGTATTCCGCGGGGGCAAAGCTGCTGCTGATCCCTCAGCACAACGTAGTGCTTGCTGCGCGCGGGTCTACGCAATTCTTCCTCCGCATCTACGAGCTTGCACTGCAGGCCAGCTTCCGCGCAGATTTCACAATAGAACAGCTATCTGCCGAGCTAGGGCTGGTGGTGGACCAACTCTGGCCGAACTTTGAGAAAGCGGTTAGCGAAGCGGGATTGCCGATCGAGCAACTCGGGACCGAGTTGGTGCTTGGTGGATGGTCGTTGAAGAACGGCCGGATGATGGCCACGGCGTATGCGAAGAGTGACAGCCGGCGCCCTTGCGTTGTCCAGCCGATCGGGGGGCAGATGGCGTCGCCGGGCGAACCGCTCCAGGCCGCGACCCCTAGCATGGCCCAGGTGGATCTGCTGGCCCATGCGCGTCTCCAGGTCAGCTACCTCAATGGGCAATTGGGCCGGAAAGTAGCAGGAGGTCGACTGCTAGTTGGGTTTCTGCAGAAGGGGCAAGCCCTGCTCAAGGATCTAGGAGAGATCTAGGTCGCGGGAGTCAAATACGCTAGGGGCTGAAATCGAAGTTCAGGTCTGGCCCTAAGGCAGAAGGCCAAAGCAGACCAAGGTCGTCCGTGGATTTGGGATGTTTATCGAGGGCAGGGTGGATGTCCGCTTCTGGCCGGAAGCGGACATTGGGCGGCGACCGGCCCGGTGATGGCATCCGCCTTCGACCCAAAGCGGGCATCGTTCTCGACACACCTGAGTTGATCCGTACTCCAAAGCCTGTTTCCGCTACCCCTTGTAGTGCTCGACGTAGAGCCCCAAAGCTGCCAACGACGCATACACGGCGGACCCAGCGTTGGTCGCGTACAAGGCAAAGGGAACCGGAGGATCGCAGGGAACTGTTGCGATGAACCACGGAGCTGAGCTCGTCAAGCTCGTCCTAGGTGATGTGAGGAATCCTAGCTCCCTACGCATACCTAGCGCCTCGCGGACGTACGCCTTGTTCCAGCCGCCAGTCTTGCACGAGACCCCAAGAAGTAACTCCGTAAATGCGGGATAGCGACGGGTCTTAATCGGACGATATACACCGACGTCAATCTCGTGACGGTCAGCCGCTTTGACCACCGTCGTGCCTTTCCAGCTATGGCTTAGTGTGGTGACCTGCACTGAAATCCTAATCTCGAGCTTCTCAGTAGACGTAGATCCACTGATGTAATCGTGATCCGGATGGTTTGCTTTGCATGGAGATCCTCCAAACGTCAGGACGCCTGCCATCTTGGGGGTACACGTGAGCTTGTAGCCCGCACTATCGATGATTCGCAGAAGCCTAAGCAGCACCCGAAGTTCGTAAGCCTTTCCTTGCGCGTAGGGAGACCCGCTCGCCTTAGCACGCGAAATGGCTGCTTTCACAGCGTTGAGGATTGCTAACTTACTGATCGTCACAGTCGCGGTCCTCGTGGCGCGTGTTCCTCGCGAGGGTCGTCCGGTGGCAGATATCGAGCGATATAGGCCTCAAGATCTGCCTGCTCGTGATCCGTCAAACGCTGGGGTGATACAGTTGGTAGATGTGACCGGATTGAGCGAACTCGGCGACCTTCTGGTGTCTCAACAGTGTAATGAACGTCCTCCAGTCCGGTGAGACCTTCGACCAGCTTCCCGATCTCACCCAAGGTTTGCGAGAGGGCGTCTTGGGTCGTCACAGGTCTAAAATCGAGAACCGCCGCAAGTGCGGCTGCAGCTTGTGCATTCGTGTCGTCCTCGTAATCAGACATCGCCTGAACAATCGCGGAGCGAAGCGATCTAACAATTTGTGGATCAAGCTCAGACGCAAGGGCTAGCGCCTTCCCTATCTCCCTAATCACCTCTTCACCACCTTGATCTTCTGCCATTCACAACTCCACAGCTGTAGACATTAACGGGCCGCGCGGGATGAACCGCCCGGATTCTCTAAATTCAATTGCCGAAGGTTGCCGTTGGCAATGTTCCTTAAGAGTAAGGCACAGTGCGGTTTGGTTCCATAAGCGGATCGCGCTGGCTGTATCCCGAAGTGTGCGATGACGCCGAAGCTGGATAGTGTCGCTGAATTGGACCATCAGGCACTTAGGTCTGAGCCCTGATACAGATTGATGATATGACTCCAAGTCGCGTACGGGCTGCGAAGAGCACCGGCTACTTTGGTCCGCTTCTGACCGAAAGCGGACATTCGTTTAACCAAGGGTGAAGGAAACTTTTAGGGCCAGGATGGACTTCAACTCTCTCGTTCGCTCGCTTCTATCCGATGCGAAGATGCGCCGTAACAAGCCTCTGCGAGACTAGTGCGCGAGCCAGGTCGCTGACATTGCTCCATGGCCTATGACGTGCCCCGCACCCGCTGGTCAAATGGAACCGCCCTCGGCACCATGGGCACGACCATCTAAGGAGTTCTTCATGCTCTACCAAGATAAGTACGTCGCCTTCATCGACATGCTCGGGTTCTCCGCACTTGTCCAAGAGTCGGCAGCCGACATGAGCAAGCTTGATGAAATAGCAGAGGCCATCGACAGACTAAAGAACACAGCGTGCTGCAACCCAGCAACAGGACTTTTGTTCACTTACTTCAGCGACTGCATCGTCATATCAAGCAGCCGCTCTCCTGCTGGCCTTGCCGACATCCTGAGCTGCATCAGAATGTTGGCCGAGAACCTGCTAGTGGTTGATATATTGATACGTGGAGGGCTCACAGTTGGAAGCATTCATCATGATTCTCAGATGATCTTCGGACCGGCGATGCTGGACGCCTATCGCATGGAATGTAAGGAAGCACGCAATCCCATGGTGCTCGTGAGCGAAGAGGTGCGATCGGATGCTCGCGCTGCGGGGTTAAGCAACCTGTTGACGTGGGATGACGAAGAGCCAGACCGCCACTATGTCCACTATCTGATCTCGTACAGCGCTTATGACTCTAATCCAAGGGCGGGCGTCGTGATTCTCGATAGCCAGGCCGCTCTCATCCGGCATTTCATCGCCAAGAGGCTGCTAGGCGCTCCGGGTAAGATCCTGGATAAAGCCGAGTGGATGGAACGATATTGGAACGAGAAGGTGGCGACAGGTGGAATTCTCGGACGTGTTGACAGGGTCGCAGACCTTGTTAGGCCCAATGCGCGACCATTTCGCAGCAGACTCGCCGTTCTAGCACCGCAACCGGGCGCCACTAGTGTGGACTAGCGAATCAGGCAAGCAGCTGCCGATTCCTTGCAAAGATTCAATTCAATTGGCCATACGGAAGCACGTGCAATCCCTGATGGCAGTCGGGACCACCATCTCCCCATTGCCAGCCGCGTCTGAACCAGCGCCCGGAACGCTTCAGCGGAAGGGGCTGGTCCCTTCCGCTGGTGCCTGCCCTGGTTGCACCGGCTATGCGCGGCCACCACGTTCCCGGACACGTCTCTGCCCCCGTCCTGTTGGGCCACCAGGTGCTCGGCGGTGCATTGAAAGGCTCGGGCCTTACTGGCCTTCAGCCCGAGCTCTGAGGGTGCAGTGAGCCACATCGGCAGGCCGCAATAGAAGCAACGGCCCGATTGGGCGTAGAAGGCAGAAGTGCGAAGGGATCTGCGGCGTTTGGCGGTCATGGATGGCTCCGGAATCGAAGGATTCCCGTGCCCCCATTGGGTGGACCTCGGGCACCCGGAGCCTATTGGCTATGCGGGCACAACACCGGCGCTTTATAGCGACTGGCTAAGGCGTTATAGCTCAGCGCTTGAGCCGCTACAAGGCCCAGATGCCGACCAGAACGGGAGGGAGTCACCGACGCCCAGTTAAGGTCAAAGCTTGGTCAGGGGGGCGAGCGACGCGCTTGAGCAGGTGGAGCGGGGCGTGGCGCGTCACCCAGGGAAGTCGCGGTGTTGTAGTCCTGCTCAACCCGCTGAACTGTTCGCACGTTCAGGCCCGAGATCTCGTCTAATTGTTCTTGCGACCAATGTCGCGACTGGCGGAACTGGGAAGTGCAGGCGACAAGCTCTGACCGATCAGGTGCGCAGTTGGGAACTCAAGGGCGAGCTGGATGTGGAGCCAGAAATCGAGGGCGTCTTAGGTGCGGATCCAGGAATCAAGGGCATCTTTGGGGGAGATCTGGAAATCGCGGGCGTCCTTGTGGGGAAATACGGGCGGACAGCTGTGGGATCTGGGGCGTTTCCGTTGTGGCAGTCACCGCCCTTGGCTGATGTGGGCTTGCATGGGCCTGGTGTGCGCTTACAACGGCAATGCCTGGGCGCTGCTGGCGCTGCCGGCGTTGCGCCTGGCTCACTTCGACTGGTCTATCCCGAGGTCCGGACGGGCCTTCTATGCCTACTACGTGGGCCACCTGGCACTTTTGGTCGTGCTTGCCGCTATAGTCGCAGCATGAGCAGACACTTTGACCTTCATTACTGGTTCGCTCGGTGGATGGACTGGGCTTTCTCGCGGCGCAGGGCGTGATGCGTCACGCAAATAACTGAAATCAGGTACTATCCCCCCGAATCTGGAGGGGAATATGGATATTCGACTTGGGGCGATTTGCGTATTGCTTGCCGTCACCGGTGCAGTGTCAGCGCAGCAGATTCATTCGGCGAGAGGTCCCGCGCCAAAGCCCATTCCGGCAGCGCCCAAGGCGGCGCACAACTCGATGGCAAAGACCACGACGCCTTTCAACTGCCAAGAATTGGCCTGGCCGAATCACCCGCACCCTGGAATGAAGGCTTATTGCGAGCGCATTGAGGCGCGCACATTGTCAGATGAGGCGCGCCGCGCCGGTCGCCCTGGCCCTTCGGATAGTGTCGTTTCACTTCCTCCGCTCGGTTCCGATGCTGCCAAACGCTCAGGCTTCGCCTGTATCGGTGGGCAGGCATTCCGCAAGCTTCCCAATGGCTGGTCGCAGGTCTCGTCGCCTGCTGGTGGCTGGCAGCGCTGCCGGGAGCAATGATTCGGGGTGTAGGGGCAGCGCCCCTACGGAAGCGCCTCACACGCGCTGGCGAGGCCTCGGCCCCGGTACTGGCAGGACTGCCGCCACCGGATCGGCGTCAGGGCCAGCCATCACCTTGGACAACCGTCGTTGGCGCCGTGCCATCAATGTGGCCACGTCGATCACTCCGGCCGAATCCATTGTGCTGGAAGGCTTTTCGGCGGGCGCCGATCGCAGCTGCGCCATCATCCGTCGCCATTCCTGCGCTTGGCAGGCGGTGAGCGACAGCCAGGCCAGATCTTGCGGCTCCAGTTCGCGGCCTTCGGGCGTGATCAGGCGATCACCGAGGAAAGAAAAACCGGCCCAAGGGCCGGTCAAGTCGATACGGTGGTGCGGGTCGAACTCAATCATGCCGCGATCTCATCCTTGGCCGGGGTTCCAGGGCGCAGGCAAGAGCCGAGCCAGAGGCCCAGCCATTGCCAGGCGGAGCCGACGAAGGAGGACCAGCGCTGACCGAAGCGCCTGATGCCATTTCGCATAATGTATATTATGTTCAGATCGTGTTGGCGTGGCTGGCACGGCTCTTGCCGTCCCCACGGCTCCTACTCTGGCATGGAGCCTGATCGTGCGTGATCGGAAACTGACCGGCCCATGGGCCGGTTTTTCGTTTAAGGCTGGCCGACTGGTCACCCCCGAAGGCCGTGAGCTGCTTCCGGAAGATCTGGCGTGGCTGTCACTCACTGCCGCACAGGCACAGGAATGGCGCCGGATGATGGAGAGCGGCCGAGCGATCGGCAAGCCCCGGAAACCCTTGTCCTTCAACGCCGCCAGCGTAGTCAACCTCTCCGATGCCCTGGCACAGCGCCGGAAAAAGCGGTCATCGGTGGCGATGGCTGGTCCCGACGCCGAGCCACCAGCGGCAGTCCTGCCGGTGCGGGGGCCGAAACGCCGCCAGCGCGTGTGAGGCGCTTTCGTAGGGGCGCTGCCCCTACACCCCGGCTAGAATGCGCACAGGACGCCTTGGGGGCCATATGGAACGCGAACGACCAGACTACCT